>NZ_JBSGJA010000005.1:0-420038 GCF_053605345.1 Amycolatopsis sp. NPDC003865 | reverse complement strand
AACGCCCGGTCCCATTCCGAACCCGGAAGCTAAGCCTGACAGCGCCGATGGTACTGCAACCGAAGGGTTGTGGGAGAGTAGGACACCGCCGAACTCAACATAGGAAAAGGCCCCGGTCGAGACGGACACCCGTCTCCCGGGGCCTTTTCGCATGCCCACGACACGAAAGCTAGCCGGCCGCGGCGCTCGCGGCCGGCCCCGGCGGGGCGAGGCGACGCCGCGACAAGGCCGGCATGGCGGCGCGAGCCCCGCTGCCGACCGCCCGCCGGGCAAGCCGCCCCGCTACTCCGCCGGGCGCCGCAGCAGGTACGTGTCCATGATCCAGCCGTGCCGTTCCCTCGCCTCGGCGCGAACCCGGCGGACCTCCTCGGCCAGTTCCGCCGTGAGCGGGCCCGACAACAGGATCTCGTCCGGTGTCCCCACGTACGCCCCCCAGAAGAGGGTCAAGCCGCGATCGGCATAGCGATCGAAAGTCGTGTTCGCGTCCAGCAGCACGAACACGTCGTCCACTCCCTCCGGCCAGCCCGCCGCCAGCCGGCGGCCCGTCGTCAGCTGGACCGCTCGGCCGATCTGGTTCATCGTCGTCCGGTGGCGGGCCACCAGTGCCGAAATGCTGCTGATCCCCGGGACCACCTCGTACTCGAACGCCACGTTCCCCCGCGCCAGCACCGCCTCGATCAGCGCGATCGTGCTGTCGTAGAGCGACGGGTCGCCCCACACCAGGAAAGCCCCCACCGAGTCGGGCCCCAGCTCCGACAGCAGGAGCCGTTCGTACACCGCGGCCCGCTCCGCGTGCCAGTCGGCCACCGCCGCCCGGTAATCGGACGGCGTCCGGTCGCGCGACGGATCCGTCGCCAGCACCACGCGGTAGCCCGGCCGCGTCACGAACCGGTCGAGGATCTCCTGGCGCAACCGGACCAGGTCCGCCTTCGCCGACCCCTTGTCGAGCACGAAGAACACGTCGACGCGGTTGAGGCGGTCGATCGCCTGGACCGTCAGGTGCTCCGGGTCGCCGGCGCCGATCCCGATCGCGTAGAGCTTGCGCATGCCGCGAGTCTGGTGGGGGCCGCGACCGAACCCCTACCCCCGATGGGTATAAAGGAACGAGAACGAAAGGAGCCGCCGATGACCGAGGCGAGCTACACCGTCGAAGGCATGACCTGCGGACACTGCGCCACTTCGGTCCGCGAAGAGGTGTCCGAGCTCGAAGGTGTCCGGAGCGTGGACGTCGACGTCGAGAGCGGTCGCGTGACCGTGACCAGTGACACTCCGCTCGCCGCCGACGCTGTCGCCGCGGCGGTCACCGAGGCCGGTTACCGCCTGGTCGCCTGAGCCCGTGACCACCGCGACCCGCGTCGAGCTCGCCATCGGCGGGATGACGTGCGCTTCGTGCGCCGCCCGGGTCGAGCGCAAGCTCAACAAGGTCGACGGCGTGACCGCGACGGTCAACTACGCCACCGAGAAAGCCCAGGTCAGCTACCCGGACGGGCTGACGGTCGCCGACCTCGCCGCCGTGGTCGAGGCCGCCGGGTACTCCGCGAAGCTGCCCGAGCCCGAAGCGCCCGACGAGACGCCCGCACTGCGCAAGCGTTTGCTCCTTTCGGCGGCCCTGACCGTCCCGCTGATCGCCCTCGCGATGGTCCCGGCCTGGCGGGCCGACCCGTGGGTCCTGCCTGCCCTCGCCGCCCCGGTCGTGACCTGGGGCGCCTGGCCGTTCCACCGCGCCGCCGCCGTCAACCTGCGCCACGCCACCGCCACCATGGACACGCTGATCTCGCTCGGCGTCGTCGCGTCCGTGGCCTGGTCGCTGTACGTGCTCTTCTTCGGGATGCCGGAGCACGGCCTCTACTTCGAGGTCGCCGCCGCGGTCACCACGTTCATTCTGGCCGGCCGCTACTTCGAGGCCCGCTCCAAGCGCCGCGCCGGCGCCGCCCTCCGCGCGTTGATGGACCTCGGCGCCAAGGACGTCACCGTCCTGCGCGACGGCGAAGAGCACCTGATCCCCGTCGAAGAACTGCGGGTGGACGACGTCTTCGTGGCCCGCCCCGGCGAGAAGATCGCCACCGACGGCGTGGTCACCGAAGGCGGCTCCGCGGTCGACACGAGCATGCTCACCGGCGAGCCGGTGCCGGTGGAGGTCGGGCCGGGCGACGCGGTCACCGGCGCCACGGTCAACATCGGCGGGCGGTTGTTCGTGCGCGCCACCCGCGTCGGCGACGACACCCGGCTGGCGCAGCTGGCCCGGCTCGTCGAAGCGGCGCAGAACGGCAAGGCCGGGGTCCAGCGGCTCGCCGACCGCGTCTCGGCGGTGTTCGTGCCGCTGGTCGTCCTCGCGGCGCTGGCCACGCTGGTGGTCTGGCTCGCGACCGGCGGAGCGCCGGACCACGCGTTCACCGCCGCCGTCGCCGTGCTGATCATCGCCTGCCCGTGCGCGCTCGGCCTCGCGACGCCGACGGCGCTGCTCGTCGGCACTGGCCGCGGTGCCCAGCTCGGCATCCTCATCAAGGGCCCCGAGGTCCTCGAAAACACGCGCCGCGCCGACACCGTCGTCCTGGACAAGACCGGCACCGTCACCACCGGCCGGATGACGCTGGTCGAGGGCGACGGCGAGCCGCTGCGGCTGGCGGGCGCCGTGGAGGCCGCGTCCGAGCACCCGATCGGCCGCGCCATCGCGGAGGCGGCCAAGCAGCGCTTCGGCGCACTTCCCCCGGTGACGGAGTTCCGCAGCACCCCGGGCGTCGGCGTGAGCGGCGTCGTCGAAGGACGAACGGTCAGCGTCGGGCGCGCCGACGGCGCCGTCGGCGTGAGCTGGGACGGCCAGGTCCAGGGGCACCTGGTCGTCGCCGACAGGATCAAGCCCACCTCCGCCCAGGCGGTCGCCGAACTGCGCGAACTCGGCCTGACGCCGGTGCTGCTGACCGGCGACCACGCCGGCGTGGCGCGGGCGATCGCGGCCGAAGCGGGGATCGACGAGGTCGTCGCCGAGGTGCTGCCGGAGGGCAAGGTCGACGTCGTGAAGCGGCTGCAGGCCGAGGGCCGCGTGGTGGCGATGGTCGGCGACGGCGTCAACGACGCGGCCGCGCTCGCCCAGGCCGACCTGGGGCTGGCCATGGGCACCGGCACCGACGCGGCCATCGAGGCGAGCGACCTGACGCTGGTGCGCGGCGACCTGCGGGCGGCCGCCGACGCGATCCGCCTGGCCCGCCGGACCCTGGCCACCATCAAGGGCAACCTGTTCTGGGCTTTCGCGTACAACGTGGCGGCGCTGCCGCTGGCCGCGCTGGGCCTGCTCAACCCGATGATCGCGGGCGCGGCGATGGCGTGCTCGTCGGCGTTCGTGGTGAGCAACAGCCTCCGGCTGCGCCGGTTCCGCTGAACCCCCGGAGGGTATAGTCGGTGGTCAGGGACGGGTGACGACGGGGACAGGTGGGCGATGACGGGTTACGGCACCGAGCGGGAGGCTTACCTCAAGCGCCTCCGCCGGATCGAGGGGCAGATCCGCGGGCTGCAGCGGATGGTCGAGCAGGACAAGTACTGCATCGACATCCTGACCCAGGTCTCCGCGGCGACGAAGGCCCTGCAGTCGTTCTCGCTCGAGCTGCTCGACGAGCACCTGGCGACCTGCGTGGTCCAGGCCGCCGCGGCCGGCGGTGAAGAGGCCGACCTGAAGGTGCGCGAAGCCTCGGACGCGATCGCGCGGCTGGTGCGGTCCTAGCGCACCAGCACCGCCAGGGTGAGGCCGCCGGCGTTGGTGGTGAAGTGCACGATCACCGACGCCAGCACGCCCCGGCCCGTGTGCCGCCACCAGTGCAGGAAGATCCCCGCGACGCCCGCCGCGGCCATCGCCAGCACCTGCAGCACCACCGTCGGCGTCGCGCCGAACACCGCGTGGACCGCCGCGTTGCGGCCGATCGCCAGCGCGGGCAGGAAGTGCCAGAGGCCGAACAGCGCCGCCGCGCCGAGGATCGGGGGCCAGCGCCAGCGGTCGTCCGTCGCACCCAGCAGGCCCGGCAGCACGCCGCGGAACGCCACCTCCTCGATCAGCACCGTCCCGAACAGGATGCGTCCGCACGTCAGCCACAGCAGCTGCCCGAAGTCCGGCTCGCCGACGCGGCCGTCCTGGTACACCGTCCGCAGCGACGGCACCGCCAGCGCGATCCCGAACACCACCGCGACCAGCGCGGCCCCGGCCAGCCCGACCAGCGCGGGACGGCGGACCGCAGCCAGCCCGAGCCCGGTCCACGTGCACCCGGCGGCCCGGCCGAGCGCGACCAGGACCGCCGCCGCGACCACTCCGCACACCGGGTACGCCCAGCCCGGGAGCACGCGGTTGGCCAGGGTCGTCGACGCGGCCAGCACGACGACCGCCGTGACCAGGGCGAACGTCCGCGTCAAGGGATGATGTCCCGCGAGTTCAGCGCGTCGGTCAGCCGCTCGCGCAGCTCGGCCGCGGTCCGCTCCGGATCGATCTCCGACGGCGGGGACAGCACCTTCGAGATCACCGTCGACAGGTTCTGGTAGGCCGGGGTCAGCGGCCGGACGGCGGCGTCGGCCAGCGCGGCGAGGATGTCCGGCTTCATCGGGAACTTCGCCGCCAGCGCGGGGTCGTCGTAGACCGAGCGCGTGGTCGGGGCCAGGCCGTCCTCGATCGCCTGGTACTGCTGGCTCGACGGGCTCCGCAGGCACAAGGCGGCTTCGAAGGCCTCTGCCTGGTGGGGCGAATACGTGCTGACCGCGAGGTTGAAGCCGCCGATCGTGACGCGGCTGGGGCGGCCGGGCACCACCGACGGGTAGCGCGCCCAGCGCACGTGCGCCAGGTCCTGCGGCTTCTCCTTGGCGTAGGACGCGTAGACGTACGGCCAGTTCAGCTCCAGCGCGCCCTGCCCGCGCTGGAACGCCTGGCGGACCTCGTCCTCCTTCGAGTTGCCCAGCGACGGGTCCGTGACGCCGGCCGTGGTCAGGGTCCTGAGCACCTCGAGCGCGCGGACGGCGCCCTCGTCCATCAGCACGGACTTGCCGTCGTCGGACAGGATGTGGCCGCCCGCGGAGGCGACCAGCGTGTTGTAGAAGACGACCAGGCCCTCGTACTGGGCGCCGGTGAACAGGACGTTCCCCGGCTTTCCCGCCGCTTTGAGCGCTCGGGCCTGCGCGATCATCTCTTCGAAGGTCTTCGGTGGCGACGGCGTGAGCCGGTCGTCGTACCAGAGCAGCTGGACGTTCGTGTGCTTCGTCGCCGCGTACAGCTTCCCGTTCCACCGCGCGGTCGAGAGCGGGCCGGGCAGCACGTCCCGCGTCGCCTCGGCCTCGGCCGCGCCGGTCCACGGCACCACCCAGCCGGCCTCGGCGAACTCCGGAACCCACGTGACGTCGAGGCCGAGGACATCCAGCGACGGGTCTTCCGCGGCGAGGCACCGCACCATCTGCTCGCGCTGGCCGTCCGCGCTGCGCGGCAGCTTGTGGTAGACGATCCGGTACCGGCCGCCCGCGGCCGCGGTGCAGGCGTCGACGACGTGCTGCAGGTTGTTCTCCGGCGAGACGTACAGGTTGATCGTGACGCCGGACCCGGCGCCGCACGCGCTGAGGGTGCCGGCGGCCAGGGCCGTGACCAGCGCGATTCTCAGGGGCCTCACCCGACGATCATGGGGGCTGCCCGGCCGGCGGGCAAGGGTCAGCCGACGGCGTCGGTGAGGTCGGCGGGCGAGCGCCGCTGGACGGGCACTCTCTTCGACATCGGCAGGGTGGCTTCCGGATCGAAGGGCGCCGGCCGGTCGTCGAGGGCGACGGCCGCGTCGGCGAGCAGGGAGCGGCAGCCGGTGAGGCTCGCTTTGAGCTTGTCGCGGACCTCGGTGAGGGCGGTGACCTGGCGCTGGGCCGCTTCGACCAGGGACTCGGCTTCGGCTTCCGCGGTGGCGACCTGCTTCTTCGCTTTGGTTTCGGCGGTCGAGACCAGGCGGCCGGCCTTGCTTTCGGCCGTCGTGACCAGGCGTTCGGACTTGGTCTTGGCCGTCTTGACCAGCTTCGCCGCCTTGGCCTCCGCGGTCTCCAGCTGTGTCTTCGCCTCGGCTTGCGCGGTGCTGACCAGGCGTTCGGCCTTCGCCCGCGCGGCCGCCTCTTCCTCGGCCAGCACGCGCATCGCGTCGGCGCGGCGGACCGTCATCGCGCGCGTGTGATCCTCTTCCTGCTGGGCACGGCGGTGCGCGGCGGCTTCGTCGAGCTCGCGGCGGCGCTGCTCGGCCGCCCGGAGGAACTCCTCGTGCTCGACGCGCCGGCGTTCGGCCTCCGCCTCGGCCTCGGCGACCAGCCGGCGTTCCTTCTCCGTGAGCCGGACCGCCTCGGCCTCGGCTTCGCGGACCAGGCGCTCGGCCGTTTCCGTTGCCCGCGCGGTGATTTCGGCCGCTTCCTCCCGGGTCAGCTCGATCATCCGGCGGGACCGCTCCTGCAGCGCGTCCGGCTCGATCGGGGTGCGGCTGATCCGGTCGATCTTCACGCGGAGCTCACGGTTGTCCTCGGCGAGCGCGGCCGCGCGCTGCCGGGCCGAGTCGCGTTCGGCGGCGAGTCTGCGCAGTTCTCCTTCGGCCCACGCGACGTACTCCGCGACCTGCGCGCGGTGAAAACCGCGCCACGCCAGGTCGAATCCGGGCTGCGTGCGCTCCACGTCCTCGCCACCGCCGGGGGCCATGCCTCACCTCCGAATTGGATGGTTTCTCCTCGGCCGCACGTTTTCCTTGCGGTACCGGGGAATCCCGCGTCCACCCCAGTGTGCCGCAAACCCGCCCCCGCGCGCTGCCCGGGCGGGTGATCATTCGTCGAGCGGTTCTCCCGGACCGGTGGACGTGCTCCGGACGCCGGGCAGCTCGGCGAGCTCGGCGGCCAGGTCGTAGAGATCACCGCGGCCGTCGAGGCGCAGCGTCACGACCGCGATCCGTTGCCCCTCTTCGGAAACCGACTCGTGGTCGACGTCGACGTGGTGCACGCTCCACCCGCGTCCGGTGCACGCGGCCAGTGCCGCGCGCAGCACGCCGTGGCCGTCGAGGTAGCTCAACTGGATCACCGGCGGTTCGCGGCGGTGCCGCGCGACGAACCGCTGCAGCGGCGGGAAGCCGCGGGTCACCACGAAATGACCGATCGTCGTGGCGACGGCGAGCACCGGCAGCCCGGCGCCGCACGCCGTGCCGACGGCGGCGGTGAGCCAGATCGTCGCGGCCGTCGTCAGGCCGCGCACGGCGTCCCGGCGGACGAAGATCAGGCCGCCGCCGATGAAGCCGATGCCGGAGACGATCTGCGCGGCGATCCGCGACGGGTCGAGCGCGACGTGGTCGGTGCCCAGCAGGTCGGCGAAGCCGTACTTCGACACGAGCATGAACACCGCCGAACCGACGCCGACCAGGCTGTGCGTCCGCAGGCCCGCGGCCTTCATGCCGGCTTCGCGCTCGAGCCCGATCGCGACGCTGAGCACCAGCGCGAGCAGGACCGGCGGCAGCAGCTCCCACTGCGCCGGCGTGGACCACAGAGTGGGCAAGGTCACTACCTCCCGGAGTCTTCGGTGTCGGCAAGCCAGGAGACTCGCCGGGGCTTCTCACCTGGGCATACTGGGCCGGAAACCCCGATGGTGCCAGGTGAGGTGGGGACGCGTGACAGCGAGTCGGCCGGCCCCGGACTTCGTCGGCTACCCGGCGGTGCGCCGCGGCTTCCGCACCCTGCTCGGCGCGCACGCCGGCGCCGGACGCCGGCGGGTGCCCGCGTGTCCGGAGTGGACCGTCGCCGACCTGCTGGGCCACCTCACCGGGATCGCCGAGCGGGTGCTCGAGCGCCACGGCGGCGCGGTGCCCGTCTCGACCGCGACGACGGTGCCGGAGCTGCTCGACCACTGGGACGACGTCGGCGCGGACCTCGATCGCCGGCTCGCGGAGGCGGGTGGCCGCAGCGGCGAGGTCATGGTGATGGACGCCTACACCCACGAGCTGGACCTGCGCGCGGCGCTGGGCGTGCCGCCGCCGGTCGAGCACGCGGCCTGGGCGCCGAGCTTCGAAGTGCTGGTCCGCGGGTTCTCGGGCTCGGTCGCGGGCCGCGGCCTGCCGGCGTTGCGCCTGCGCACCACGGGCGGCTCCCGGTGGACGGCGGGCGCCGGCCGCCCGGTGGCGACGCTGACGGCGCCGGCCCACGAGCTGTACCGGGCGCTGGCCGGCCGCCGGTCGCTCGCCCAGCTGTCGGAGCTGGAGTGGGACGCGGCGCCGTCGACGTGGCTGCCCGCGTTCACCTGGGGCCCGTTCAGCCCGCCGCGCGCACCCGGGGTCTGAACCCTCGCCGGACACCGGGGGAGCCGCCGCGGTGCCGGACTCGGTCAGCCGCCCGGTGGGGTCGCCGAGAGCACCGCCGCCAGCGCCAGGACCACCGAGGCCAGCACGACCTCGGCCGTCACCGCCAGCCGCAGCCGGCGCAGCTCCGTCGTCAGCACCGCCGTGCCGCCGCCACCGCCGCCCGGCACGCCGCGCTGCACCGCCCGGCGCGCCACGTTCGCCACCAGGAGCAGCACCGCGAAGCCCGCGATCTTGCCCAGGAGCAGGAGCCCGTACGCGGTCGTCCACAGCGCGGGCACCGACGGCACGATCCGCAACGCCAGCACCCCGCCGCTGATCGCGATCAGCGCCACGCAGTTCATCGCCAGGCGGGAGAACCTCGTCACCACCGGCCCGAGGTCCGGGGTCCGGCGGAGCAGGCACGACGCCAGCTGGACCAGCCCGCCCGCCCACACCGCGATCGCGCCCCAGTGGACCAGGTCGGCCGCCACCGAGAAGTACATCACCCGGTCGGTCACCGGGTGCCCGCTCGCCGAGAAGCTCAGCAGCACCGCGAACCCGGTGATCATCGCGAGGTTCTCCAGCCGGCCACGGCGGGCCGTCGACGGCGGCGCCGCCAGCACGCGGGGGAGCACCACCGCCAGCACCCCGGCCGCGACCAGCCGGACCAGCAAGAGCTTGCCGTAGGACAGCCGGAACGTGTCGCCCAGCAGGCCCGGGTCCAGCAGCGCGCCCAGGCCGCGGCCGGCCGCGTACGGGCCCTGCAGCAGGAACGTCGCGACCGCCGTGCCCGCCGTCAGCCAGACGCCCGCCTTCAGCAGCCGCCGGGCCCGCGGGTCCGCGCGCCCGGCGGGGTGGCACGTCAGCAGGAAGACCAGGCCGCCGAGCAGGACGACACCGGCGAAGGACAGCCAGCGCACGACCGTCGACACCACGTCGACCACCGGGTCCGTGCCGGTCGCCGCCGCGACCGCGCCCGCCGAGGTGATCAGCGGGCCGGCGCCGACGACGAAGGCGAACGTGCCGCGCACCGGGTGGGAGTCGGTCGAGACGAACGCGTACTCGACGAGGTAGCTGCCGTCGGGCAGGCCCGGCTTCAGCCGGACGGCCACCTGCTCCGCGACGTCGCCGGGCTGGAACACCGGGCCGGTGTCGACGGCGGTGCCCTGCGTGTCGACGACCTTCAGCGAGCCGGGCTGGATGCCGACGTTCTCCGACAGCGTCACCGACACCTGCGCGGGCGCCGCGGTCAGCCGCGAACCGTCGCCGGGGGTTACGGAGACGATCTCGACGTGCGCCGACGCCGGCGCGGCGGTGAGCACCAGCCAGCCGGCCAGGAAGGCCAGCAGGGCCAGTGCCCGCCGCGCGGCCCGGCCGCTCACGACGCGGCGAGCGCGGGCGGGCGCAGCCCGCAGGTGCACCCGGTCAGCTCGTGCTCGGCCACCGACGCGCGCCGGTGCAGCACGACCGCCACGATCATCGGGATGGTGACGATCGTGTTGTAGAACAGGTGCAGCTCGACCCGGGGCACGAGCAGCTGGATGATGCTGGTCGGTACCTTCTGGCCGGCGAGGCGCCAGCCGCTCTGCGCCTGGATGAACAGCAGCAGGTGCTCGATGTGGTGCCAGAACTGGATGGCCAGCGCGAGGTTCCACCACTGCCGCGACCGGCCGGCGAAGCCGTGCCGCAGGGTCCACAGGAACACCAGCATGACGAGCGCGTAGCCGTAGTGCAGCCATTCCTGCGAAATCAGCCAGGGGAACGGCATCCCGAGCACACCGCGGGCCTTCGCCGTCGGCCAGCCGAGCGCGTAGATCTGGAACGCCTGCACGATGTGCTCGGCCCAGTGCCCGATCACGATCACCATGAACACCGCGAGCGCGCGGTGGTGCCAGCGGCTGTTGAGCGGGCCGAGAAACCCGGACGGGCGGGCGAGTTCGGACGTCGACATACGGGACCCCAGTTCACGGAAGACGACAGCGTGGGTAGACGATAACCGTTTCCGGAGCGCCTCCCGTTACTCCGGATTGCTGATCCCGCAACGGAAAATACGACGCCCGGCGGATTGCGTACCGCCGGGTGCCGCCGGGGTTCAGCGCATGGTCAGCCCGGTCGGGCGCTCCGGGGCGGGCGGGATCTGGAAGAGCCGGCTGAACAGCTCGAAGTGCGCGGGGTCGCCCTCGACGCGGACCTTGCCGGAGGAGAGGGCGTCCTGGGCGGACAGCTTTCCCCTGAGCACGTCGAACAGCGCCGGTCCCTGCGGCTGGATCACCAGGTCGGGAGCGGGCAGCGCACCGGTGGACACCTTGAGCGAGCCGTCGTCGACCAGTGCGTGCACGATCATCTCGCCGTCGAGGTGGTGCAGCTCGTAGTTGACGTGCACGCCCGCGGCGGCCTCCTCCTTGAAGGTCGTGTAGAGCGAGAGGATCGCGATGTCGACGGTGATGATCTGGTCCGGCTGCGGGTAGTTCAGCGAGCGGGAGCCCCACAGGCCGAGGTCGAGCACGATCTGGTCGAGCTCGGCACCGTACTCGGTGAGCTCGTAGACGACACCGGCGTCCAGCTGCGAAAGGACCCGGCGGCGGACCACTCCGGCCTCCTCGAGCTCGTTGAGCCGCGAGGTGAGGATGCTGACCGGGATCCGCGGCAGGGTCTGCTGCAGGTCGGTGAACCGCTTCGCGCCGAGCATGAGGTCCCGCACGACCAGCATCGACCACCGCTCGCCGACGATCTCGAGCGCCCGGGCCAGGCCGCAGAACTGTCCGTAGGTGCGAGTAGAAGTAGGCATACTCGGGGTCCTCACTTGTCTCGGGTGCCAGACCGGGCGCCGCCGGGTTCGCGCGCGAGGCGCGAGTCGGTTAGGGTGCCCCGACGCACCGTGCCGCCACGGACGTCGCTGTCTACGGTGACGGTTCCCCGTGGCGTGCGGCCAGTGAGCGACGCACCGGTGCCCCATGTGTTTTCCACGTCGGCCCATGCGTTTCGCACGACCTGCCCGTGCTTTGAGCACTGGCTGAGTAGACCGCTCGTGGAGCAGGATTTCCTTCTCTCGTCCCGCCCAGCCCGAGACCGGCAGGAGGGCCCATGCGCACGACAGCGGTGGACGCGCACGGCGGTGGCACCACGGACGCCCCGGTGCCGGCGCGCGCCCCGGCGTTCCGGCGGCACCTGCGCGCGGAGGTGCGGGAAGGCAAGGGCGCGTACCTGTTTTCCGAACAGGGCGTGATCGCGATGCGCGGCGCGAAGATCGAGTCGCTCGCGGCGTTGCTCGACGGCACCCACGACCTCGACCGGCTGCTGCGCGGCCGTCCCGGCGGGATGGCGCCGGAGGAGGTCGCCGCGCTGCTCGCCCAGCTCGTCGACGCGGGGCTCGTGACGTTGCGCAGCCCCGGCACCGACGAGGTGCCGGGCGACGAACGCGCGCTGGCCTACTGGGACGCCTGCGGGGTGGACGCCGACGTCGTCGCCGCGCGGCGGGGCACCGTGCGGCTGACCGCGGTCGGCGACAGCGCCGACGGCGTCGACCCCGGCGCCGTCGAACGGGCGCTGGCCGGCGCCGGGCTCGAGGTGGTGCGCACGGACACCGGCACCGCCGACCTGTCGGTCGTGCTGTGCGCCGACTACCTCGACCCGCGGCTGGCCGTGATCGACGCCGAGCACCGGCGCGCCGGGCGGCCGTGGCTGCTGGCCCGCCCGTCCGGGGCCCAGGTCTGGATCGGCCCGGTGCTGCAGCCCGACGGCGCCTGCTGGCACTGCCTGACCCACCGGCTGTGGGGCCACCGCCACGCCGAGGCGTGCGTGCAGGAGGAGCTGGGCCACGCCGGCCCGGCGCGCCGCCCGGTGCCCGCGCTGCCGCCGCTGACCTCGGCCGCGGCGCACCTGGTCGCGCTCGAGGCGGCCAAGTGGGTGGCCGGGTACCGCCACCACGGCCAGCAGTGCGTGTGGACGCTCGACACGCTCGACCTGCAGGGCAGGCTGCACGAGCTGCACCGCCGTCCGCAGTGCCCCCGCTGCGGCGACCGGTGGCTGGTGACGTGGCGCTCGGTGCGCCCGGTCGAGCTCCGGCCGGCGAAGAAGGCGACCACCGGCGGCGGCGGGCACCGCACGGCGACGCCGTCGCAGATGCTCGAGCGGCACCGCCACCTGGTCAGCCCGGTCACCGGGATCGTCAAGGAGATCCGGCGGGACCCGGACGCGCCCTGGTTCGCCAACGCCTACCGCTCCGGGCCCAACGTCGCCCGCGGCGTCACCGCGATGGCGGCGTTGCGGGCCGGCCTGCGCTGCGAGAACGGCGGCAAGGGCGTCAGCCCGCTCGACGCCGAGGTCAGCGCGCTGTGCGAGGCGGCGGAACGGTTTTCCGGCAACTTCCAGGGCGACGAGCTGCGCATCCGCGCGTCCTTCGAAGAGCTGGGCGAGGAAGCCGTCCACCCCAACGCGTGCATGCTCTTCGCCGACCGGCAGTACTCCGGCCGCGCGGAGTGGAACGCCGAGCACGCGTCCTTCCAGCACGTCCCGGCGCCGTTCGACCCGGCCGCGGTCGTCGACTGGACGCCGGTGTGGACGCCGGCCGGGCGCCGCCGCCTGCTGCCGACTTCCTACCTGTACTACGGGATCCCGCGCGAGAGCGCGGCCCGCGGGGTGCGCGCGGACTCGAACGGCACCGCGGCGGGCAGCAGCCTGGAGGACGCGATCCTGCAGGGCGCGCTGGAGCTCGTCGAGCGCGACGCCGTGGCGCTGTGGTGGTACAACCGCACGCCGGTGCCGGGCGTCGACCTCGCGTCCTTCGCCGACCCGTGGCTGGCCGAGATGGCCGCCGGGTACGCGGGGATCGGCCGCGAGATGTGGGTCCTCGACGTCACCTCGGACCTCGGGATCCCGGTGACCGTCGCGGTTTCGCGGCGGACCGACGGCCCGTCCGAGGACATCATGATGGGCTTCGGCGCGCACCTCGACCCGCGGATCGCGGTGCGCCGCGCGGTGACCGAGCTCAACCAGATGCTGCCCGCCGTGCCGGCCGCGGGCCACGACCTCGACGACCCGGACGCGCGGCGCTGGCTCGCCTGCGCGTCCGTCGCGAACCAGCCGTACCTGCAGCCCGTGGCGGGTGAGCGGATGCGGGCCGCCACGGACTTCCGGTTCGTCCACCGCGCCGACGTCCGGGACGACGTCGACGCGCTGACCCGGGTGTTCGACCACGCCGGCGTGGAGCTGCTGGTGCTCGACCAGACCCGGCCGGACGTCGGGATCCCGGTGGCCAAGGTGCTCGCGCCGGGGCTGCGGCCGTTCTGGGCGCGGTTCGCGCCCGGCCGGCTCTTCGACGTCCCGGTCCGGCTGGGCAGGCTCGACGAGCCGACCCCGTACGAACGGCTCAACCCGTTCCCGATGTTCCTCTGAGCGCCGTCACGGGCTCGGACCTGCGCTGTGCCGTTGTTTGAGGAGTTGGCTGTGCCTGCTTACCCCCCGGAGGGGATCCCGGAGACCGTCCGGCTCTGGTCCCTCACCGAAGACACCCTGCTGGAGGCGGGGGACGACGACACGCTCGTCGCGATCACGTGGTGGGGTGAGTACGAACTGGCGGACGTCCCCCGGCCGGTCCGCGAGTCGCTGGGCCGGATGGCGCTCGGCCCGATCTCGATGGGGAACCTCGCGACGTCGGCGGGCAACGGCGCCGAGGCGTGGGCCGGAACGCTGCGCAAGGTCCTCAACCAGCTGTCCGGCTCGGTCGTGCACTCGCTCGCGCTCAACGACGGCCGCGGGCCGCTGCTCTCGGCCATCCCGGTGACCCAGGCGCCGGTCTTCCCGGCCGACGCGGTGCCGCCCGGGCGGCTGATCAAGCTGTCGCGGTACTCGGCGATGCGCCCGGACGGCGGCGGCCTGCTGCTGGAGTCGCCGCGCGCCCGGTACCGCGTCGCGCTGATGCGGCCCCCCGCGGTGGCCGTGGCGTCGTCGCTGGCGGGTCCGGTGACCGTCGCGCGGGTCGCCGAGACCTGCGGGCTGGCCGAGGCGGTCGTGGCCGACGTCGTCGCGTTCCTGGTGGCCGCGGGCGTCGTGCTGGTGGCCGACGACTGGGCCGGGTTCGCCGAGGACACCGACGCCGACCTCGCCGTCTGGTCCCCGGACGACCTGATGTTCCACGCCCGCAGCCGGACGTGGCTGAAGAGCCGCCAGCCCAGCCGCCCGCCGGACGCGGAGGCGGACCGGGCGGGCGCCGAGCCGCCGGTGGTCAAGCAGATCACCGCGGGCCCGACCTTCCCGCTGCACCGCCCCGACCCGGCGGTGCTCAAGGCGACCGACCCGACGCTCGCGACGCTGCTCGAACACGACCACGTGTGCCCCGAGGTCACCGAGCGGGCGCTGTCGGCCGAACAGGTCGGGGAGTTCCTCTTCCGCGCCGCGCGGGTGCGCTCGATCGGGCCGGCGTACCTGCCCGGCGGGCCGGGCCACGAGGCGTCGCAGCGGCCGTACTTCAGCGTCGCCTGCCTGTACGAGCTGGAGATCTACGTCGGGATCAACCGGTGCGTGGACCTCGCGCGGGGGATCTACCACTACGACCCGCTGTGGCACACGCTGACGCTGATCAACGACGACCTCGGCGTCCTGGACGGCATGCTGGACCTGGCGATGGTGGGGGCGGGCAGCCACCGGCGGCCCTCGGTGCTGCTGACGATGACCGCGCGGATGTCGCGGATCGCGTGGGTGCTCGGCAGCGCCGCGTACGCGACGACGCTGGTGCACGTCGGCGCGCTGCAGCAGGTGCTCTACCTGGCGGCCAAGGCGATGGGGCTCGCCGCGCACGCCGTGCCCGTCGACGCCGGCGACCGGGTGGACCGGTCGCTGAAACTGGAGTGGCCCGCCGAGGTCAGCGTCGGCGAGTGCGTGCTCGATTTCCCCATCGGGGGCGGCATCGGCTGACCGGGCGAAGCCTCCAACGCGGCTGTTCCCCCTGTTACCGTTGAGGACCTGGGGTGCGGGTGAGGTGGGAGGCGCCGTGGCATATCCGGCTCGGCTGCGCGGGAAGGTCCGGAAGCGGGCGGAGCGGCCGGACTTCCGCGCGCTCGTCGCGGCGGGACCGGTGGCCGCGGCCACCGCGGTGGCGCTGACGGCGTTGCTCCCGGTGCTGGCCGAGCGGGAATCCTGGGTCCCGAGGCTGCTGGCGCTGGCCTGCGCGGCGGCGCTGGCCGGAGTGCACCTGCTCGCGTTCGCGCACGGCGGTGTCCGCCGTCCCGGCCTGGCGCTGGTCGCGCAGGCCCTGCTGGGGTACGGGCCGATGGTGCAGCTGGGCGCCCTGTGGAGCGCCGCGGGCGGGTTCCTCGCCGGCGGGCTGCTGCTGGCCGTCCGTCCGGCCAGAGCGGTGCCCGCGGCGGGGCTCGTGTGCGTCGTCGAAGGGCTGCTGGCCGCCTGGGCGGCCGGTTCGGCGGAGGCCGGGTTCGCGGGCGTGGTGTCCGCCGCGATCGCCGCGCTGGCGCTGTCCGGGGCGGGCGCGGCCGTGCGGCTGACCGCCGAGCGCGAGGAGGAACGCCGCGCGCTGAAGCGGGACGCGATCGCCGAGGAGCGCAAGCGGTTCTCCCGCGACGTCCACGATCTGCTCGGTCTCAGCCTTTCGGCGATTACCCTCAAGGGTGAACTCGTCGATCGGCTGGTGATCGGCCAGCCGGGCCGCGCGAAGGAGGAGCTGGCCGAGCTGCTGACGATGTCGCGGCGCGCGCTGGCCGACGTCCGCACCGTCGCGGCGGGCTACCGCGAGCTGTCGCTGGACGACGAGTGCCGGGCCGCGGCGGCGGTGCTGAGCGCGGCCGGGACCCGGGTGACGGTAGCCCGGTCGGGTACCGCGGACCTGCCCCCGGAGGTCGCGACCGCGCTGGCGGCGGTGCTGCGCGAAGGGGTGACCAACGTGGTCCGGCACAGCACCGCGAGCTGGTGCGCGTTCTCGGTGAGCAAGGAGGACGGCACGGCCTGGCTGGAGATCGTCAACGACGGCGCCGGCGGCCCCGCCGACGGCGGCACGGGTTCGGGATCGGGGCTGCGCAACCTGGTCGACCGCGTGGAGTCGCTGGGCGGCACGCTGGCGGCGGAGTCCGGCGCGGACGGCACGCACCGGCTGCTGGCGGCGGTCCCGGTCGGGTGCGGTGGAGTGCGACGGCACCGGGCACCGGATGGGCTCACGGCGTAAGCGCTTTCCGGACCGGGTTCGCGAACGCCGCGGGTCAACCCGTCGAAACCGGCTCTAGAGCCATTCCGCTTCGGTCGCGATGCGGATCGCGTGGACCCGGTTGCGGGCGTTGAGCTTCGTGACCACGGCGGCCAGGTAGTTGCGGACGGTGCCGGCCGAAAGGAACAGCTCCGCCGCGATGTCGGCCACGTTGCGGCCGCGCGCGGCCAGCGAGAGGATCTCGATTTCGCGCGGTGTGAGCGGGCAGTCGTCGGTTTCCCAGGCGGCCAGCGCCAGTTCGCTGTCGATGACGCGGCGGCCGATCGCGACCGAGCGGACGGCGTTCGCCAGCTTGTCCGACGGCGAGTCCTTGAGCAGGAAGCCGTTCACCTTCGCGTCCAGCGCCCGGCGGACCGTGCCCGGGCGGCCGAGGCTGGTCAGGATCAGCGTGTGGACGTCCGGGAGGCTCTCGTGGATCTCGACCGCCGCCGACAGCCCGTCCTTGCCCGGCAGGTCGATGTCGATGACCGCGACGTCGGGCCGGGCCGCCTTGGCGGCGGGCAGGATCTGGTCGCCGCTGGACACCTCGGCGACCACCTCGATGTCGGACTCCAGGTTGAGGAGGGCGACCAGGGCGCCGCGGACCATGTGCATGTCCTCGGCCAGCAACACCTTGATCACGACGGTACCTCGCACCCCAGTCCGACGACTCCGAACCGCAATTGTACGCCATTGCCCGGTCGCGACGGTGTTTCGCGACAAGCTCACCGGAGTGAATGGCCGGGAATTCACCTTCGTTACCCGGCGGCCCGCTGGTCCGAATGGCTGCGGCGGACGCGGCGGCGCTGAGTCCGCCGCCCGCGGATTAACGGACGACGGATTCGGTGCCGTCGAATTGTACGCCTCAGACCGCCATCGGGCGGGCCACCGCGGGCCGGCGCAGGTCGGGCAGCGCGAGCAGGACCGGCGGGTCGAAGCCGTGGCGCGGGCGCAGCCGGACGTCGGCCAGGCTCGCCGTGACGCCGCGGTGGACGGTCACCGGGCCGGTCAGGCCGGTGTAGGGCCGCAGGGTGTGGTTGTCGACCTCGCCGCAGCCGTAGGCGTGGGTGAGCACGTACCACGAGCCCAGCGGAACGTCTGCCAGTGCATACGGTCCCGGGCCGGGCAGGACGGCGAACCTGGCCGGCGCGCCCTCGGCGATCCGGGCCGCGAACAGCCCCACGAACACCGGCCCGACTTCGGCCGACGGCGCGACGCGCAGCTGGCCGCGCACGGTCGTCCCGGAGCCCGGCTGGGCCTGCAGGTCGGCGATCCGCGGCGCCATGCCGCGCAACTGCCGGTAACCCGACGGCGAAACGCCGACACTGCCGCTGAACCGGGCGCTGAACGTGCCGACGCTGTTGTAGCCGACCTGGTGGCTGATGTCGGCCACCGAGATGACCGTGGTCGCGAGCAGGCGCTTGGCCTCCGCGAGCCGCAGGGCCGACAGGAACCGGCCCGGCGACAGCCCGGTGACCCGCAGGAACACCCGGGTGAAGTGGAACTTGCTGAACATGGCCGCGCGGGCGAGGTCGTCGATCGTGAGCCGCTCGCCCAGGTTGTCTCGCATGGTCACGATGGCGCGTGCCACAGCTTGCCGGACGATCTCATCCATGGTGGCCGTCCCTCCCGGTCGACAATGCCGCGTGGGCACCTTCCCGATGAAGGCGTCCCGGTGCGGGGATGTGATTTCGACCAAAACTGTAGTTCCGCGGGCGTCTACTTCTTAAGTGCTCTGCGCACTGGTCCGAGTGGATTTCACCGGTGCTGGACATGCGTTTTGCACATCGGGTGTGCGACGGGCCCGGAACGGGAACTCCGGTGGTCGGCGCACATGCGTTTCTCATACCCGCGGTAGCGCGCGGGATGTGCCTGAGTGCGCAAAGTGACGAAAACCGGGGTGTTCGACGGGTTTCGACCCCCTTGCTAGCCCGTTCGGAGTCTTCCCCGAAACCGCACGGACCATGTGTAAGCCATATCACTCCGATGATGCGGACACTGGTTGATGTTGCTTCGATTGGCGACGATTTATGGCACGTGAAGCATTCATCTTCGCCACTGGGAGCAGAACATGTCCGCACAGGTTTCCGCCAACGTCCGCGCGCTTTTCGCCGATCTGGAGATCGAGTTCGAAAAGACGGGTTCCGACCTCGTGATCGACCGTTTCGAGCACTGGAGCATCGACGCTTCCGCGGGTGACGGGCAGACCCGCCGCGGCACGTGCTACTGCCGTGCCGACGTCCTCGAAGCGGCTTGATGCGCGTTTGCGCAGTTCTCGCCGTCGACGAGCCGGTCGCGACGGGCGCCCAGCGCGCCCGCCGCGGCCGGCTCGTCGCGCGTCGACCGGCGGGGAGTCCACAGGCGACCTGGCCGGAAAATTTCCGACACAGGTGACGGGAACTCGCTCCGCGCTCGTGACGGCTGGTAGCCGACCGGGTGCGAGTAGGCGTTTTAACCTGGTCCTTACCTGTGCATGTGCATTTAGCGGCATCGCCGCAAAGTGGTGCCCGAATGGTGCAACCGATTCGTCAAGCAGAATGTTTAACTGAGCTTCTGGGGAATCGTGAGTGCGGAGGCACCCGTGATCAGAGTGCTGGTGGCCGAGGACATGCACATCGTGCGGGGAGCACTGGTGGCGCTGCTGCGGCTCGAACCCGACATCGAGGTGGTCGCGGAGGTCGCCTCCGGGCTCGAGATCCTCCCCGCCGCGCGCGCCAAGCAGGCGCAGGTGGCCGTCATCGACATCGACCTGCCCGGCAAGGACGGCCTCACCGCGGCCGGTGAGCTGCACGAATACCTGCCGGACTGCCGGACGCTCATCCTGACCAGCCTGGGCCGCCCCGGCACGCTCAGACGCGCGCTGGACGCCAAGGTGGGCGGCTTCCTGCTCAAGGACGCGCCGCCCGACAAGCTGGCGAACGCCGTGCGCGGCGTGCTGGCCGGCCGCCGCATGGTCGACGGCGACCTGGCGCTGGCCGCGTGGGACACGGTCGACTGCCCGCTGACCGCCCGCGAGCTGGACGTGCTGCGGATGACGGCGCAGGGCTACGGAACGGTCGAGGTCGCGGCCCGGCTGTACCTTTCCGCCGGGACAGTACGGAACTATCTCACGACGGTGGTGGCGAAGCTCAACGCCCGCAACCGGGTCGACGCGATCCGGATCGCGGAGGAGGCCGGCTGGCTCTGACCCGGTCGGCGTGGAGGTCCAGACCAAGTCGAGTGGTCCAGGCCTTCGGTCGGCCCGGAGACGGTGGGAGGCTCGACGAACCCGTTGCCGGACCGTGGTTCCGCGCCGGCCGAAGACCCGACGGGTCAGGCGGGGACGACCGCGCGCAGCCGGAAGCGGCCGTCCGGCTCGACTCCCGCGGTCAGCTCGCCGCCGAGGTCGGCGACCCGGTGGGACAGGTTGCCGATCCCGCTGCCGGGCGAGGAATCCCCCGGCACCGTCACCGCGCGCGGTTCGGGGACCACCGGTTCCGGGGCACCGTCGCGCTCCACGCCGTCGTTCACGATGTCGAGGCAGATGCCGCCGTCCGTGCGGCGCATCGCGATCTCGCAGCTCTCCACCTTGCTGTGCCGCAGCACGTTCGTCACGCCTTCGCGCAGGACCACCGCCAGCACCGTGCGCACCGGGGTCGGCAGGTCGTCGCCGAGCATCTCCATGCGGACGCGGACGTCGGCGGCCGCCAGCACCGATTTCGCCGTGCGGGACTCGCTGTCCAGCGACAGCTCGCGATAGCCGCTCGCCACCGACCGGACGTCCGACAGCGCCTGCCTGGTCAGCCCCAGGACCTCGGTCAGCTCCTCCGCCGCGCGGTCGCGGTCCAGGGGCAGCACCCGGGCGGTCAGCTCGCTCTTGAGCGCGATCGCCGACAGGCTCATGCCGAGCAGGTCGTGCAGGTCGCGGGCGAACCGCAGCCGCTCCTCGGCCAGCGCCATCTCGGCGAGCCGCCGCCGGGTGCTGGCGAGCTCGGTGACCAGCCGGACCAGCCACAGCAGCCCGAACACCGCCAGGCTCGTCATCACGGTCGCGGCCGTGTAGAAGATCGTCGCCGTGACGTCCGCGCCCGACAGCCGCTGGATCTCCGCGTAGGCGGCGATGTTGAGCACGAAGAACGCCCAGCCCGCGACCGGCGGCAGCACCAGCAGCGCGCTGCCGATCAGCAGCCCGGGCAGGCTCACCCAGTTCGGGCCGAGCGGCAGCAGCGGCAGGTAGATCAGGCAGGCCTGGACCAGGAGCATCCCGTAGCTCTGCGCGGACCGCAGCTGCGTCGTCGGCCGGTTGAAGTACGAGAACTGCAGGGCCAGCAACGCCACGATCGAGCCGAGGACCAGGGCGACCTCCCACGGCCGCGGGGTCAGCTGGAGCAGGTGCGCCGTCGCGCCGATCCCCATCAGCACCATGATCACCGGCAGCAGCCGGCGGATCTGCCTCGACGTGCTCGCCGACCGCTCCTCGGTGCCGTGTTCGGCGGCGTCGCCCGGCCGGCCGGGCAGGGGGAGCTCGACGCGCAGCCGGAACCGGCCGTCCGCGCCGGCCTTCGCGCTCGCCCGGCCGCCGAGCGCGGCGACTTCGTCGGGCAGCACCGTCAGCGCGCTGCCCGGGGCGAGCGCCGGGTCGTCCGCCGCCACGCCGTCGTTGACGATCTCCAGGACGACCTTGCCGTCCTGGTGCCGGACGTCGATTTCGCAGTGCTCGACGTCGCTGTAGCGCAGGACGTTCGTGACACCTTCGCGGAGCACCTTCGCCAGCAGCGTGCGGACCTGGACCGGCAGATCGCCCTGGTCGAGGTGGATCCGGACGGCGATCTCCGACGCCGACAGCAGCGATTCGGCCGTCCGGGACTCCTTCTCCAGCGAGAGCTCGCGGTAGCCGTGGGACACCGCGCGGACATCGGAGAGGGTGCGCTGGGCGGTGGCGGTGATCTCGCCGAGCTCGGCCTTGGCGCGCTCGGCGGACTTGCGCATCAGGCGCGACACGAGCTCGCCCTTGAGCGCGATCGCCGACAGGCTCAGCCCCAGCAGGTCGTGCAGGTCGCGGGCGAAGGCCAGCCGCTGCTCGGCGACCGCGCGCTGGGCCAGTTCGGTGCGGGCCGCGTGCAGCTCGTGGACCATCCGCGCGAGCCGCGACAGCAGGTAGAAGACCAGGATGTAGAAGAGCGTCCCGAACACGTTGTAGAAGGTGCTCACCGGACCCGCGCCGGAGGCCTCGTAGACCGCGACGGCGCTGAGCAGCACCGCGACGACCGCGCCCCAGCCGTACCGCGGCGGGAGGACCAGGAGCGCGGCGCTGCCGACGTACACCAGCATGGTGGCCCACAGCCGGCCGAAGGTCAGCATCGGCACGTACGCGAGGGCGATCATGACCGCGAACAGCACCCGGCTGGTCGTCGACCCGAGCCCGGCGGACGGGCGGCTGAACCACAGCAGCTGGATCGCCAGCAGCGCGGCGGCGGCCACGATGGCGTACCCGGCGTGGAGGACGCCGACCGACCGGGGCAGCAGGCTGACGACGCCGATCACGCTGAACCCGGTGATGACCACGACGATGATGGCCGCGGAGAGGTACGTGGCCAGCCGGGGGCGGCGGTCGGCCGCGGTGGTGCCGCGTGGTTCGGCGGTGGCGGACAGCTCCGCGGCCGGTTCGAGCGCGGCGACCGGCGACATCAGTGCGGAACCCCCGGGGTCTCGGCGGTGACCGGGGCGCCCCAGGTGGCCCGGCCATGGCGCGGTGTGCGTTCTGCTGCCGCCTGATCGTAACGCACCGGACGTCCGATTCCGTGCGCTGAAAAAACCCGGTGAGGGGCCGCGGCGAACCCGGGAGTACGGCACGACGACGGCGGGGGCGGGGCTCAGCGCCGGCCGGAGGCGGACCGCAGCCGGTCCGGCACGCCGAGCAGGCTCAGGAAGTCCAGCCGGGACAGGGCGACCGATCCGGTGTGCAGCACGCAACCGCGCTCGTGCCGGAAGAAGCCCAGCGCCGACTCGAGGTCGTCCCAGAACTCGCCGCCCGTGGTCTCGGGCAGGCGCCGGGTCACCGGGAAGTCGGCGGTGAACGCGCGGCCCGCCGAGTACGTCGGCAGGTCCCGGCCGAAGTGCCGCCGGTACCGCTCGAGTTCGGTGTAGGGCGCGGTGGAGACCAGCACCAGCCGCAGGCCGGGGTCGTGCAGCGCGGCGGCGACGTCGGCGGCGGACGCGTCGGCGAAGGGGCCGCTGTGGCCCGGCATCGTGTGGTGCACCGCGAGCCGCGGGCGCCCGTCGAAGAGCTCGGCCAGCGAGATCCGGCCCTGCGGGCCCTCGAACAGGTACCTCGCCGCGTTGACGACCCGGGGCCCGTCCAGCTCCGGCACGGTCAGCTTCGTCATGGCTCGCCCTCCCTGGATGTGGTCCCCGATCGGAGTGTGGCCCGGGAGCCCCGGCGGGTCCCAGCGTTCGGGGCGGGGACCGCAAGCTGGGAGACGCGGGCGTCCTGGACGAGCCGGCCGGAAACCCTCGCCGTGCCCGGGAGCGGGCCGGACCCTAGGCTCTGCGGGCATGGCACGTTATTTCGACCTGCACCCGGAGAACCCGCAGCGCCGTTCGCTGGGCCAGGTCGTCGAGCTCCTCCGCGCCGACGGGCTGATCGCCTACCCGACCGACTCGTGCTTCGCGCTCGGGTGCCGGCCGGGCAACCGCGACGGGCTCGACCGGATCCGCACCATCCGCAAGCTCGACCACCGGCACCACTTCACGCTGGTGTGCCAGGACTTCGCCCAGCTGGGCCAGTTCGTCATCATCGACAACGCGGTGTTCCGCGCGATCAAGGCCGCGACACCGGGCAGCTACACGTTCATCCTGCCCGCCACCAAGGAGGTGCCGCGGCGGCTGATGCACGAAAAGAAGAAGACGGTCGGCGTGCGCATCCCCGACCACCGCGTCACCCAGGCGCTGCTGGCCGAGCTCGGCGAGCCGCTGCTGTCGAGCACGCTGCTGCTGCCGGACCAGGCCGAGCCGATGACGCAGGGCTGGGAGATCAAGGAGGAGCTGGACCACCAGCTCGACGCGGTGCTGGACTCCGGCGACTGCGGGGTCGAGCCGACGACCGTCGTGGACTTCTCTTCCGGGGAACCGGAGATCCTGCGGGTCGGGGCGGGCGATCCCGCGCCGTTCGAGTGACGCCGGTCAGCTCTCCAGCAGTTCCAGCCATTCGGCGGTGTGCCCGCCGCTGAACGTCAAGGCCAGCTCCTCGGCGTGGCGGCGGCCGGTCACCAGCAGGCAGAAGTCCTCGGCGGTCCCGGCCACGCGGTCCGCGGCGTCGGCCGGCCCGAAGTCCCACCGCGTCCCGGACGGCGCCTCGAGCTCGAACCGGAACGGCCCCGGCGGTGTCCGCTGGTGCCGCCGGTAGGCGCGGTCCCTGGTCCGGACGCCGTAGTAGGCGACGTGCCCGATGGCGTCGCCGCGCCGCGGGCGGACGCCGAGCGCGTCGGCGACGTCCTGGCCGCAGGCGAACAGCTCGGTCAGCGCCGCCGCGGCCAGCACCGACGGGCGCAGCGGTCCGTCGCTCCAGGGCAGCTCCGCCTGCGCGGTGGCCGACTCGAGCAGGGCGTTGGCCTTCCGCTGCTCGATCAGCCACGTCACGATCGCCTCTTCGAGCGAGTCGTAGGAGATCTGCGGGGTGACGCCGAAGGCGCCCGGGTTTTCGGCGCTGAGCCGGACCAGGCGCGCGGTCGACGTCAGCCGGGCGAAGTGCCCGGTGATGTCGGGGCCGGGGCCGTACGCGTGGCGCTCGGCCAGCTCGGCCAGCGCTTCGGTCTCGGTCCGCAGGTCCGCGAACACGTCGGTCATCGGGCCACCCTCCTGGGTCCGGGTAACCGGGACTGCCCGGGAGGTTCAGGCTGGCAGGCGGCCCGGCGGCGGCTCCACTCCGCGCGTGCGACGTCGCGCCGCGGGCGGGGTCGGCTATGTTCATGGCCACCGACGATGGGAGGGCGGGCGTGAAGTACCTGCTGGCGATGTACCTCAACCCGGACGTGATGGCGAACCTGCCCCAGCAGGACATGGACGCCATCATGAGCGGGCACCAGGACTTCATCCGCACGATCCGGGAGTCCGGCGAGATGATCGGCACGCAGGCGCTCGCTCCGGTCGCCGAGACCGCCGTCGTGCGGGTGCGCGGGGGACTGCCCGCGGTCACCGACGGCCCGTTCCTCGAGTCGAAGGAGTTCCTGGCCGGCTACTACCTCGTCGACTGCGCGAGCAAGGAGCGCGCGGTCGAACTGGCCGCGATGATCCCGGACGCCGCGCTCGACGGCATGGGCGTCGAGGTGCGGGAGATCGTCTTCTTCGCCGATGCCGAGACCGAGATCCCCGGTTCGTGACGTGACCGCGCCCGCCCCGGTCGCCGAGATCCTGCGCCCGCTGGTGCCGCAGGTCCTGGGCGTGCTGGTGCGCAGGTACGGCCAGTTCGACGCGTGCGAGGACGCCGTCCAGGAGGCCCTGCTGGCGGCGAGCGAGCAGTGGCCGGCCGAAGGCGTCCCGGACAACCCGCGCAGCTGGCTGGTCACGGTCGCCACCCGGCGGCTCACCGACCACTGGCGCAGCGAGAGCGCGCGGCGGCGGCGCGAGGAGTCGGTCGCCGTGCGGGAACCGGTGACCGTCGTCGCCGGGCCGGGCGAGGACCAGCCCGCCGGCGAAGACGACACGCTGAAGCTGCTGTTCCTGTGCTGCCACCCCGCGGTTTCGCCGTCTTCACAGGTCGCGCTGACGCTGCGCGCGGTCGGCGGCCTGACCACGGCGCAGATCGCGAGCGCGTTCCTGGTCCCCGAGGCGACCATGACGCGGCGCATCACCCGCGCGAAGGAAAGCATCGCCGCCGCGGGGTCGACGTTCAGCGAGCCCTCACCGGACGACTTCGGCGACCGGCTGCGCGTGGTCCTCCAGGTGCTGTACCTGATCTTCAACGAGGGGTACACGGCGACGTCGGGGGAGAACCTGCTGCGCGCCGAGCTGGCCGCGGAGGCCATCCGGCTGACCCGCGCGGTGCACGCGCTGATCCCGGACGAGGGCGAGGTGGCGGCCCTGCTCGCGCTGATGCTCCTGACCGACGCGCGGCGCGAGGCGCGCACGGGCCCGGACGGCGAGCTGGTGCCGCTGCAGGACCAGGACCGCGGCCGCTGGGACGCGGCGCTGATCGCCGAGGGCGAGGCACTGGTGGACGCGACGATCGGCCACGCGGCGCTCGGGCCGTACCAGGTCCAGGCGGCGATCGCGGCGCTGCACGCCACCGCGCCGAGCACGGAGGAGACGGACTGGCCGCAGATCGTCGAGCTGTACCACGTGCTGCAGGCGCTGATGCCGAGCCCGGTGGTGACGATCAACCAGGCGGTGGCGGTGGCCCAGGCCGCGGGCCCGGCGCGCGGGCTGGAACTGCTGGACACGATCGACGCGAAGCTCGACGTGGGCCGCCGTCTCGATGCGGTGCGGGCGCATTTGCTCGAGCTGGCGGGGGATTTGCCGGGTGCGCGTGAGCACTACCTGAAGGCGGCGCAGCGGACGGCGAGTTCGCCCGAGCGGCGGTACTTGCTGATGCGGGCGGGACGGATCGCGTCCGCGGATTCCGCGCCGAGCTGACCGGGGGCCCGCCCGGGACCGAGCCGGGCGGGCCCTCGAAGACTCAGCGGACCACGATGCCCGAAGGGGGCTCCGGTGCCGCCGGGACGTGGAACAGCCGGGCGAACAGCTCCAGGTCCGCCAGGTCGCCGTCGATCGAGAGCTTGCCCGAGCGGATCGCCTCGGCCGCCGACACGTGGCCGCTCATCAGGTCCAGCAGAACCGACCCGCTCGCGGCCTTGATCACCAGGTCCGCGCCGGCGAAGCGGCCCTCGCCGACCTTGACCGCGCCGTCCTCGACCAGGGTGTGGACGATCATGCGGTCGTCGAAGCGGATCTCGTAGTTGATCTGGACGCCCTCGGCGGCGTCCGCGCGGAACGTCGTGTACAGCGAGAGGATCGCCGAGTCGAGGGTGAAGACGTCGTCCGGGCCCGGGTGGTGCAGCGAGCGCGCGCCCCACAGCCCGAGGTCGAGCAGGATCTGGTCGAGTTCGCTGCCGTACTGGGTCAGCTCGTAGACCAGGCCCGCGTCGAGCTCGGCGCGGACGCGGCGGCGCAGCACCCCGGTCGCCTCCAGCTCGTTGAGGCGGGCCGACAGGATCGACGGCGGGATCTTGGGCAGGCCGGCCTGCAGCTCGTCGTAGCGCTTCGGGCCGAGCACCAGGTCACGGACGATCAGCAGCGACCAGCGCTCGCCGACGATCTCGAGCGCGCGGGCGAGGCCGCAGAACTGGCCGTAGGCGCGGGTGTTGGGAGCGGGCATCGAACTTCCTCACTTCTTTCTCGGGCGGAGCGGGGTGAACGGCCGGAGCCGGGGAAGCGGTTGATCAGCGGTGGTCCCCTTCGGAGATCAGCTCGCGGTGCAGCACCTGGAGGTCGTCGCACGGTTCGACGCCCAGCTCGCCGGCCAGCCGCGACCGGAGCCTGCGGTAGACGGCCATCGCGTCGGAGCGCCGCCCGCTGCGGCCGAGCACGCGCATCAGCTGACCGTGCAGGGCTTCGTCGAGCGGGCTGCCGGTGGCCAGCGACCTCAGCTCGCCGATCAGCTCGCGGTGCTTGCCGCTGGTGATCTCGGCTTCGATCCGCAGGTGCAGCACGCTGCGGCGCTGTTCCAGCAGCTCGGTGCGGTACGCCGACAGGATCGGTCCACAGTAGACGTTCGCGAGCGGCGGGCCGGACCAGAGGTCGAGCGCCGCGCGGTAGGCGTCGGCCGCCGCGGTGTGGTCGCCGGCGTCCTGGTGCTCGTGGCCCAGCTGCTGCAGCCGGACGAACCGGTGGACGTCCACTTGGGACGGATCGATGTAGAAGGTGTAGCCGGACTGCTTGGTGGCCAGCATCTTCTCACCGTCGGGGGCCAGCCGGTTCTGGTCGATGCACCGGCGCAGGTGGTAGACGTAGGTGTGCAACGTCGTCCGCACCGTCCGGGGCGGGTTGTCCGACCACAGCTCCCGGATCAGGGTGTCGATGTGTACCATCTTGCCCGGGCGCATCACCAGCACGGCGAGCAGCTGCAACACCTTCGGCGTGGTCGGCGCGTAGTCGGCCCCGGCGCGCAGCACTTCCAGCGGGCCCAGGACGGTGAACGTCACTCCGCCGTCGTCGGGTGCTTCCGTTGGCGGAAGTTCGGAGTACATGGCAGGCCTCCAGCGTCATCAATGCGTCCTCGCGCTCCCCAGTGGTGCGGCGCGGGTCGGGGGACGGCCGACTCCGGGCTTCTATCCGAATGTGACAGAGCGTCCTTCCGGCGACCAGTGAGTCACCCACCAGAGTCAACGTGGGTTTCCCCCGTGGCCCCGTGCGTTTCGCAGCTTCGTCCCGTGCGTTCCGCATGGTCCGCCATCCGGCCCAACCTGGGGCCGGATGCCCGGCGGGGTCGCTGGAACGGACCAGGCGCCGGCCCCGGCGGGACCGCCGCGGCTCCCGCGGGCGGGTGTCCCGCACGTCCGCACCGTGCGTTCCGCACGGACCGTCCGGTGTGGATCTCCGGTGGACGAGCGGGTGTCCGGCGAGCGGGTGCGTTTCGCCCGGTCACCCTCCAGCGCGCGTCGACCGTCCTGCAAGGACCGGCGTCTTCCCTGACACCAGGAGAACTGACGTCTGGGAATTCGAGGTTGGGTTGATCATGTTGCGCTCTGTTGCGGCTGCCGGGTACGGCAGCGAGTTCGACCTGCTCCGCGAACCGGCGCTCGAGCGGGTGGAAAAGTC
This sequence comes from Amycolatopsis sp. NPDC003865, assembly GCF_053605345.1. NCBI lineage: Bacteria > Bacillati > Actinomycetota > Actinomycetes > Pseudonocardiales > Pseudonocardiaceae > Amycolatopsis > Amycolatopsis sp. NPDC003865. The sequence continues at coordinate 391,760 of NZ_JBSGJA010000005.1, read as the reverse complement.
GGTCCGGCCCGCGGTACTGCAGGCGATTTCGTCGATCCAGGAACGGTACTTCGAGCCGATCACGCTCGCGGAACTGGCGTCGGAGGTGTTCGTCAGCCGGTTCCACTTCTCCCGGATGTTCGCCGACGCGACCGGGGTCACGCCCGGCCGGTTCCTCACCGCCGTGCGCCTGTTCGAGGCGAAGCGGCTGCTGCTGACGACGTCGCTCAACGTCTCCGACATCGTCTGCAGTGTCGGCTACAGCAGCGTCGGCACCTTCACCAGCCGGTTCTCGCGCGCGGTCGGGATGACGCCGACGCAGTACCGCGAGCCCGAAGTCGCCGAGCTGCTCGTGGCGATTTCGCCGACGTTCCAGCGGCTTCCGCCGCTGCGCACGCTGCGTGCGGCCGGGCGCAGCTGCGCCTCGCTGCAGACCGGCAGCGGCGTGCTGTCGATGCGGCTGGACATGCCGCGTGGCGCCGCACCCGCGGACACCCTCGTCGGGCTCTTCGCCGACGCGGTGCCGCAGTGCGGCCCGGTCGCCTTCGGCGGCATGGCGAACATGAGCTCCGGTGAGCTGACCATCCACGGCGTGCCCGCCGGCCGGTGGACCGCGATCGCGGTCGCGCAGCACCAGGCGGGTGGCGCCGGGCCGCGGTTCACGATCGGCTACTCGACCGTGCAGGTGTCGCCGTTCGGCCAGTCGGCGGGCCGGGTCGCCCTGCGCGCGCCGGCGGCGACCGACGCGCCGATCGCGATCACGCTGGCGTCGATGCCGTCGCCGTTCACCCAGCGCATGCTCGCCGCCCAGCGGCCGAACCTGCGCGTCGCCTGATCCCCGACGAGCAAAGGACGACCACGACGATGTCCACCGTTATCGGAGTGCTCCGCAAGCGCTTCCTGGCTCCTTCCCTCGCTTCGGTCGGGTTCGCCGAACGGGGCTTCCCGGTCACCCACACCGACGCGACGGCCCGGCTCGAGGCGGTGCCGCAGGCGGTCGTGTGCGGCTTCGAATGGGCCATCGAGGGCGCCTCGCTGTGGGAGATCGAGCGCCGCCTCGCGCTGATCGAGCCCGAGCAGCGCGGGTTCGCCTACGAGGGCGCGACGATGGGCTACACGATCCTCGACGCGATGCCGGGCGGCGGCCGCGACCGCACCCGCGAGCTCCTGGAAGGCCCCGGGCGCCCGCACATCTTCCTGACCTACATCGGGATCGGCTTCGCGATGGCGCGGCTGCCGCGTCCACTGTGGAAGAACATCCTGCCCGAGCTGACCGGGGTGGCCTACCACCCGGTGATGAGCTGGCTGGCCGTCGACGGCTACGGCTTCGACCGCGCCTACTTCGACACGGACAAGTGGGTCGACGAGCAGGCCGAGCCGGTGCCCTACCCGTGGGCGGGCCGTCCGGAGTACTTCGGCCGCGCGTTCGACCAGGGTGTCGGCCGCGCGCTGTGGTTCATCAACGGCGGCAACCCGGACGCCGTCGCCGCGGCCGTCGGGCGGTTCGCCGAGCACCGCCGCGCGGACCTGTGGAGCGGGGTCGGGCTGGCCGCGACCTTCGCCGGCGGCAGCGACCAGGGCGGGCTGGGCCGGCTGCGCCGGGCGTCCGGCGAGTACTACGACGAGCTCGCGCTGGGCGTGGTCTTCGCGGTGAAAGCGCGGACGTACTCCTCCTACGTGCCCGCCCACACCCACCTCGCCGCCGGCGTGCTCACCGACCTGTCCGTGCAGGGCGCGCAAAACCTCGCGGACCGCACCGAGCAGGCCGACGGCGACGACGGGCCGGTGCCGCCGTACGAGCTGTGGCGGCAGCGGATCCGGACGGAGTTCGCCCCGGCCGCGCGGCGGCGCGCGAGCTGAACCCGTGATCGCCGGCAAGCGCGGAGTAGAGCGCTGACCAGGGAATCTGTGACCGTAGAGGAAACAAGCCTGTCGACCCTAAGGGGGAGAGTGCGTTGGGCAATGGTTGGCGCACGCTGAGACGCCGTGTCTTGACGCCGGACGTCTCGGAAACCTTGCTGGAGAAGCGGGGCTTCCACCGGAAGAGCCCAGCCGCACAAGAACGGCTCGAGACCGTCGGGGAGAAGTTCCTGCTCGGGTACGCGCACGCCGTCGAGGCGAAGTCGGTCGAGCAAGCCGAGGAATGGCTCGAGCAGATCCCGCCGCAGTTCCGCGGATTCGCCTACGAAGGCGCGGGCATGGGCTACGGCGTGCTGGACGGGCTGCCCTTCGGCAAGAGCTCGAACATCGCCGAGTTCCTGGCGGGCCCCGGCGAAAAGCACGACTACATCATCTACGTCGGGGTCGGCTGGGCGATGTGCCGGCTCCCGCGGTTCGCGTGGCCGAAGGCTTCGGCGTTCGACCCGCTGCTGCGCTGGCTGGTGCTCGACGGCTACGGCTTCCACCAGGCGTACTTCAAGACCGACAAGTACATCCGGAACCAGTACCAGGAACCCGGCTTCTCGTGGCCGGACCGGCGGTACGGCGACTACGCGCTGCGAGCCATCGACCAGGGCATCGGCCGGGCGCTGTGGTTCATCTGCGGCACCGACGTCGAACTGGTGACCAAGACGATCGAGGGGTTCCCCGAGTCGCGCCACGGCGACCTGTACGCCGGGGTGGGGCTGGCCTCGACCTACGCGTGCGGCGTCACGGCCGACGAACTGGCCGAGCTGGTCGACCGCGCCGGAATCCACCACGGGCCGCTGGCACAGGGCAGCGCCTTCGCCGCCGAATGCCGCGTGCGGTCGGGCCTGCTGATCCCGGAGACCGAAATGGCGGCCCGGGCGATCTGCGGGCTGTCCGCCGAACGCGCCGCGGCCATCACCCAGGAGGTCCGCCCGGCCGTGGTCGTCGACGGTGACGACGTCCCGGCGTTCGAAACCTGGCGGCAGCGGATCGCCGAAGAAGTGCTGACCCACGGAGGGAAGAAGAAATGACCGCGACCTTCGGCTGGCTGCGCAAGCAGCTGGCGGGCATCGTGGCGCTGGTGCTGATCCTCGGCCTGTTCCTGGTCGCCCGGCTGCCCACCGTTTCCGCCGCCGAGCAAGACGCGATGGCGGGCAAGTTCCACTTCACCCCGATGACGATCGCGCTGCCGGCGGCCAAGAAGTCGCAGTCGATCCGGACGGTGAACAAGGAGTACGAGCACATCGCCGCGTGGATCTCCTCGGTCGGCGCCGCGATCGCCATCAACGACATCAGCGGCAGCGGCAAGGCCAACGACCTCTGCCTCGTCGACCCGCGCAGCGACCAGGTCGTCATCACGCCGGCGCCGGACTCCGGCCCGCGGTACGCGCCCTTCGCGCTCGACCCCGCCCCGGCGCTGCCGACGTGGGACTACATGGCGCCGATGGGCTGCGTCCCCGGTGACTACAACGAGGACGGCCGCACCGACGTCCTGGCCTACTACTGGGGCCGGACGCCCGTCCTGTTCCTGCAGAAGGCGAACGCGACCAAGTTCGACGCGTCCGCGTTCCAGCCGACCGAGCTGGTGCCGGGCGACCACCGCGGCGCCGACGGCAAGTACAACGGTCCACTGTGGAACACCGACTCCGTCACCATCGGCGACTTCGACGGCGACGGCCACGTCGACGTCTTCGTGGGCAACTACTTCCCGGACAGCCGGGTCCTCGACCCGAACGCCGACGGCGGCATCACGCTGAACCAGTCGATGTCGCACGCGGAGAACTCCGGCGCCAAGTACATCTTCCGCTGGACCGGCGGCTCGGCCGGCGCCACCCCGAGCGCGCGGTACGTCGACGCGTCGCAGGGCATCCCCGAGTCCGCGCGGCTGGGCTGGACGCTGGCTTCCAGCGCCACCGACGTCAACGGCGACAACCTGCCGGAGCTCTACATCGCCAACGACTTCGGGCACGACCACTTCCTGTACAACAAGTCCACGCCGGGCCACATCGAGCTCGCCGAGGTCACCGGGGTCCGCGGGATCGCCGACCCGAAGTCGAAGGTGCTGGGCCACGACTCGTTCAAGGGGATGGGCGTCGACTTCGGCGACCTGAACCACGACGGCCTCTACGACCTGTTCGTCAGCAACATCACGACCTCGTGGGGCATCGAAGAGTCGAACTTCCAGTTCATGAACGAGGCCAAGGACAACGCGGACCTGACCAAGCAGTTCCAGAACGGCGTCGCGCCGTTCCACGACGACAGCGCCGAGAAGGGCACGGCGTGGTCGGGCTGGGGCTGGGATGTCAAGATCCAGGACTTCAACAACAGCGGCGAGAACCAGATCGCCCAGGCGACCGGCTTCGTCAAGGGCCAGATCAACCGCTGGCCGAACCTGCAGGAGATCGCCACGGCCCACGACGGTCTGCTGTCCAACCCGTTCTGGTGGCCGAACGCGCGCGCGGGTGACGACATCGGCGGCGACCAGACGCTGCACTTCTTCGTGAAGAGCCCGGACGGCCGCTACGCCGACCTCGCGCCGAAGCTGGGGCTCGCGGTGCCGGTGCCCACCCGCGGTATCGCGGTCGGCGACACCGACGGCGACGGCCTGCCCGAGTTCGCGGTGGCCCGGCAGTGGGAAGAGCCGATCTTCTACCACAACGACAGCCCGAACCCCGGCAAGTACCTGCAGCTGAAGCTGACCACCGACGCCCCGGTGGCGCCCGGCCCGCTGCCCGCGGCCGGCGTGCCCGCGATCGGCGCCCAGGTGACCGTGACGACCTCGGACGGCAAGAAGTACCTCGGCCGGGTCGACGGCAGCAGCGGGGAGGCCGGCCGGCGCAGCTTCGACATCCAGATCGGCCTCGGCCAGAACGTCAGCGGCCCGCTTGACGTGCACCTGCAGTGGCGGGACCGGACCGGGCAGCTGCGGACGCAGGACCTGAAGCTGCAACCCGGTTGCCACATGTACCAGCTGGGCTCCACGGCGAAGGAAGCGATGTGACATGACCACCCCGACTCTGACCAAGGTGGACAGCGCGCCACCGAAGCGGACCAACAAGGTCATCACCGCGCTGCGGCGCTTCGCGATCTCGATCACGATCTTCAACATCATCGGCTACACCGTGCTCGGCTTCGAGCAGCCGTGGCTGTACCCGTTCGTCGCGCTGGCGACCGCGTACACCACGGAGATCGTCCTGGAGATCATCAACGCCCGCGTGACGCAGCGCGACGTCCGGTTCCGGGGCAACGGGTTCAAGGGCCTCATGGAGTTCCTGCTCCCCGCGCACATCACCGGTCTCGCCCTCAACATGCTGACCTACGTCAACGACCAGATCCTCGTGATGATGTTCGGCGTCGTCGTCGCTGTCGGCGCGAAGTGGGTGCTGCAGGCGCCGGTGTACGGCCGCATGCGGCACTACATGAACCCGTCGAACTTCGGCATCACGATCATCCTGCTCGTGTTCCCGTGGGCCAGCATCGCCCCGCCGTACCACTTCACCGAGCAGATCCCCACCTGGGGCGGCTGGCTGATCGTCGGCATCATCCTCGTGTCGGGCACGGTGCTCAACGCGCTGCTGACCAACCGGATGTGGCTGATCGCGGGCTGGCTGAGCTTCTTCGTCGTCCAGGCCTTCGTCCGCGGCTGGCTCTTCGGCACGTCGATCCCCGGCGCGCTGGCGATGGGCACCGGCGTCGCGTTCGTGCTCTACACGAACTACATGGTCACGGACCCGGGCACGTCGCCGTCGAAGAAGGGCTCGCAGTTCCTCTTCGGCGCCGGGGTGGCGCTCGCGTACGGCTTCTTCACCGCCGTGCACGTGGCCTACGGGCTGTTCCTGGCCACCGCGACCGTCTGCCTGATCCGCGGCATGTTCCTGTGGGGCCTGCACTTCTCGAACAAGGCGCGGATCAAGTTCGAGGCCGACCAGGCCGCGCAGAAGACGAAGCTGGAGCTCGCCTCGGCGCCGCCGGCCGACGACGAGAAGCCCGGGGCTGTCGCGGCATGACCGTTCCCTCGGACGAGACCCGGGCGGCGCGCACCGCGCCGCCCGGGCCGCCGCGCCGGGCGACGTTCCGGTTGCTGAAGCAGCTCTTCACCGACCGGCTCGCGCTCATGGGCGACAACGCCGAGACCTACGGCGACGTCGTCCGCATCGCCATCGGCCCGAAGGCGATGTACCTGGTCAACCACCCGGACCTGGCCAAGCACGTGCTCGCGGACAACGCCGCGAACTACCACAAGGGCATCGGCCTGCAGGAGGCCCGCCGGGCCCTCGGCGACGGCCTGCTCACCAGCGACGGCGAGACCTGGAAGAAGCAGCGCCGGACCATCCAGCCGGTGTTCCAGCCCAAGCGGATCTCGCGGCAGGCCGCGGTCGTCGCGTCCGAAGTGGACGCGCTGGTCAAGCGCCTGGCCTCGCACGAGGGGCCGGTCGAAATCCTGCACGAGATGACCGGGCTGACGCTCGGCGTGCTCGGCAAGACGCTGCTCGACGCCGAGCTGGGCGGGTACGAGACGCTCGGTCACTCGTTCGAAGCCGTGCAGGACCAGGCCATGTTCGAGGCCGTCACGCTCAGCATGGTCCCGCAGTGGGTGCCGCTGAAGAAGCAGCTCGAGTTCCGGACCGCGCGCGACGACCTGCGCCGGATCGCCGACGAGCTGGTCGAGCAGCGGCTGGCGAACCCGGTCGAGAACGGCGAGGACGTGCTGTCCCGGCTGATCGCGTCCGGGTCCGAGCAGGGCGCGTCGCGCGAGCGGATGCGCGACGAGCTGATCACCCTGCTGCTGGCCGGCCACGAGACCACGGCGAGCACGCTCGGCTGGGCGTTCCACCTGATCGACGAGCACCCCGAGGTCGGCGAGCGGCTGCACGCCGAGGCCACCCGGGTGCTCGGCGACCGGCTGCCCGAGCACGAGGACCTGCGGCGGCTGACCTACACGGTCGCGGTCGTCGAGGAGGTCATGCGGCTGTACCCGCCGGTGTGGCTGCTGCCGCGGATCGCCCAGGCCGACGACGAAATCGGCGGGTTCCACGTGCCGGCCGGGTCCGACGTCGTCGTGGTGCCCTACACGCTGCACCGGCACCCGGGGTTCTGGGACGACCCGGAACGCTTCGACCCGGGCCGGTTCACCGCCGCGGAGCGGCCGCCGCGCTACGCCTACCTGCCCTTCGGGGCCGGGCCGAGGTTCTGCATCGGCAACAGCCTCGGCGTGATGGAGGCGGTGTTCGTGCTCGCGACGGCCGCGCGGGACCTGCGGCTGCGCAAGGTGCCGGGCAAGGTCGTCGAACCCGAGGCGATGTTGTCCCTGCGGGTGCGGGGTGGCCTGCCGATGACCGTGCACCGCCGGCAGCGGCGGCGGCTGACCGACGCAGCCTGACGTCTACTGAGGACATTCGACGAGGAGGTAGGCCGGTGCAACCCGAGGCCACCGAAGAAGAACGCGTCAAGAACATGACTCTCGAGGCCTACGCGGACACGATCGTGCCCGGGGAGAAGCGGTTCCCGGAGGACCGGGCGGTCGCCGGAGCCGCGCCCGGTCCCGGCTCGGTGGCGGCCGGCGCGCTCGAGCTGCTGAACTTCGACGCGACCGGCGTCACGGCCGGCCTGCCCTACCTGGCGCAGTCGCTCAACGACCACGCGAAGGTCTACGCGGGCGAGGTGGAGCTGCGGCTCGACCACGACGTCCCGCCGTTCGTCGCGCTGCCGTACGAGCACCGCCGCGAACTGGTGCGGCGGCTGACCACGCCCGGGCACCCGGAGAAGGACGGCTGGGTCAGCCTGGCGCTGTTCTGCAACATGGCCTTCGACAGCGCTCCGCACAAGCACACGGCCGAGGCCATCCGCGAGGGGCACCCCGGCCTGCTGGCGCTGGGCTACACCGAGCCGGACGCCGACGGGTTCTGGCGGTTCCCGAAGTACGGCTACGGCCGCAAGCTGGCCGACCTCCACCCCGACACCACGCCCTCCGGGAGCCCCGCATGAGCGCCATCGACAAGACCGACGTCGTCATCGTCGGCAGCGGTTTCGGCGGGTCCATCCCGGCCTACCACCTCGCCGCCGGCGGGGCCAAGGTGACCGTGTTGGAGCGCGGGCCGTGGCTGGCGGCCGACGACTTCGAGCACGACTACCTGCTCGGCTCGTCCTACACCCGCGCGTTCGACTTCGTCGTCGGCGACGGGATGAGCGTGCTGGGCGGCAACTGCGTCGGCGGCGGCAGCGTCGTCTACTTTGCGGCGATGCCGCGGGCGCCGAAGTTCGTCTTCGACCGCCACGGCAGCATCGGGCGCCGGATGTGGCCGTCGATGATCAGCCGGGACAGCCTGGAGCCGTGGTACGACCGCGTCGACGAGTCGATCCCGGTGTCCAAGCAGGACTGGAGCGACGTCTCCTACGCCGGCGGGCTGTGGGCCGCCGCGTGCAACCACTCGGGTCGCACGGCCAACCCGGCCCCGGTCGCGGTCGACAACGCCACCTGCGTCAACTGCAACTTCATGATGGCCGGCTGCAAGTTCGACGCCAAGCGCTCGATGCTGACCAACTACCTGCCCGCGGCGCTGGCCCACGGCGCGGAGATCCGGCCGCTGCACGAGGTCCAGCGGCTCGAGCGCACCGAGGACGGCGGCTACCGCGTCCACTTCGACATCGTCGACGAAGAGGACTACCGGATCCACACGGGCACCGGGGTGATCGAGGCGAAGGTCGTCGTCATCGCCGCCGGCGCCGGGGCGACGCCGGTGATCCTGCAGCGGTCGGAAGCCGCGCTGGGCACGATGCCGCACGGCGTCGGCCGGTACTTCTCCGGCAACGGCGAGCGGCTCAACACCGCGATCATCGACGAGGACCGCGTGCGCGAGGTGCTCGGACTGTCCCGTGAGGACGGTCCGGTGTACTCCGCCAACCACATCGGCAAGGGCCCGACCGTCGCGAACTGGGACAAGCTCGACGGCTCGCTGCCGGAGTACGAGCGGTACTCGCTGGAGCAGCTGTACTTCCCGCCGGGACTGGGGACCATCCTCGCCCAGGTGCCCGGCGGGGAGGAGCCGCGGTGGTACGGGGCGCAGAAGAAGGAGATGCTCAAGCAGTGGGCCAACTGGCTGACGATCTTCCTGATGACCGAGGACGACAACGAAGGCGTCTTCGGCACCCCGCCGCCCACCGGGAACGCCTACCGCATCTCGCAGCAGATGCTCGGGCGCGGCTCGCTGCGCTACGAGCCGACCACGAACACCCGCCGCGGCTGGGCGCTCGCGGACGCCGACTGCAAGGCGATCATCGAGAAGGACGGCCTGGCGAAGGTCGCGCCGTGGACCAACGACGTCGTCGGCGCCTACACCGTGCACCCGCTCGCGTCGTGCCGGATCGGTGACGACCCGGCGACGTCGGCGCTGTACCCGAACCACGAGCTGCGCAACCACCCCGGCATCTTCGTCACCGACAGCGCCGCGGTGCCGGGCGCGCTGACGGTGAACCCGGCGATGACGATCGCCGCGCTCGCCGAACGGTCGGTCCCGAGCATCGTCCGGGCCGCGCAGGCCAGGGGCGTCGACGTCAAGTACGGCGCGCCGGCCCCCGACGGCTCGATCACCGGCCGTCGGGCGGTGTCCAAACTGGACCTCGTCGCGGGCAGCTGATGCACGGGTACATCGAACTCGCGCTCCTGGGGGCCTGGGAGCGCGGGTCCGCCGGTTCTCGAGGAGGAACGATGGCGCCCGGACTGGTGCGGTTCGCCCTGCGGCGGACGCTGCGGGACGTGAAGTACGTCGAGGCCGTGCGGCCGAGGCGGGCGCGGGGGCTGGTGCGCGCCGTCTACCGGCAGGTCGAGCGGGACTTCGGGATGCTCGCCCCGCCGATCGCGCTGCACTCGCCCGCACCAGACGTGCTCGCCGCGGCGTGGCTGATGCTGCGGGAGTCACTCGTCGCGGGCGGGACGGCGAGCCGGGCCGACAAGGAGGTCGTCGCGGCCGCGGTGTCGGCGGCGAACTCCTGCCCCTACTGCGTCGAGGTGCACGGCATGGCGCTCGGTTCGCTGGGCGAGCCCGGCGCCGCCGCGGCCATCGAAGCCGGCGACACCGGGGCCATCCCGGACCGGGACACGCGCGCGCTGGCGGAGTGGGCGAGGGGCGGGGGACGGCTGCCCGCCGGCGTCCCCGCCGACACCGCCGCCGAGTTCACCGCCGTGGCCGTCGCGTTCCACTACCTCAACCGGATGGTGAGCGTGTTCCTCGGGCCGTCGCCGCTGCCGGAGGCCGTGCCGCCGTCGGCGCGGGCGAAAGCCAAGGCGGTACTGGGGTACCTGCTCAGGCCGGGTGCCGCGCCGCCGGCCGGGGAGGCGCTGGGCCTGGTGCCCGCGACCGCCACCGACGGCCCGGGCTGGGCTCCGCGGGGCAGCACGCTGGCCGAGGCCTTCGCGGCCGCCGCGGCGGCGATCGAGGCCGCCGGGGAACGTTCGGTGCCGCCGCGGGTGCGGGAGCTCGTCCGGCGGGAAGTCAAGGCGTGGGACGGGAAACCGCCCGGGCTCAGCCGCGCGTGGGTCGAGCCGGTGCTCGCCGAACTGCCCGGCCCCGAACGCGCGGCGGGCCGGCTCGCCCTGCTCACGGCCAAAGCCGCCTACCAGGTCGTCCCGGCCGATGTCCGTCCTAAAAGGACTAACGATCGCGCGCTGGTGGAGCTGGTGTCGTGGGCGGCTCTCACCGCGGCCGCGGCGGCCGGTGACCGGCTGCCGCACCGCCCGCGAAGAGAAGACTCCCCAGGTCGGCGCGGGTGATGATCGAACGGTCAGATCGCCCGCCGGGGCGCGCAGAACCGGGGCACACCGATTTCCTGGCCCGTGACGCAGCACCGGAGGAACCGATCTGCCGGACGGCGGTCGCCGCGACGGTGGCTCCCCTCACCCCCGCCACCACCGCGGTGGCCGCCGTCCCACCATCTTGACGTCGCACCGCCGAGAGGACAGACAGGTGACTGACACCACGGGCGTGATCGCCGACCTGACCGCCGAGGCCGCCGAGGTGGACGCGCTCGTCGCCGGCCTCCCGGACGCGGGGTGGGACACCCCGACCCCGGCGCCGGGCTGGGCGGTCAAGCACCAGATCGCGCACCTCGCGTTCATCTTCCGGATCGCCGGCCTCGCGGCCGCGCAGCCGGAGACGTTCACCGAGACGATCAAAGCGGTCGAGGCGGTCGGCTTCGAGAACGCCGTCGAAGGCGCGCTGCAGGAGTTCATCCACGACCCGGCCGAGGTGCTGCTGTCCCGCTGGCGCGCCGAGCGCGACGCGGGCCTCAAGGCCCTCGCCGCCGTTCCCGGCGACCAGCTGGTGCCGTGGCTGGTGCACCCGCTGCCGCCGTACGTGCTGGCCTGTGCCGGGCTGATGGAGCTGTTCGGCCACGGCCAGGACATCGCCGACGCGCTGGGCGTGCGCCGCGAGCGCACCGACCGGATCAAGCACCTGGTCGGCTTCGCCGTGCGCGTCCGCGACTTCGGCTACGAGGCGCGCAACCTGACGCCCCCGGACGAGGAGTTCCGGTTCGAGCTGACCGGGCCTTCGGGCGCGCTCTGGACGTTCGGGCCGGCGGACGCGGCCCAGCGGGTCAGCGGCAGCGCCGAAGACTTCTGCCTGCTCGTCACCCGGCGGCGGCACCGCTACGACCTCGACATCCGGGCGAAGGGCACGCTGGCGGACCAGTGGCTCGACATCGCGCAGGCCTACCGCGGGCCGGCGGGCCAGGGCCGCCGTCCGGGCCAGTTCGACGCTTGAGTGTCCACAACAGACAGTGAGGTTCGGTTGTCCCAGCGTGCTGAGGTGCGCGCCGGGGCAGTGAGAAAGAAGACGGTCCGCGCCGGTCCGGAGAAGCTGGACTCCGGTGGCCCGGCGGACCGGGCGGACCGGGTGGCGGCGCCGTCGCCGCCCGAGGACGACAGACCGGCGCAGGACCCCGTTCCGGCGCCGGAGGACAGCGGGGACCTGACGGTTCCGGTGATACGGGGCTCGAGAGCCAGTGGGAGTGCGGTGGCATGAGCGTAGAGCGGATTTCGATCGTCGGTATCGGTCTCCGGTACCCCGATGCGAGTTCTCCGGAGGAGCTCTGGGAAAACGTGCTGGCCGGGCGCCGGGCGTTCCGCAGGCTGCCGGACGAGCGGATGAACCGGGCGGACTACTACTCGCCCGACCCGAAGGCGCCGGACCGCTTCTACGCGCAGAAGGCGGCCGTGCTGCGGGACTACGAGTTCGACCGGGTCGCGCACAAGGTCGCCGGCAGCACGTTCCGGGCGACCGACACGACGCACTGGCTCGCTCTCGACGTCGCCGCCGCGGCCCTCGCCGACGCCGGCTTCGGCGAGGGTGAGGGTGCCCCGAGGCAGAACACCGGTGTCGTCATCGGCAACAGCCTCACCGGCGAGTTCTCCCGCGCCAACATCATGCGGCTGCGCTGGCCGTACGTGCGCCGCACGGTCGCGGCCGCGCTGACCGCCCGCGGGTGGGAGGACGAGGAGACCGCGAACTTCCTGCGGGAACTGGAAGTCCAGTACAAGGAGCCGTTCCCCGAGATCAACGAGGACACCCTCGCCGGCGGCCTGGCCAACACCATCGCCGGCCGCGTCTGCAACCACTTCGACTTCGCCGGCGGCGGCTACACCGTCGACGGCGCCTGCTCGTCGTCGCTGCTGTCGGTGGTGACCGCGGCCAACGCGCTCGCCCAGGGCGACCTCGACCTCGCCATCGCCGGCGGTGTCGACCTCTCGATCGACCCGTTCGAGGTGATCGGCTTCGCGAAGACCGGCGCGCTGGCCAAGCGCGAGATGAAGGTCTACGACGCCGACTCCAACGGCTTCTGGCCCGGCGAGGGCTCGGGCATGCTGGTCCTGATGCGCGAGAGCGACGCGCTGGAGCAGGGCAAGCGGATCTACGCGTCGATCGGTGGCTGGGGCGTCTCCTCCGACGGCAAGGGCGGCATCACCCGGCCCGAGGCCGCCGGGCACCGGCTCGCCCTCAAGCGCGCCTACGACCGCGCCGGCTACGGCGTCGAGACCGTCTCCTACTTCGAGGGCCACGGCACCGGCACCGCGCTGGGCGACGCCACCGAGATCGAGGCGCTGTCCACCGCCCGCCGCGACGCCGACCCGCTGGCCAAGCCGGCCGCGCTGTCGACGATCAAGGGCAACATCGGGCACACGAAGGCCGCGGCCGGGGTCGCCGGCCTGATCAAGGCGACGCTGGCGGTGTACCACCAGGTCATCCCGCCGGCCACCGGGCACTACGAGCCGCACGAGTCGCTCACCGGGTCCTCCGCGCGGATGTACGTCCCGCGTGACCCGGCGCTCTGGCCCACCGACCAGCCGGTCCGCGCCGGTGTCTCGGCGATGGGCTTCGGCGGGATCAACTCCCACGTCACCGTCACCGAGGCACCGACGGCGGCCCGCCGCCGCGAGCTCGACGAGCGGGCCCGCGCCCTGACGGCCGGCCGGCAGGACGCCGAACTGCTGCTGTTCGACGCCGACGACGTCGCGACCCTGCGCGGGAACATCGCCGCGACGCTGGAAGTCGTGCCGAAGCTTTCGTTCGCCGAGCTGACCGACCTCGCGGGAACGCTGGCGAAGGACCTCTCGGGCAAGCCGGTGCGCGCCGCGGTCGTCGCGGCCAACCCGGAGCACGCCGAGCGGAAGCTGACGAAGCTGCTGGAGCAGCTGGAGTCCGGGGACTCGGTCTTCGACCCGGCCGACGGCATCTTCGCGAGCAGCCGCGGGTCCGCGCCGAAGATCGGCTACCTGTTCCCCGGCCAGGGGTCCGGGCGGGGCGGGGAAAGCGCCCTGCGCCGCCGGTTCGCCGTGGCCGAGGAGATCTACCGCGCCGCGGCCCTGCCGGTCGCCGGCGACCAGGTCGCCACCGAGGTCGCCCAGCCGCGGATCGTCACCGGTTCGCTGGCCGCCCTGCGGGTGCTGCGGTCGTTCGGCATCGAGGCGTCGTCGGCCACCGGGCACAGCCTCGGTGAGCTGACCGCCCTGCACTGGGGCGGCGCGCTCGACGAGCGCGGCCTGCTCGCGCTGGCCAAGGTCCGCGGCAAGGTGATGGCTTCGACGACCGGCGACGGCACCGGCGCGATGGCGGGCATCGCCGCCTCGCCCGGCCGGGTCGAGGAGCTCGGCCTGGGCGACGACGTGGTCATCGCCGGGTACAACGCGCCCGAGCAGACCGTGATCTCCGGGCCCGCCGAGGCGATCGACAAGATCGTCGCGCGGGCCAAGGCCCAGGGCGTCGGCGCGACCCGGATCAAGGTCTCGCACGCCTTCCACTCGCCGGCCGTCGAGCCGGCCGCGAACGCCATGACCGAGCGGCTGGGCGAGTTCACCTTCGCCCGGCTCGAGCGGCCGGTGGTGTCCACGGTCAGCGGGGACGTGCTGCACACCGCCGAGAACCTGCCCGAGCTGCTGCGCGACCAGATCGTGCTGCCGGTTCGCTTCCGCGAGGCCGCCGCCAAGGTGGCCGAGCGCAGCGACCTGGTGGTCGAGGTCGGCCCCGGCCGGGTGCTGACCGGGCTGTTCGAGGAGATCGCGCCGGAGACGCCGGTGCTGGCGATCGACACGGACAACGCGTCGCTGCAGGCCCTGCTGCGCGTGGTCGGCGCGGCGTTCGCGCTCGGCGCGCCGGTCTCGGTGGCGGCCCTGTTCGAGGGCCGCGTCGTGCGCGCCCTGCCCGCCGACGGTGAGTTCAGCTTCCTCGCCAGCCCGTGTGAGGCCGCGCCCTCGATCGACAGCGAGCTGGCCGCCGAGCTGGCCGCGGAGAAGGCCCAGGCCGCCGAGGCCGACGCCGGCACCGCCGATGCCGACTCCGGCTCGACGCTGGACCTGCTGCGCAAGCTCGCCGCCGAGCGCGTCGAGCTGCCCCTGGAAGCCGTCACCGCCGACACCCACCCGCTCGACGACCTGCACCTGTCGTCGATCACGGTCGGGCAGCTGGTCAACGACGTCACCCGGGCGCTGGGCCGGCCCGCGCTGGAGGGCATGCCGAACTTCGCGACGGTGTGCCTCGGTGAGCTCGCCGAGATGATCGACGAGCTGGCGCAGACGGCGAAGCCGGCCGACACCAAGTCCGGCGAAGCCCCGGGTGTCGGGCCGTGGGTCCGGCCGTTCGCGGTCGAGTACGTGCCCGCGCCGCGGCCTTCGGCGGACCTGACGCCGGGAACCGGCCGCGCCGAATGGCAGGTCTTCTCGACGCCGCGGCACCCGCTGGCCGAACCGCTGCGGGCCGCGCTCGCCGCGTCCGGTGCCGGTGACGGCGTGCTGCTCTGCCTGCCGGCGGACTGCGACTCCAGCCACGTCGGCCTGTTCCTCGACGCCGGCCGCGCGGTCATGGCCGCCCCCAACGGCACGCGCTTCGTGGTCGTGCACCACGGCTACGGCGCCGCCGGCCTGGCCCGCACGCTGCGGCTCGAGGACCCCTCGGCGAAGACGACGATCATCGACTTCGCCGACCCGGCACCGTCCGATGTGGACGCGATCGCCGAAGCCGTGCACACGGTGGTGGCCGAGGTCGCCGCGACCACGGACTTCACCGAAGCCCGCTACGGCGCCGACGGCGGCCGCACGGTGCCGCGGCTGTCCGCGCTGGCCGCGCCGAAGCCCGGCCCGATCCGCGACTCGCTGGACCCGACCGACGTCCTGCTCGTCACCGGTGGCGGCAAGGGCATCACCGCCGAAAGCGCGCTGGCGCTGGCCAAGGACTCCGGCGCCAAGCTGGCCCTGCTCGGCCGGTCGGACCCGGAGTCCGACACCGAGCTGGCGGAGAACCTCGACCGCATGGAGGCGGCGGGCATCCGCTACCGCTACGAGCGCGCCGACGTCACCAGCGCCCCGCAGGTCGCCGAGGCGATCGCCCGGGCCGAGGCCGAGCTCGGCCCGGTCACGGCGATCCTCCACGGCGCGGGCCGCAACGAGCCGGCCGCCCTCTTCAGCCTGACCGAGGACACCTTCCGCAAGACCCTCGCCCCGAAGATCGGCGGGCTCAACGCGGTGCTCGCCGCGGTCGACCAGGACCGCATCAAGCTCCTGGTCACCTTCGGCAGCATCATCGGCCGGGCGGGCCTGCGCGGTGAAGCGCACTACGCCACGGCGAACGACTGGATGACCGAGCTGACCCTGCGCTTCGGCCAGGAGCACCCGAAGGCGCGGGCGATCGCGCTGGAGTGGTCGGTCTGGTCGGGCACCGGCATGGGCGAGAAGCTCGGCGTGGTCAGCGCCCTGATGCGCGACGGCATCACGCCGATCCCGACCGAGGACGGCATCACCATCCTCCGCCAGGTGCTGGCCGACCCGGCCGCGCCGCCGGTGCTGGTGGTCTGCGGCCGCACGTCGGGCCTGGCCACGCTGCCGATCCAGAAGCGGGAGCTGCCGCTGACCCGGTTCGTCGACCGCGCGGTCGTGCACTACCCGGGCGTCGAGCTGATCACCGAGGCCGACCTGTCCGACGGGGCCGACCCGTACCTGACCGACCACCTGCTCGACGGGCAGCTGCTGTTCCCGGCGGTGCTCGGCATGGAGGCCATGACGCAGGCCGCGTCGGCGACGCTGGACCGCGTCGGCACCCCGGTGCTCTCCGACGTCGAGTTCCTCCGGCCGATCATCGTCTCGCCGGGCGGGTCGACCACGGTCCGGCTGGCCACGCTGGCCCGCGACGCGGACACCGTGGACGTCGTCATCCGCAGTGACGAGACCGGCTTCAGCGCCGACCACTTCCGGGCGCGGCTGAGCTTCGCACGGCCGGCGGAACTCGGCGAGCGGGCCGCCCGCGACGTCGCGCTGCCGCCGGTCCCGGTGGAGCCGATCAGCGAGCTGTACGGCTCGGTCCTGTTCCAGGGCAAGCGGTTCCAGCGCGTGCTCGGCTACCGGCGGGCGAGCGCCCGGCACGCGGTCGCCGAGATCGCGACCACCGCCGACCACCAGTGGTTCGCCCCGTTCCTCCCGCAGGAGCGGCTGCTGGCCGACCCCGGCACGCGGGACGCGATGATGCACGCGATCCAATGCTGCGTCCCGGACGCGACGCTGCTGCCGCAGGGCATCGAGAAGCTGTACCTGGCCGAACCGGGCCGTCAGCACGACGAGTACGTGCTGCTGGACGCGAAGGAACGCTCCCAGGACGGCGACAGCTACGTCTACGACCTCGACGTGCGCAACCCGGACGGGACGCTGGTCGAGCGCTGGGAAGGCCTGAAGCTGCGCGCGGTCCGCAAGCGCGACGGCGCGGGGCCGTGGGTCCCCGCGATGCTCGGGTCCTATGTGGAGCGTGCCTGCGAACGGCTGCTCGGCGGGACGCGGGCGGTGGTGCTGGAACCGGACCCGGCGGGCCGCCCGGCGGAGGGCATCGCCGAACGGAGGGCGCAGACCGCGCTCGCCGCGGGCCGCGCGCTCGACCGGCCGGTCGAGGTCCGCTACCGTCCCGACGGCAAGCCGGAGTGCGACGGCGTGCAGGTGAACGCGTCGCACACCTCGGAGCTGACCCTGGTGGTCGCCGGCGCCGACCAGGTCGCCTGCGACATCGAGACGGCGATCGAACGCACCGACGAGGACTGGGCCGGGCTGCTGGGCGAAGAGCTCCTCGCCCTCGGCCGGCTGCTGGCCGCGGACACCGGCGAACCGATCAGCGTGGCCAACACGCGGGTCTGGAGCGCGCTGGAGTGCGTCCGCAAGACCGGCTCGATGACCCAGGCGCTCACCGTGCGCCAGGTCGACGCCGACGGGTGGGCGCTGCTCGCCTCGGGCGGCGCGCGGATCGCCACCTGGGCGACCACCGTCAACGACCGGACCGATCCGATCGTCTTCGCCGTGCTGCACGCAGAGGGGAACTGAGATGGCCGACTACTACGAGATCCGTCACACGGTCGGCTTCGAAGAGACCAACCTGGTGGGCAACGTCTACTACGTGAACTACGTGCGCTGGCAGGGCCGGTGCCGCGAGATGTTCCTCAAGGAGAAGGCCCCGGCGGTGCTCGAAGAGGTCCGGCACGACCTCAAGCTGTTCACCCTCAAGGTGGAGTGCGAGTTCTTCGCCGAGATCACCGCGTTCGACGAGCTGTCCATCCGGCTGCGGCTGGAGGAGCTCACCTCGACGCAGATCCAGTTCGCGTTCGACTACGTCCACCTCACCCCCGAGGGCGACGAGCGGCTGGTGGCCAGGGGACGGCAGCGGATCGCCTGCATGCGCGGGCCCAACACGGCCACCGTGCCGTCCCGGGTTCCCGAGCAGCTGCGCGAAGCGCTGGTGCCCTACTGGACGGCCGCGGTCAACGGCAAGGGAGTCTGACAGTGGCCCACGAATCGGAGCCTCCCGTGCTGAAGCGGCTGCCGAGGTCCTCGACGCGCCGCGTCCTCTCGCCGCAGCCGGGACTGCGGCAGGTGATGGCGCAGTTCGCCACCGGCGTGACGGTGCTGACGGCGGGCGGGGAGGACGCGCACGGCATGACCGCGAACGCGTTCTCGTCCGTCTCGCTGGAACCGCCGATGGTGCTGTGCTGCGTGTCCAAGGCGGCCCGGATGCACACCGCGATCGTCAACGCCGGCTCGTTCGGGGTGAACATCCTCGCGGCGGACCAGCAGGACACGTCGAAGTACTTCGCCGACTGGCGCCGTCCCGACGGGATGGCCCAGTTCGAAGCCGTCGGCTACACGGCGGGCGGCAAGACCGGCGCCCCGCTGCTGAACGGGGCGCTGGCCTGGCTGGAGTGCGAGCTGGCGCAGGTGCTGGAAGGCGGTGACCACTCGATCTTCCTGGGCCGGGTGGTCGCCACGAGCCGCGGCACGGGGGAGCACGCCCTCGTCTTCTACGGCGGCTCCTACCACCACGTCGACGGGAAGGCCCGCGCGGCCTGAGGGAGGGAACGCCATGCTGATCGCGGTCACGGGCGGCACCGGTTTCCTCGGTGCCCACACGGTCGCGGCGCTGCTGCGGCGGGGGCACCGGGTCCG
Source organism: Amycolatopsis sp. NPDC003865 (assembly GCF_053605345.1). Classification (NCBI taxonomy): domain Bacteria; kingdom Bacillati; phylum Actinomycetota; class Actinomycetes; order Pseudonocardiales; family Pseudonocardiaceae; genus Amycolatopsis; species Amycolatopsis sp. NPDC003865. Next base: position 372,916 of record NZ_JBSGJA010000005.1, on the reverse strand, counting down.
GCTGCTCGCGCGTGACCCGGTCGGCCTGGCCCGGCCCGGCGTCGAGGTCGTCGGCGGCGACGTCACCGACGTCGTGGCGGTCCGGCGGCTGGTCGCCGGGGCGGACGCGGTGCTGCACGCCGCCGGCGTCTACACCTTCGACAGCCGGCGTCGCGACGAGCTGTGGCGGGTGAACGTCCGCGGCACCGAGGTGGTGCTGGCCGCCGCGCGCCGGGCGGGCACCGGGCGGATCGTGCACGTGTCGACGGTCGGGGCGCTGTACCCGGCGACCGCGCCGTCGATCGGGGCGTCGAGCCCGGTCGGGGAGTCGCGGGAGCCCTACCTGGCGTCGAAGGCGGCGGCGGAGCGGATCGCGCGGCAGCACCGGTCGGTGGGCGCGCCGGTCGTCGTCACGTACCCGCCGGCGCTGCTCGGGCCGGACGACCCGCGCCTGGGCGACCAGAACGCGCGGCTGCGCGACGTCCTGCGCGGGCTGACGCCGATCTGGCCGGGCGGCGGGCTGCCGATCGGGGACGTCCGCGACTCGGCGGAGCTGCACGCGCGGATCCTCGACGGTTCGGTGTCCGGCGCCGCGTTCTTCGGGCCGGGCCACTTCTTGACGACGCGCGAATACCTGGCGGCCGTCCGGGCGGCGACCGGGCGCGCCCTGCCGGCGGTGGTCCTGCCGGCGCGGGCGCTGTACCCGGTGGGGCGCCTGGCCGACCGGCTGCAGCGGGTGTGGCCGCGGGCGCTGCCGGTGCAGTACGGCGCGATCCACGTCTGCGCGACGGCGGTGCCGGTCGGCGCGGACGCGCCCGGCGGCGGGGTTCCGGCGCGGCCGGTGCTCGAAACCGTGCGCGACACGGTGGCCTGGCTGCACGCCACCGGGCGGATCTCCGGCGGGCGAGCCGGCCGCGCTTTGTCCACAGTGGACGTCAAGCGTCCAGTTCTCACCGGCCCCGGACCCGGGGCCGTCCAGACCGAGGAGGTCCTGCCATGACCACCAGCGACGCCGGGCACGCGGACACCGGTGACCGGGGGCACGTGACGGTCCCGGCCGCCGCGGCGGCCGCGGACGCCGTGATCCGCCCGATGCCCCGGCTGGGCCGCGGCATCGTGTGGTCCGACATCGTCGCCGAGATCGAGCGGGACCACCGGGCCCGGATGAGGGATGCCGCGTGAGCGGAAGCCAGGAGTCCGGTGCGGCGCGGGCGGACGACGCGGAGGTGGTGCCGGTCCCCGACGGGGTCCGGCGCCGCCGCCTCGGCCGTCCGGCGCCGTCCGGGGACGCGCAGGTCATCGAGCTGGCCCGCGCCGCCGACCTGGCCCGGCCGGCGCCGCCCGACATGCCGCTGCTGCGCCGGCGCCGCGAGGAGCTGCGCGCGCACATCCACGAAGGCAAGCTCGACGCCGTCCGGCGCCAGCACTCGCTGGGCAAGCTGACCGCGCGCGAACGGCTCGCCCTGCTGCTCGACGACGACTCCTTCACCGAGATCGAGCCCTACCGGCGCCACCAGGCGAGCGGGCCGGGCCTCGCGGGCAACCGCCCGCACACCGACGGCGTCGTCGCCGGCTCCGGCACGATCGACGGCCGCCGGGTGTTCGTCTACGCCCAGGACTTCACGCTCTTCGGCGGTTCGCTCGGCGAGGCGCACGCGGCGAAGATCCACAAGGTGCTCGACCTCGCGGTGGCCAACGGCGCGCCGGTGATCGGGCTCAACGACAGCGGCGGCGCCCGGATCCAGGAGGGCGTCCTCGCGCTCAACGGCTACGGCGGCATCTTCCGCCGCCAGGTCGAGGCGTCCGGGGTGATCCCGCAGATCAGCGTCATCCTCGGCCCGTGCGCGGGTGGTGCGGCGTACTCGCCCGCGTTGGCGGACTTCACGTTCATGGTGCGCGACACCGCGCGGATGTACCTGACCGGACCCGACGTCGTCGAGGCCGTGACCGGCCGGCGCGTCACGCACGAGGAGCTCGGCGGCGCGGACGTCCACGGCGGCGCGTCGGGCGTGGCGACGGTGGTGCACGACGACGAGGAGAGCTGCCTCGCCGACGTCCGGTACCTGGTGTCGCTGCTGCCGTCGAACTACCTCGACCGGCCGCCGTCGGCCAGCCCGACGAGCGCGGCGGACGACTACCGGCCGCGGCTGGCCGAGCTGGTCCCGGTGGAGCCGAACCAGCCGTACGACATGCGCGACGTCTTCGCCGAGGTGGCCGACGACGGCGAGTTCTTCGAGCTGCACGAAGGCTGGGCGCGCAACGTTTTGTGCGCGCTGGCGCGGATCGACGGCCACGTGGTGGGCCTGGTCGGCAACCAGCCGGTGGTGTTCGCCGGCGTGCTCGACGGGCCGGCGTCCCAGAAGGCGGCGCGGTTCGTGCGGTTCTGCGACGCGTTCGGCATCCCGCTGGTGAGCCTGGTGGACGTGCCGGGTTTCCTGCCGGGGGTGGAGCAGGAGCGCGGCGGCATCATCCGCCAGGGAGCGCAGCTGCTGCACGCGTACTGCGAGGCGACGGTGCCGCGGATCCAGGTGATCCTGCGCAAGGCCTACGGCGGCGCGTACATCGTGATGGACTCGCGGTCGATCGGGTGTGACCTGTCCTTGGCGTGGCCGACGAACCAGATCGCGGTGATGGGCGCGGAGGGTGCGGTGAACGTGCTGTACCGCCGCGACCTGGCGGCCTCGTCCGATCCGGCGGCGTTGCGCGCGAAGCTGGTCGCGGAGTACACGGAGGAGTACTTGAACCCGCAGTACGCGGCGGAGCGGGGCTTGGTGGACGACATCATCGACCCGGCGGAGACCCGCGCGGCGGTGGCGAGGGGGCTGGCGATGCTGCGCGACAAGCGCAAGCCGGCCCCGGCGCGCAAGCACGGCAACCTGCCGATCTGAGGGAGGACCGGGATGTCCGCGATCCGCGTGGTGCGGGGAGAGCCGGACGACGGCGAGCTGGCGGCGCTGGTGGCGGTGCTCGAGGCGCTCGCGCGGGCGCGCCCGGCCGAGGTGGCGAAGCGGTCGGCGTGGGCGGACCCGGCCCGGAGGGCAAGGGAGCCGCGAGCGGCGGCGGACGCTTGGCGGCTGTCGGGTCTGCCGCGCTGAACCGGGCCGGGTGAGCGCTGGCTCCTGGGTCGGCCCGCGCCTCGGGCCCCGCGGCTGGGGACCTCGGACTTCGGGCCTTGCGTCTCGGGCTTCGCGCGCTTTGGGCCGCGGGGCTGGGGTTTCGGGTCGCGCGCCTTCGGCTTTGGGCCTCGGGTGTCGGGTGTCGGGTCTTGCGCTTCGGGCTTGGGCCTCGCGCTCTGGCCGCGCACCTCGCGCCTGGGGCCGCGCGCCTCGGCCTCGGGCCTCGCGCGGCGTTCAGGCTCGCCGCCGAGCGCCCCAAGGCACATTGGTTGCGTCTCGCGCACCGAAGGCCGCCTTGGGGCGCTTGCCGACTCGGCCGAGGAACAACCGTGCGGGTGAGCCGGGGCGCGCCCGCGGCGCCCATAGGTGGCCTTCCGCCGCCCGGCTTCGCTGCCGCCGGTCCCGGTGGGTGGTCTCCGGTCGCCCGGCTTCGCTGCCGCCGCTCTCGGTGGGTGGTCTCCGGTCGCCCGCCTTCGCTGCCACCTGTCCCGGCGGGTGGCCGCCGCCCGCCCGGCTTCGCTACCGCCGTGCCCGGTGGATGGCTTCAGGTCCCCCGCCGCTGCCGGCGTGCCGCGGTCAGGCCACCCGGCCCTGCAACCGGCGCGCCGCGGCGCGCTCGCGGCTCGGTGAATGCGTTGTGTGGCCCGGGTGCACCGCCACGTACCTCACCACGCCGTCCGAGAACGCCTCCACCTCCGTGCGCTCGCCCGACCTGAACTCCGCTCCGCACACCGCGCACGTGCGCTGCCGGTCGGCCGCGCCGCCGAGGGGCTTCCGTTCCTCCGCCATGCGTCGCACCTCGCCTTCGAGTCACTCCCAGTGCACCCCTCCCACCCCTGTCCCGACCACTCAAAAGCTGCGCACGTCAGCGGATCCCATCCGATCCTCGACCCCGGGGGCGCATGGTGGATCCACATCCCCGACACACGCGGAGGAACGCCATGACAGCAGCAGCGATCCCGGCCGACGACTGGACCCCGCCACCCGCCGAGGAACCCCGCGGGCTCCGGCTCGTGGAGGCGCCCGAACCGGCCGAAGAAGACCACATCGTGCTCGGCTACAACTGAGCGGCGCGGGCTCCGGCGCCGGACACGGACGGTGCCGGAGCGCACGCTCGGAGATGAGCACCCCGTCGCCCGGCCAGGAGAATCGAAGCTGTTCGGGCCGGAGTGTCACCGCCGCACGGTGGCCCATGCGTCACGGCGATCTGCGACGTTCGGTTGGGAGGCCGGCGGATGGCAATGCGCCTCCAGCTCACGGCGGGCCTCGAGGTTCTCGAAAGCTGGGCCGAGACGGCGTCGCAGGCGGAGCGGAACGTCGTCTACGAAGCCTTGTTCGCCGTCGGCGACGGCTCCGCCTTCATCGTCTACGATATTTTCGCCGATCCCGGCGATCCCGGTAATTTCCTCATCATGGTGAAATCGGGACTGGTTATCAAAGTAATGGTGCAACGCGCCGATTCCGCTTTCGAAATCCGCTATGTCGGAGCGGTCGAAGACGGGGTCAACGCCGCCGAACCCCAAGAGACGTCGAGCCCGGAGTAGTCGTTCCTCCGCGCGCGCTGGGCCGAACGGACCAATTCCGGCCCGCAGCCGGGTGTTGACATTTGCACTGACCGGACCCCGCCCAGTGCGCTCGTCGGACGTGTATTCCTCACCTTGACAGCGTATCTTGCCATGTGAAAGCCTTTGTATGTTCGCTGGTCAGGCCACTATTTCTGGGGTGGGTTACGTAGGAGGCTGCACCATGTCTTCACCCGAATTGCCAGGACTCGACGTCTCCGGTCGCGTGCGCGCCAGGGATGTGCAGATGACCGGGACCGCCGACGTCGGCCGCCGGGTTCTCATGATCACCGGCGCCATCGACACCACCGACCACGACGTCTCGGTGAGCGTGAACCTCCCCGAGCCCGGCCGCTGGCAGGTCATCAAGGCCGAGACCAACCTGACCGACCAGACGTGGGTCGCGATGCAGGCCGTCATGGACGAGGACTCCACGTTCCTCGACGACGAAATGCTGATGTCGCCGCAGTTCTCGAAGAGCTTCATGACGCCCGACGCGCGCCGCCTCACCTTCTACGAAGGCGAAGTCCGCCCGGGCGAGACGGTCCTGAAGACGTACTCGATGGAGACGAGCGGCCGCAAGCCGACCTACTTCTACTCGCGCTACAGCCCGATCGCCACCGACAGCGCCGAGCAGTCCCAGCAGACGCTGGACGAGCTGGTCACCAACGGGATGAGCCAGCGGCCGGTGGTGGAGCTGATCGTCCCCGTCACGGTGCTCTGAGCCGGCGGCGGGGCGAGCAGTGATCACGTTCGTACCGGAGCCGCACCTGCTCGACTCTCCTCGTGGCCGCGCCTGGCCGCGTCCTCCCGCGCCACCTTCCCCGGCGCGGGGGGACTCGCCGGCGCCCGCCGCGGACGTCGTGGTCGTCGGGGCCGGCCCGGCGGGGCTCGCGGTCGCCTCCGCTCTGTGGCACCACGGCGTGACCGACGTCGTCGTCGTGGACCGCACCGGGCGGCCGTGCGGGCGGTTCTTCGGCCGGATCGACCAGCTGGGCCAGCGCGTGCTGCGCTCGCCCTACGAGCACCACCCCGGCGTCGAGGGCTTCCGCGACTGCGAACTGCTCGACTTCGCGCGGCTGCACTGGGGCCGGCTGACCCCCGCCGAGCGCGGCGAGATCCGGATGTCGCAGTCCGGGCACCGGTCGGTCGTCCCCGTCGACGTCTTCGAGGCCTACTGCGCGCACCTGGTCACCACCCACCACGTGGGGGAGAAGACCTGGCAGGCGACCGTGCGCGCGGTCGTGCCCGCGCCCGAAGCCGTCGCCGTGCACACCGACCGCTTCTCCGTCGCCGCCCGGCACGTCGTGCTGTGCCCGGGCGAGGAACGCCGCCCGGCCCCGGAAACGTGGTGGGGCGGGGGCCATCCGCCGCGCGGAGTGTCCTTTTGGGACGAATCGGTGCCGTCGGGCGCGCGCTGCCAGGTGGTCGTCGGCGCCGGGCTCACCGCGGCGCACCTGATCACCGGCGCGCTCGAAGCCGGGCGCGAGGTGCACTGGGTGGTCCGCGAGACCGGCGAGCGCTACCAGTGCGCGGACGTCAACTCGACCTTCTTCCGGCCGGAGGGCCGCAAGCGCTTCGACGGCGTCGGCTGGGCCGAGCGGCTCGAGCTGATGGGCCGGTTCCGGCGCGCGTCGATCATGTTCGAGTTCCGGCCGCTGCTCGAGCGCGCCGAAGCCGAAGGACGGCTGGTCGTGCACCGCGGCGAAGCCGTCAAGGAGATCACGACCGCCGTCGGCGGGAGCGTGGTGCTGCGGCTGGAGAGCGGGCGGCGGGTCGTGGGCGACCACGTCGTGCTCGCGCTCGGCACCACGCCGTCGATCGGCACCGGCCTGCTGCCCGACGAGGTCGTCGACGCCCGCGACGGCTGGCCGTCGCTGGACGAGCGGACGTTGTCCTACCGCCGCGAGCCGCGGGTGTCGGTGGTCGGGGCCGCGGCCGGGATGGTGCTGGGCCCGGCCGCTCGCAACATCGACGGCCACCGCGTCGCGACCACGCGGGTCGCCGCGGCGATCGCGGCGCAGCTGCGCAGCGGCGTCGCCGAGCCGGCCGAGGCGGTCGTCGGTGTCTGAGGCGGCCCCACGACACGATTCGCGGTTCGCGCTCCCGGACGTCGACGCCCCCGGCACCACCGAGGCCGGGATCATCCTGCTCGGCCTGGACGCCGACCGGCTGCTCGCCGGCCTCGCGCTCGCCCGGCTCGGCGACGACCCGGCCCTGGTCACCCAGGTGGTCGACCAGGCCCGGCACGGCTCGGCCGGGTTCGGCCTCGGCGGGCTCCTGGAGTCCGGGCGCGAGCACTGGCTGGCCCTGCGCGACCGGCTCGGCGAGCCGCCGTCGACCTCGTCGCCGGGCTCGCTGCGGCGGGAGTGGGAGCGCCGGCAGGACCTGGTCGCCGCGGCGGTGCCCGGCGCCGGCGCGGGGACGATCGCCTACCTGACCGCCTGCGCGCTGCGCGGCGTCGAGATCGACCAGCTCGCCGCCGGGCTGGCGGACGGAAAGGAACCCTTCGATGTCGTACCTGAGGTCCCTGCCGGCTGAGACCACGCTGCTGCAGGTGTTCCAGGCCAACCCGGATCCGGCGCGGCACCTGCTGGACCTCCACGAGGTGCTGATGCGCGGCGAGTCGCCGTTCTCGGCGGGGGAGCGCGAGCTGATCGCGGCGTACGTGTCGGGGGTCAACAGCTGCCGCTACTGCCACGGCATCCACACGATCACCGCGGAGGCGTTCGGGGTGCCCGAGGGGCTGCTGGCGGCCGCGGTCGCGGACCTGGACTCGGCGCCGGTCGACGACAAGCTCCGGCCCGTGCTGGCCTACGTCGGCAAGCTGACCCGCACCCCGTCCCGGATGACCGAGGACGACGCCGAAGCCGTGTTCGCCGCCGGCTGGGACGAGCGGGCGCTGCACGACGCGGTGCTGGTGTGCGCGCTGTTCAACTTCATGAACCGGATGGTGGAAGGGCTGGGCATCCGCGCGGACGAGGCGTACGCGACGACGTCCGGGCTGCGGTTGAAGGAAGGCGGCTACGCGGGCCTGGCCGCCTTGCTGTGAGTCCCTTCGTGAGCAGGAAGGAACCCGGGCCGCCAGGAGCGGCCCGGGTTCTTCCGGCAGGACCGGATCAGACGGTGCCCGGCTTCGGCAGCTGCTGCTTGGCCGGGGTGTTCTGGTAGGACGCCAGGTGCCAGGCGCCGTCCCGCTTCACGACGGTCCAGGAGGCCCGGATCGACTGGGAGTCCGCGACCTCGGTCTCGCCGGGGCCGAGGACGCCGCCCTGGGTGATGAGCACCCCGGAGTCCGCGGTGAAGAAGCGGATCTCGATCGGCCGCCCGGTGACCTGGGTGCCCTTGTAGTTGCCCTCGAACGACTCCTTCAGGAACGCGCGGATCTCTTCGCGGCCCTTCTTGAAGATGCCGGGCAGGATCATCGTGCCGTCTTCGGTGAAGACGCCGGCGAACCCGTCGGCGTCGCCGTAGGCCCACGCGGCGATGACCTTCTGGGTGAGCGCCGCGATCGCGGCCTGGTCGGCGGCGGTGCCGCTTTCGGTCGTGGTCATGGGAGTCTCCCTAGATGTAGAGCGTGTTGGGCTCAAGACCGCACAGCACCCGGCCGTACAGCTCGGTGTTGGTGTTGGGGTGCATCAGCGCGTGGAGGTTGACCGCGGCGATGTCGCGGGCGATCCGCTGGATCGGGATGCCGTGGTAGATCGAGGAACCGCCGGAGGCTGCGGCCAGGATGTCGATGGACTCCTTGGCCAGCCGGACCACCGCGCCGAGGTCGGCCCGCGCGATCGCGCGCTCGTCCAGCTTCCACGGGGTGCCGTCGGCGGTCTTCGTGTCGACCAAAGTGGACAGCCGGTGCGCGTGGAACTGGGCCTCGTCCATCTTCATCGCCGCCTCGGCCACCTGGTGGTGCGTGATCGGGGCCTCGCGCTGCGATTCGTAAGCGGTGTAGGTGATCTTGCGGTCCGGCAGCCGCTTGAGGAAGCTGTCCTGAGCGGACTTCGCCATGCCCACCAGCGTGCCGACCGACGACGCCGAGGCGATCGGGAGCAGCGGCGCCCGGTAGATCGAGCCGGCCGGGCCGCCCTGCCCTTCCAGGACCGCGGGCAGCGGGAGCACGCGCTCGGCCGGGATGAAGACGTCCTGCGCGACCGTCGACACGCTGCCGGTGCCGCGCAGGCCCGCGGTGTCCCAGTCGTCCACGACCAGCAGGTCCGACAACGGGACCAGCGCCATGATCGGGTACGGCTCGCTCTCGGGCGGGACGAGGATCGCGATGATCTCCTGCCACTGCGCGTGCAGCGCCCCGCTGATGAACCCCCACTTGCCGTTCACCACGACGCCGCCGTCGACCGGCGCGGCCATCGCGGACGGGCTGAGCGTGCCGCACACGCGGACGTCCGGGGTCGAGAACACCTCGTCCTGCACCGCTTCCGGGAAGTGGCAGGCCATCCAGGTGGGGATCCAGTACACCGAAGCCACCCAGGAGGTCGAGCCGTCGGCGCGGCCGATCTCGGTCGCGACGTCGACGAGCGTCCGGGTGTCGGCCTCGAAACCGCCGTACCGCTTCGGGCGGCGCAGCTTGAACACCCCGGCCTCGGCGAGCGCCTCGATGGACTCGTCGTGCACCCGCCGGTTCTGCTCGGACCAGTTCGCGTGCTTCTTCAGTACGGGAGCCAGTTCGGCCACGCGGCGAACCAGTTCCTCCCGCGTCGGAACATCGGTGCTCGACACCTTGACCTCCTAGATTGTCGACCGGCCCAGCTTGCAGCGGCGCGACGGAAAACGCGTCTTCCTGCTTGCCGGAGCCCGCACGAGGATCGGCGGCCGTGGTGGGAAGGTTAGTCAGCGAGGTGACCGGGCAGGTCCTCGCGAATGCGGTTTTCGCGCGGGCGGTCTGGAGTCCTGCCCGGCGCGCGGTTACGTTTGCTCCCATGGGATCTCCGATCGACGACCTGCTGGCGGTCCTGCCGGCCGACCGCGTGCTCACCGATTCCGGCGTGCTGGCCGCCCACTGCCGTGACGAGGCCGACCTGTGCGACGCGGGCACGCCCCTCGCCGTCCTGCGCCCGAAGAGCACCGCCGAAGTCGCCGCGGTCGTGCGGGTCGCCGCCGCCCACCGCGTGCCGGTCGTCCCGCAGGGCGCGCGCACCGGGCTGACCGGCGCGGCCAACGCCGTCGACGGCGCCCTCGTCGTTTCGCTGGCCGGGTTGAACCGGATCCTCGAAATCGACGCGGGTGAGCGGATCGCGGTCGTGCAACCGGGGGTGGTCAACGCGGAACTGCGCCGGGCGGCGGCGAAGGAAGGGCTCGCCTACCCGCCGGACCCCGGCTCCTGGGAGTCCTCGACGATCGGCGGCAACGTCTCGACCGACGCGGGCGGCATGTGCTGCGTCAAGTACGGCGTCACCGGCGACTACGTGCTCGGCATGGAGGTCGTGCTGGCCGACGGGGAGGTCCTGCGCTGTGGCCGCCGGACCGTGAAGGGGGTCGCGGGCTACGACCTGACCGGTCTGTTCGTCGGGTCGGAGGGCACGCTCGGGATCATCACCGAGATCACCGTCCGGCTCCGCCCGGCGCCCGCGGAGACCCGGACCGTGGTCGCGGTGTACCCGACGGTGCCGGCGGCCGGGCGGGTGGTGTCCTCGATCGTCGCCGCCGGCCTCGTGCCGAGCATGGTCGAGCTGCTGGACCGCACGCACCTGCGGGCGATCGAGGCGTACCGGCCGATGGGCCTGGACACCGAGGCCGCGGCCATGGTGCTGATCGCGACGGACACCGGCACCGGGACCGACCTCGAGGCGATCGCCGAGTGCTGCCGGACGGCCGGTGCCAGTGAGCTGTACGTCGCCGAGGACGCGCTCGAGGCCGAGGCGTTGACCAGCGCGCGCCGCCTGGCTCACCCGGCGATGGAACACCTCGCGCAGCGGGCGTTTCCCGGCGGCCGCGGCGGTCTGATCGTGGACGACGTGGCGGTGCCGAGGGCGCGGGTCGCCGATCTCCTCGCCGGTGTCGGGGAGATCTCCGCCCGGCACGGCGTGCTCGTGGGGGTAGTCGGCCACGCCGGCGACGGGAACCTGCACCCGGTCATCGTGGTGGACCGGGCCAGCCAGTCCAGTATGGACAGTGGCAGGCTGGTGTTCGACGAGATCATGCGGCTGGGCCTTTCGCTGGGCGGCACCTGCACCGGCGAGCACGGCGTCGGCCTGCTCAAACGGGACTGGCTCGCGCGTGAGGTCGGCCCGGTCGGGATGGGGGTCCACCGAGCGGTGAAGGCGGCCCTCGACCCGCACGGGATCTTCAACCCCGGCAAGGTGATCGCGCTCGGCTGAGCGCACACCGCAGGAAGGCAGCCACCGTTTCCGGCTGCGACCATGGGCGGAGAGAACGCTTGCGGAAACGGAGACGCGATGGTGGTGGACGAGCAGACGCCCGCGGTGGCGGTGATCGCCGGCACGCCCTACGACTCGGGCCTCGGCGCCGAACTGCTGAGGGCCAGGGGGCTGGCGACGGCCCCGTACGCCATGGCGGGTTCGCCGGACGAGCAGGACTCCCTGCAGTACCGGGACCCCGGCGCGCTGACGGCGGCGTTCCACGCTCGTCTGCACGACCTGCACGCCCGGGGGACCGAGCTGGCGATGCTGTTCTGCAATTCGCTGTCCGCCGTGGTGTACCACGATGCCGCGGCACTGCCGGTGGTCTCGCCCGTCACCGTGTACCGGGAAGTGTTCCCGGCGCTGCGCTCGTCGCTGGTGATCACCGGCAACGCGCAGGCCGTCGTCGGTGTCGAGCGGACCGCCTGGGAGGTCAGCCCGGGCCACCGGATGCTCGGCGTGTCCGATCCCGGCCTGGTCCGCGCGATCGAGAGCGGTGATCCGGAAGCGGCTTTCAGCTCCTCGCACCTGCCCGCGACCCTGCGCCTGGCGGAGCGCCTCGACCTCGACGCCGTGGTACTGGCCTGCACGCACTTCACCAGCGTCCAGCCGCTGATCGCCGCCGCCTGCGGCCTGCCCGTCATCGACGTCGGCGCCCGGCTCGTGGAGCTGGCGGCGCTGACCGCCACCGGATCGGAGATCCATGGTTGAGCTGTCCCGCGCCGACCTGCACGTTTCGGTGTCCGATCCGGTCGCGACCTCGATGAACTTCCTCAACGAGATCGCCGGCCGGTACCCGGACGCGATCTCGCTGGCCGCCGGCCGCCCGTACGACGGGTTCTACTCGACCGAGGACGTGCAGCGGTACTTCGGGTCCTATGTGGACCACTTGCGCGCCGGCGGGCTCTCCGAGGAGCGGGTACGCGGCCTGCTGTTCCAGTACGGGCGGACCAACGGCCAGCTCGGCACGTTGATCGCCACGATGCTCGAGCAGGACGAGGGAATCGTCGTGCCCCCGGATTCGGTGATGGTCACGGCGGGTTGCCAGGAAGCCATGCTCATCGCGTTGCGGGCGCTGTGCACCGGCCCGGACGACGTCGTCCTCGCGGTGGAGCCCTGCTACGTCGGGCTGACCGGCGCGGCCCGGATCCTCGGCGTGGAAGTGGTGCCGGTGCCGGAATCGCCCGCCGGGGTCGGCCCGGAGACCGTCGCCGAGGTGGCGCGCGAGGTCCGCGCCGCAGGCAAGCGCCCCCGCGCGCTCTACCTCGTGCCGAACTTCTCCAACCCCTCGGGCGTCTCGCTGCCGGTGACGACCCGCCGCCGGCTGCTCGAGGTCGCGGACGAGCAGGACCTGCTGCTGCTCGAAGACGACCCGTACGGCCTCTTCGGTCTGGACGACGAGCCGCGCCCGGCCCTGAAGTCGCTCGACACCGGGCACCGCGTGATCTACCTGGGATCGTTCGCTAAGTCGTGTTTCCCCGGTGCCCGCGTCGGCTTCCTCGTCGCCGACCAGACCGTGGTCGACGCGGAGGGCCGGCGCACGCTGCTCGCCGAAGAGATGTCGGCGGTCAAGAGCATGGTCACCGTGAACACCTCGCCGATCTCCCAGGCCGTCATCGGCGGCGTCCTGGTCGAATCGGCCTGCAGCCTGCGCGCCGCCAACCGGGACAAGGTCGAGTTCTACCGGGACAACCTGCGCACCATGCTCGCGGCGCTGGAGAAGCATTTCGCGCCTTCCGGACGCGGCGAAGGCGCCGTGCGCTGGAACGTGCCGCGCGGTGGGTTCTTCGCGGTCGTCGACCTGCCGTTCGAGGCCGACGAGAAACTGCTCGAGCTCTCCGCGGAGCAATTCGGCGTCCTGTGGACACCCATGCGGTTCTTCTACTCCGACGGCGGCACCCACGCGGTCCGGCTGTCCTGCAGCTACCTGAAGCCGGAGCAGATCGCGGAAGGCGTGCACCGGCTGTCCCGGCTGGTCGCGGCGAACGCCTGAGCGGGGTCTCGCGCCCAGCGGGCCCGGAGGCGGTCGGTGGCGCACGTCCGCCTTCTTCCTGCGTGCCTTTTTTCGCGACCCCGCCGTTCGAGCGATATCGGTTCCGGTAAAAGGAATCGGACGTCCGAACGCCTCGTCCGGGAGCCGAACCGGCTGCCTTGTCGACGGCAGGTGATCGGAGTAATGATGTCCACCATGACCAAAACCGCCCGTCGCATGTTCGAGCTGCTGGAGCCGATCTGCCTGGCCACTTTCCTGGCTGCCGAATGCAGCGAGGAACTGGCCGCGCTCGGCCACCGCACCTACTGGGACGGCTACTTCGCCAGCCGCGCCGCGCCGTTGGGGCGGGTGCCGGCGCAGGTCGTGCATGCGGCCTTCTACGGCTTCACCGCGGCGGAGGCCGCGCGGCACATCCCGAGCGCGTGGGAGACGATCCCGCCCGAGGCGTCCCTCGCCGCGCGGGAGCGGGGCAGCGTGGCCTCCCTGCGACGCATCCTCGGCGACGAGCTGGCCGGCTCTCCGGGCCTGGTGCGCGCCGCCGACCTGACGGCCAAGGCCGCGACGAGCGCGCCCACCGAAGGCCGCGTGATGTACGCCGCGATGCGAGCGCTCCCGGTGCCGGACGACCCGGTCGCCCGGCTGTGGCACTGCGCGACCATGCTGCGCGAGCACCGCGGTGACGGGCACGTCGCCGCGCTCGTCGGCGCGCGCATCGGCGGCACGGAGGCCCACGTGCTCAGCGCGCTGGCGCAGGGCGTCCACCCGCCGGAGTCGTTCGGGCGCATCCACCACCTGCCGAAGAAGAAGCTGGCCGCGGTCATGGCCGGGTTGCGCGAGCGCGGGCTCGTCGACGCCGGCGGCCGGTTCACCGACGCCGGCCGCGAGACCCGGCGACGCGTCGAAACCCTCACCGACGAACTGGCCGCCGCGCCCTACGACGCCCTCTCCGCCGCCGAGCTCGACGAGCTGATCGCCGAGCTCGAACCCATCACCGCGAAGCTGGTGGCCGGGGGGTTGCCGGTGCCGGACAACGACTGACCGCTCCGGTGCGCGGAAACGGCGAACCCGCCCCGCGTTGGCGGGCTTGCCGTTTCCGCCGGGCAACCGGCCGGTCCTTTGTTCACGTCCCATTCCGGCGTATCACACACCGCGCCGTCACGGGTACCGTGCGTTGGCATTTCTGGAAGGCGTCGGCATGCCTCCGACCGTGCGAAACTCCTGAAGCTGCCCCATCACGAAAGCAGGAACAGGGAGTAGGACAATGTCGCACGAAGCAATTCAACCTCGCTCGGGGCCGGCTCCGACGCGAAATCTGACCCCGCGTTTACCGTCACTCACCGGATTGCGGTTCGTCGCCGCCGCGATGGTTTTCGCCTTCCACGCGCAGGCGATGAACCCGTACGCCTCGAAGAGCGCTCAGGCCGTCACGAAAGCGCTGTTCGGTGTCGGCGGGTTCAGCGGGGTCACCTTCTTCTTCGTCCTCAGCGGCTTCGTCCTGACCTGCGCCGCGCGGCCACGGGACACCACTCCGCGGTTCTGGCGGAGAAGGTTCTTCAAGATCTACCCCAACCACCTGCTCACCTTCGTGGCCTCGATCTTCTTGCTGACGGTGATCACCGGCCAGGGCGCCCGCGTCTCGGACGGGGTGCTGAACCTGCTGCTGCTGCAGAGCTGGAGCACCACCCTCGACGTCCGCATCAGCATCAACCCGGTCGCCTGGTCGCTGTCCTGCGAGCTGCTGTTCTACCTCCTCTTCCCGTTCATCATCAAGCTGGTCAACAAGGTCCGGCCGGAGCGGCTGTGGCTCTGGACGATCGTCTCGGCCGCCTCGGTGCTGGCTCTCCCGGTCGTCGCCGGGGTACTGCCGGCCGGCCCGATGCTTCCGTACGGGTTCAGCGACCTGCAGCTGTACTACGTCTTCCACTGCCCGGCGGGGCAGCTGCTGACGTTCGTCTTCGGGATGTTCCTGGCCAAGGTCGTGCTCGCCGGGCGGCGGCTCCCCCTGAAGCTCGGCGGCGCGGTCGCGCTGACCATCGCCGTCTACTTCATCACCCCGATGTTCGGGCCGCTCTTCCAGTTCGGCTCGCTCATGGCGATTCCGCTCGGCCTGCTCGTCGCCGCCGCCGCGGTCGCCGACCTCGACCGGGTGCCGACGTTCCTCGGCAGCAGGCTGATGGTCTGGCTGGGCAACATCTCGTTCGCCTTCTACCTGTGGCACTACACGATCATCGTCGCCGGCCACCAGTGGCTGGGGCAGGGCGGGAACTGGAGCACGCTGACCTCGGCCGCCGTGGAGGTCCTGCTGTTCGCGGTGTCCCTGGTGGTGGCCTGGGCGACGTTCAAGTTCTTCGAAGAGCCCATCATGAAGCGGTTCGCCTCGCCGCGCCGCACGCTCGGCCCGGCCACGGTGACGACCGTCCCGGCCGGCGACCAGGCCGACCGGGCCGCCTGATTCCCGGTAGGCGAGAGGGCCTCCGGGTCCGGTGTGGATCGCGACATCCGCACCGGACCCGGGGGCCCTCGCGGTTTGCGCCGACGCACTCCTGACTCCGTGCACCGGCCACGGCAAAGCGGCCTGCCGCTGGAGGCAGGCCGCTTTGCGGACCCGGGGGCCGGGAACCGGAATCAGGAAAGGGCGGCGGTGTCGATGACGAAGCGGTAGCGGACGTCGGAGGCCAGGACGCGCTCGTAGGCGTCGTTGATCCCCTCGGGCGTGATGACCTCGACGTCCGCGGTGATGCCGTGGGCGGCGCAGAAGTCGAGCATTTCCTGCGTTTCGGCGATACCGCCGAACAGCGAGCCGGCGACGGTCTTGCGGCCCATGATGAGGGAGAAGGCCGGCAGTACCAGCGGTTCGGCGGGGATGCCGACGTTGACCAGGGTGCCGCCCGGCGCCAGCAGGGACAGCAGCGTCGGCAGGTCGGGCGGCGCGGTCACGGTGCTGATCAGGAGGTCGAACCGGCCGGCGAGCCCGGCCAGCGCGGCGGCGTCGCCGGTCGCGTGGAACTCGGTCGCGCCGAGTCGCAGGCCGTCCTCGAGCTTCTTCAAGGTCTGGGAAAGCACGGTGACCTCGGCGCCCATCGCGACGGCGAGCTTGACGCCGACGTGGCCGAGACCGCCCAGCCCGAGCACGGCGACCTTCTTGCCGGGGCCGGCGCCGTAGCGGCGCAGCGGCGAATACATGGTGACACCGGCGCAGAGCAGCGGCGCGGCACCGGCCGGGTCGAGTCCTTCCGGGACGCGCAGGACGAAGTTCTGGCCGACGACGATCTTCCCGGAGTAGCCGCCCTGGGTGACGGTACCGTCGGCGTCGGTGCCGGCGTAGGTGCCGACCATGCCCGCGCAGTCTTGCTCCTGGCCGGCCTCGCAGCTCGCGCACTCCCCGCAGGAGCGGACCATGCAGCCGACCCCGACCCGGTCCCCGGGTGAGAACCGCGACACCTCGGCGCCGACGGCGGTGACGGTCCCGACGATCTCGTGGCCGGGCACGAGCGGGTACGGCTGCGGCCCCCACTCGCCGCGCACGTGGTGGATGTCGGTGTGGCAGATCCCGCAGTACGCCACGTCGATCAGCACGTCGTGCGGCCCGACCGCGCGCCGTGTGATCGTCGCGGGCCCGAGCGGGGCACCCTCGGCAGGTGCGGCAAAAGCGTCAGTGGTGAACAAGGCTCGGCACTCTCCTCACGGGGCTCGCGAAACCAGCGGCCCCATCGAGTCAACCAGCGTGGCCCCGGCGGCTGCTTATCCCGCATTGCCGAATCCGCGACGGGAAGCCCGTCCGCCGGAGGACGGCCGCAACGAGGAAGTTGCCGCGGTGGCGGGCCGCGGTGAGGCTGTCAGCGTGACCGCTCAAGGTCTACCCCCTTCGTGCGGATCCGACAGCCGGCGAAGGTTGAACTACTAACGCGAAGGGGGCGTAGTGCCCACGCGAGAAAACTGGGAAGTGCTGGTCCGGCGGGACGATTTCGCCGCGAGCGAGATCCGTGTCCCGGTCCTGGCCGAGCTGGAGCCCGGCGAGGTCCGGCTCGAAGTCGAGCGGTTCGGCCTCACCGCCAACAACGTCAGTTACGCGAAATTCGGTGCCGGGAACATGATCGCGTTCTGGAACGCCTTCCCCGCGCCGCCGGAGTTCGGCCGCGTGCCGGTCTGGGGCTTCGTGCGCGTCGCGGAATCGCGCCACGACGGCGTCGCGGTCGGCAGCCGCTACTTCGGCTACCTGCCGATGGCGAGCCACCACACCGTGCGGGCGGAAGTCACGCCGCGGGGTCTGCTCGACACCTCGCCGGAGCGGGCCTTCCTGCACCCGTGGTACCTGACCTTCCAGAGCGTCGGCGAACCGGACGAGCTGGACGACTTCCGCGCCCTGATGCGGCCGGTGTTCCCGGCTTCGTTCACCCTCGCCGACCTCGTCGAACGACAGGCCGCCCAGGGCGCGAAGTCGCTGATCGTCACCAGCGCCTCCTGCAAGACGGCGATCGGCCTGGTCGACGAGCTGCGGGCGCGGCAGGTCGGGATCACGACCGTGGGCATCACCTCCGAGGGCAGGAAGGCGTTCGTCGAAAACCTGGACGTCTACGGCGAAGTCGCCACCTACGACGCCTTCGAGTCGGCCACCGTCACGGCGCCGGCCGTCCTCGTCGACTTCACCGGCTCGGCCAAGGTGCTGCACGCGGTGTACCGGCAGTTCGCGCCGTCGCTGACCCAGGGCGTCCTCATCGGGTTCAACCACCCGGAGCCGGGTGAGCAGGCCCCGGCCGGGCTGCCCGACCCGCAGCCGGAGCTCTTCTTCACGCCGATGGTCGAAGACCACACCATCGGCGAGGAGGGCGCGGACGCGTACTACGCCCGCTACCACGAAGCGGAAACGCGGTACCTGCGGAACATGGCGTCCTGGCTCACGATCGCGCACGGGCACGGACCCGTCGAAGTGGTGGAGGCGTTCCGCGCGCTGGCGGACGGAACCCAGGCTCCGGAAGTGGGCCGCGTTCTGCTGCCTTGACCCGGCGGGAAAACCGGCGGCGCCCCACGGGGTGCCGCCGGTTTTCTCGTTGTACCGCAGCATCCGAGACGCCGCCGGCGCGGACGGCATCGATGATGGAAGGGATTTTTTCGGTGTCGCCGGCAGTGTGGAGTGAAAATGGACGAGTGCCCGTACGTACTGGACCGCAGCGGCAGCGATCTCCACGGGGAGAACAAGAACCTGCGCGCCCGCGGCCCGGTCACCCGCGTGGAACTGCACGGCGGGTACACCGCCTGGTCCGTGACGGGTTTCGAAGAGGCGAAGCAGCTGCTCGTCGACCCCCGGATCGCGAAGAACACCAAGGACAACTGGCCGGAGTACCAGGCGGGCCGGGTGCCGCAGAACTGGGAGCTGTTCACCTGGGTCGCCATGGACAACATGCAGACCCGGGACGGGGCGGAGCACGACCGGCTGCGCAAGCTCGTCGCGAAGGCGTTCACCAACCGCCAGGTGGCGAAGTCCCGGCCGATCATCGAAGGCATCGTGCACCGCCTCCTCGACGAGCTCGCGGCGGTGCCCGCCGACGAGGTGGTGGACATCAAGGGCCAGTTCTTCTACCCGCTGTCGACCATCCTCGTCTGCGACCTGCTGGGCATCCGCGACGAGGACCAGGCGACCATGCTGCGGGGCGCCCAGGTGAACGCGAAGACGGACAACACGGCCGAGGAGTCCGAGGCCAACCTCCACCAGTGGCACGAGGCGCTCGGCCGGCTGGTCGCGACGAAGCGCCGCGAGCCGGGCGACGACCTCACCACCATCATCATCAAGGCCACGGAGGACAACGAGGCGCCCCTCACCGACGAAGAGGTCGTCGGCTCGGTGCACCTGCTGATCGGCGGTGGCACCGAAACCACGGCCAACGTCCTGTCCCACACGCTCGTCGACCTGCTCACCCACCCCGACCAGCTCGCCGCGATCCTCGCCGGGGAAGCGAGCTGGGAAGCGGCGTGGGACGAGGAGGTCCGCAAGGACGGCGCCGTCGGCTCGATGCCGTTCCGGTGTGCGCTCGACGACATCGAGATCGGCGGGGTGACCATCGCCAAGGGCGACCTGGTGCTGATCAACTACCTGGCGGCGGGCCGGGACCCCGCCAAGTACGGCGACACCGCCGACGAATTCGACATCACCCGCGCGGACAAGAGCAGCCTCGGCTTCGGTTACGGCCGGCACCGCTGCCTCGGCCCGGCCCTGGCCACGATGGAGGCCCTGGTCGCGCTGCCGGCGTTGTTCGAGCGCTTCCCCGACCTCAAGCTGGCCGTCCCGGCCAGCGAGCTGAAGCCCGCGCCCACCTTCATCTTCAACGGGTTCGCGGAAGTCCCGTTGTTGCTGCGGGGCTGAACGCGGCCGGCTCGCGGTGCCGCGGCGAGCCATCCGGACTATGCGAAGGGCGCCGGTCACGATGTGGCCGGCGCCCTTCGCGTTCGTCCGCCCGTCAGGCGGCTTTCGGCAATTCCTCGTCGAAGTGCTGCACGCGGGTCCCGCGGGCCGCTTCCCGGCGGCCCGCCCGCTTGTCCAGGTACACCGCCATCGGGGCCGTCATCGCCGTGGAGATCAGCGCCATCAGCACCAGCATGGTGAACATCTCCGGCGACAGCACCCCGAGGTCCAGACCCACGTTCAGCACGATGAGCTCGGTCAGGCCCCGGCAGTTCATCAGGACGCCGATCTGCAGCGCCCGGCAGAAGGTTTCCCCGACACTGCGGGCCGCCGCCGTCGCGCTGACGAGCTTCCCCACCACCGCGACCACGAGGATCGCGGCGCACCACAGCCACAGCGTGGGGTCACTGAGCAGCCGGATGTTCGTGCGGAGGCCGCTGTAGGCGAAGAACAGCGGCAGCATCAGGGACGTGGTGAGCCCGTTGACGTTCTGGTGCAGCCACTTCTCGATCACGTTGCCGCGCGGGAAGACCAGGCCGAACATGAACGCGCCGAACATCGCGTGCACACCGATCCACTCGGTGGCCATCGCGCACAGCAGCACGCCGACCAGGGCCAGCGGGGCCAGCCGGCGCAGCTTCGGCTCGGAGGTCCGGCTGAAGTACTTCGCCATCAGCGGCCGGACCACGTAGTACAGCAGGCCGGTGAAGGCCGCGGCCAGGCCGAGGGTCAGCAGCACGCCGAACAGCGACGAGGCGGTGACCAGTGCGACCACCAGCGCGAGCAGGGACCACGCCGTGACGTCGTCGACCACCGCGCAGGTCAGCGCGACTACCCCGATCCGGCTGTGGAACATGCCGGTGTCCTTGAGGATCCGGACGAGCACCGGCAGGGCGGTGATGCTCATCGACACGCCGATGAACAAGGCGAACGCCAGCGACCCGACACCCTGCGGCGCGAACTTGGCGTACGCGAAGACGGCGAGCAGAACGCCGAGCACGAACGGCACCGCGATGCTGACGTGGCTGACCACCACGGCGAGGTGCCCGCGGCCGCGCATCAGCCGGGTGTTCACCTCGAGCCCGGCCAGGAACACGAACAGGACGACGCCCACCTGCGCCAGCACGTTCAGCTGGGGCATGATCGCGGTGGGCAGCAACGCCGACGCTGCCGACGGCGAGATCGCCCCGAGCACCGACGGGCCGAGGACGATGCCCGCGGCGATCTCGCCGACCACCGGTGGCTGGCCGATGCGCCGCATCACCCAGCCGGCCGCCTTGCACGCGGCGATGACGACCGCGATCGCCAGCAGCAGCTGGGCCACCGGGTGCCCGGTGGCCGCCGCCGACTTGGCCGCCACCCCCGCTCCCTTGCTGTCCCGGGTGAGCAGGACGATGCTGGCCAGCACCGGTATCACGACGAGCAGGCCGTAGACCCCCAGCGCCCGGCTGGTGTACTTCCGCTTGGTATCCGCCATCGGTGATCTCCTCTCTCAGAGCGGGCCCGGTGACGCCGGCCGGAACGACGGGCCGGCGCGTGGGCCCGCGCCGCGCGAAGCAGGCACCGGGAATGGACTTGGGTGCCGTGCGAACAACGTATCCGCGGCCGCTGGTCCGGAGTCTTTCCGAGTGCTTCGGTCACGCCGCTGCGCAAACGCGGAGAAGACGCGCGGGGGGTCGGCGGGAAATCCTGGGAAACCACGGTTTCCGGGAGGACGCGATGGGCCGCGACGGCCGCAGCGCCGCGAGGCGCGAGCACTGCGAACGCCCCGACGACGTGACCTCCGTCGACGAAAACGGAAAGAGCCCGGCAGCAGGCGCCGGGCTCTTTCCGTTTTTCCGCACGGCCGTCGGCAATCGGAAAGATGCGTTCGCGCGTACCGGCTGTCAACGTCGATGGGAGTGTTTCACATCAGCGTCTCTGGCGGGTTCTGGAGGACAGGTGACGGTATCGCGGACGCGGGCGTCCGAAAACATGACCGTTGATTACGTCGAGTTTTACGTCGAGGACATCGAAAAGAACATCAAGTGGCTTGTGGACGGTTACGGCTGCGGGGTGCGTGCGACCTCCGGGGACGCGCCGGGACAGGTCCGTTCGATCGCGGTCGGGCAGGGCGATATCGATCTGGTGCTGACCGAGCCGGTGGAGCAGGACCACTCGGCCGCCGCGTACGTCGAGCGGCACGGTGACGGGGTCGCCAACATCGGCCTGCGGGTGCCCGACGCGGCCGCGGCGTTCGACGCGGCGGTCAGCGGCGGTGCGCGCCCGGTCTCGCCGCCCGCCGAGCGCAACGGCGTGGTGACCGCGTCGATCATCGGGTTCGGCGACGTCACGCACACCTTCGTGCAGCGCCCGGCCGGCTCGGCCGCCTACGACGCGCACGGGCTGGTCGCGCGGCCGGGTGCCGGCGGTGCCGGTACCGGCCTGCTCGCCGTCGACCACTTCGCGGTGGTCGTCGAGCCGGGGCAGATCGACGCCACCGTCGACTTCTACCGGCAGGCCCTCGACTTCGACCTCACGCTCGCCGAGCGGATCGTGACCGGTGACCAGGCCATGTACATCAAGGTGGTGCAGAGCAAGTCGCGGGCGGTCACCCTGACGCTGATCGAGTCCGACCCGGCCGCCGAAGCCGGGCACGTCGACGAGTTCCTGAAGGACCACGGCGGGGCCGGCGTGCAGCACATGGCGCTGTCCACGGGGGACGTTCTCGCGTCCGTGCGGCAGATCGGTGACAACGGCATCGAGCTGCTGTCCACTCCGGACGCTTACTACACCCTGCTCGCCGAGCGCGTGCAACCGGACCGTCACAGCGTCGAGGAGCTTCGCGCGCTGAACATCCTGCTCGACGAGGACCACGACGGCCAGCTCTACCAGATCTTCGCGAAGTCGGTGCATCCGCGGAACACGATCTTCCTGGAGATCATCGAACGAGCGGGCGCGAGCACGTTCGGCAGTTCGAACATCAAGTCCCTGTACGAAGCGGTCGAGACCCAGCGGCACCGCGCCGGTGACTCGGACTCGAAGTGACTGACGGAGGAATCACGACTATGGCTGGCACGGAAGACTTCGACGTCGTCGTCATCGGCGGTGGTCCCGGTGGCTCGGCGACCGCGGGACTGCTGGCGCAGCAGGGTCACAAGGTGCTCGTGCTGGAGAGGGAGAAGTTCCCCCGCTACCACATCGGTGAATCGCTCATCACCGGCTCGATGCCGACGATCGAAGCGCTCGGGCTGCGCGACAAGCTGGACCGGATGGGGTACGTCCGCAAGTACGGCGGCACGCTGATGTGGGGTCGCAACCAGGGCGCCTGGGACTTCCGGTTCACCGAGGCCTCGGAGTACGAGTACACCTTCCAGGTCCGCCGCGCGGACTTCGACTCGGTGCTGCTCGGCCGGGCCCGCGAACTGGGCGCGCTCGTCATCGAGGAGGCCACGGTCCAGGATGTCCTCTTCGAGGGCGACCGCGCGGTCGGCGTGCGCTTCCAGCGCAAGGGCGACGCGGAACCGACGACCGTCGGCTCGAAGCTGGTGGTCGACGCGTCCGGCCAGCAGCACCTGCTCCCGCGCAAGCTCGATCTCATCGAGTACCACAACGACCTGCGCAACCTCGCGGTCTGGGCGTACTTCCAGAACTGCAACCGCTACAGCGGGACGCGGTGGGGCGACACCCTGACCGAGAACCGCCCGCACGGCTGGTTCTGGTTCATCCCGCTCTCGGACGGCACGGTGAGCGTCGGGTACGTGACGCCCATCGAGGAGTTCAAGAAGTCGGGCAAGACGCTCGAGGAGCTGCACGCGAGCGAGCTGGCCGCGGCCGACGAGATCACGTCGCTGACCGCGCCGGCCACCCGGGTGAGCGGCTACCGCACGATCAAGGACTGGTCGTACACCTGCAAGAAGTTCTACGGTCCGGGCTGGGCGCTGGTCGGCGACTCGGCCGCGTTCATCGACCCCCTCCTCTCCACCGGCGTCGGCCTGACGCTGCGCGGCTCGCTCGGCCTGTTCGAGACGGCCAACCTCGCGCTGCGCAACCCCGACCAGGAGGCGGCGCTCTACGACCGCTACGAACGCAACTACCGCGAGTTCCTCAACTCGCTCTTGGAGTTCGTCCGGTTCTTCTACGACCGCACGAAGTCCAAGGAGGACTACTTCGACGCCGCGCAGCAGAGCATCGACCCGAAGCGCCTGCGGCCGCGCAAGATCGACTTCGCCCGGATGCTCTCCGGCGTCTCCGGGATGCGTGACATCTTCGACGGTCCGCTGGCCCTGCGGGCGTTCCGGGACTCCGACGCGCCGCAGACCCCGGACACGTTGGCGGGCTAGGAAAGGGATGGGGAACACGGAAATGGGATCATTTGTCATCCCCGAGCGGTTCGCCGAGCAGGCCGCCCGGACGCCGGACGCGGTGGCGGTGTCCGCCGGCGAGACCAAGCTGACCTACCGCGAGCTGGACGAGCGGGCCAACCGGCTCGCCCACCGGCTGATCGGGCTGGGCGTCCGCCAGGACGACCGCGTGGCGGTGCTGCTGGAGCGCTCCATCGACCTGGTCGTGGCGACCCTCGCCACGGTCAAGGCCGGCGGCGTCTACGTCCCGGTGCACGAGGACTACCCGGCGGAGCGCCGCCAGTGGGTCGTGGACCACGCCGAGGTGACGGTGCTGCTGGCCGACACCGCCACCCACGCGGCGGGGCTGCCGGGCGGGGTGCCGGTCCTGGTCGTCGACGACGACCCGGCCACCGCGGAGCAGCCGGCCACCGACCCGTCGGTGCCGATCCACCCGGACCAGCTGGCCTACGTCATCCACACCTCCGGCTCCACCGGCCACCCCAAGGGTGTCGCGGTGACCCAGCGGGACGTGGTGCGGCTGATCTTCAACACGCAGTGGACGCCCGAGCGGCACGCGCGGGTGCTGATGGTGGCGCCGTACGCCTTCAACGTCTCCACCTACGAGATCTGGATGCCGCTGCTGCACGGCGGCCGGATCGTCATCGCGCCGCCCGGGCGCCTGGAGCCGGCCAAGCTGCGCGACCTGATCGCGGGGGAGCGGATCACCGGCATCCACCTGACGGCCGGTCTGTTCCGGGTGCTCGCGGAGGAGTCGCTGGAGACGTTCACCGGCCTGTCGGAGATCCTCACCGGCGGCGACGTGATCGCGCCCAACGCGGTGCGCCGGGTCCTGGACGCCTGCCCGGACATCGTGATCCGGGCGATGTACGGCGTCACGGAGTGCTCGTTGTTCTCCGCCCACCACCCGCTGACGGCGTCGTACCGGCCCGGCACGCTGGTGCCGGTCGGGGACGCGTTCAACGACGTCGACATCCGCATCCTCGACGACCGCCTGTCCCCGGTGCCGAACGGCATCGAAGGGGAGATCTACATCGGCGGCCGCGGGGTGGCACGGGGCTACTACGGCCGCACCGACCTGACGGCCGAGGCCTTCGTGGCGGACCCGTTCGGCGAGCCGGGCGCCCGCATGTACCGCACCGGCGACCTGGCCCGGCGCAACGACGACGGGCTGATCGAGTTCGTCGGCCGGGCGAGCAGCCAGGTGAAGATCCTCGGCTTCCGGGTCGAGCTGGCCGAGGTCGAGGCGGCGCTGAGCAGCTACCCCGGTCTCGCGCAGGTCGTCGTCGTGGTGCGGGAGCTCGAATCGGGCGAGAAGCGGCTGGTCGGCTACGTCGTGCCGGACGCCGGCGACATCGACCTGGGTGCACTGCGCGCCCACGCCAAGGAGCAGCTGCCCGACTACATGGTCCCGGCCGCGCTCATCCGGCTGGACTCGCTGCCGCTGACGTCGAACGGCAAGCTGGACCGCAAGGCGATGCCGGAGCCCGACTTCGAGGCAGCGTCGGCGTTCCGGGCCCCGGAGACGCCGCTGCAGGAGAAGCTGTGCGCGATCTTCAGCTCGGTCCTCGAGGTGCCGAAGGTCGGCATCGACGACAGCTTCTTCGACCTCGGCGGCCAGTCGCTGCAGGCGATGCGGCTGCTCAGCCGCATCCGGACCGAGCTCGACGTCGACTTGCTGATCAACGTGCTGTTCGACGTACCGACGGTGGCCGGGCTGGCCGACCACCTCGACGACGCCGCCGCGGCGGCCTGAGCCGGAGGGAGGATCGGATGGCCAACCCATTCGAGGACCAGGACGCCCACTACACGGTCCTGCGCAACGACGAGGACCAGCACTCGCTGTGGCCGGCGTTCGCGGCCGCCCCGGACGGCTGGGCCGTGGTGCACGGCCCGGGACGCCGGGAGGAGTGCCTGGCTTACGTCCGCGAGCACTGGCTGGACCTGCGGCCGCGCGGGGTCGCCGAGTTCATCGCGGCGCAGACCGGCTGAGTCCGGCCGGCCGGTGAACCGAAGTCCGTCCGGCGGGGTTTCCCTCGCCGGGCGGACTTTCTTTTGTGCCTGACAGCGCGGTCCCGCGAGACTCTCCTTCACCTGACAACGCGAAACGCCGTCGTCCCGGACCGGGAAGGTCCGGGACGACGGCGTTTCCGGGTGGTCAGCCGAGCAGGTCGCGCCCCAGCGCGCCGAGGTGGTCGAACGACGCGAGGTCGGGGACGGTCCAGCCGTCGAGGTCGTACTCGGCGAGGCACGTGTCGACGAATTTCTGGTAGCCGTCGAGCTGCCCGTCGGCGAGCTGGCCGAGCAGCAGCTCGACCCGCGTGTTCTCCATGTTGCCGGCGTAGTTGCGTTCGTAGAGTTCGTGGCGGCCGCCGAATTCGGTGCCCACAGCGTCCCACAGCAGTTTCATGACCTTGACGCGTTCGGTGGCGTCGATGCCGTGGGAGCCGCGCAGGTACTTGTCGAGATACGGCCGGACCTCGGGATTCGAGAAGTCCTTCGCACTGGAATTGAGGTAGATGAGGCCGCTGGCGACGTCTTGGAGGACGATTTCCCGGATCCGGGCGTAGCCGAGCTGGGAGAACCAGCGGTAGGCCATCCCGTAGTTCGGGTTGGGCAGCACGGCGCCGTTGCGCCAGGGGACGGGGTTGCGCGCGGCGGCGTCGGAGAGGCCCCAGAAGAGGTTGCGCCACGCGAGAACTTCGCCCAGCCGGGCTTGCACGCCGCGGAAGTCGCTGACGCCGGTGATTTCCAAGGCTTTCGCGAGCAGGCCGGCGAGGAATTCGAGTTTGACGGCGAGCCGCGTGCAGCCGTGGAAGGTGAACCGCTCGATGAAACCGGATTGCCCCGAGAACATGCCGACCTTGACGACGTCGCCGTAGATGAACACGTTCTCCCAGGGGATGAGCACCTTGTCCAGGACGAGAATCGTGTCGTTCTCGTCGAGGCGGGAGGAGAGCGGGTAGTCGAAGGGGCTGCCGGTGAGGGCGGAGGCCGCGGTGTAGGACTGGCGGCAGATGAGCTTCATGCCGGGTGCGTCCATCGGCACGGTCGCGACCAGGGCGAACTTGCGGTCCTTGATCGGCAGGCCGTAGTGGGCGATGAAGTTGTAGTGGGTGAGAGCGGAGCCGGTGGCGACGACTTTGGCGCCGGAGACGATGAGGCCGTTGTCGGTTTCGCGTTCGACGTGGACGAAGACGTCGGCGACTTCGTGGGGTGGCCGGTCGCGGTCGACGGGTGGGTGCACGATCGCGTGGTTCCAGTAGAGGACTTTTTCCTGCGATTCGCGGTACCAGCGGCGGGCGTTGTCGGCGAAGGGGTTGTAGAAGTCGGCGTTGGCGCCGAGGGTGCCGAGGAAGGCGGCTTTGTAGTCGGGGGAGCGGCCCATCCAGCCGTAGCTGAGGCGGGACCAGGCGGCGATGGCCTGCTGGTCGGCGACGAGGTCTTCGGCGCTGTGCGGGGTGGTGAAGAAGCGGTGGGTGTAGCCGCCCGGCCCGCCGGTGTCGGTGGCGGTCGTGAGGACGTCCCGGTGCTGGGGGTCGTGCAGGGCGTCGTAGAGCCGGGCGACCATCCGCGCCGGGTTGCGGAACGCGGGATGCGCGGTGACGTCCTTGACGCGTTCGCCGTAGAGGTAGATCTCGCGGTCGTCGCGCAGGCTCTCGAGGTACTCGGCCCCGGTCAGCGGGCGCGTGGTTTCCCCCGCCCGGGACGCGGGGTCGTTCGCTGGCGCATTGCTGGCGGCTGCCATGTCCTGGTCGTCCCTTCGACGAGCGTGAACCACATCGAGCATCACATTCGCGGCCCCGCGCCGGCGTCCTCGCGGATGCGGTGCGCGAGCCGCGAAACCGGGGTGCGGCTCAGGCGAGCCGCACCCCGGGGTGTCTTCAGTTGCCTCCGGCCGGTGGCGGGTTCACATCGGTGAACGACGTCGTCGGCTTGACCGCCGTGTAGGGCGTGAAGCTCGGGCAGTCGGTGAAGGCGTTGGTCATCGGCGTGGCGTACGCGTCGAACTGGGTCAGCGGCTTGATGCCGACGAGCAGTTCGATGGTGCGCAGCACCGACACCGTGCTGTAGAAGGTGGAATCCACCTTGCCGGTCTGCGTGTACGGGCTGACCACCAGCGACGTCGTGCGGTGCGCGTCCACGTGGTCCGCGCCGGCCTGGGCGTTGCTCTCGGTCACGAAGATGGCCGTGTCGGCCCAGTACTTCGAGTGCGAGACCGCCTCCACCAGCTGGCCGAGCGCCCAGTCGTTGTCCGCGACGTAGGCGGGCGGAGTCGGCTTGCCGGGCCAGTTGCCGAACGTGAAGTCGTTGGGCAGCGCGACGAACTGGACCGTGGGCAGGTTCCCGCCGGCCACGTACCCGGCGAACTCCCGCTTCCACTCCTCGATGCGCGGCAGCATGCAGCTGCTGCCGCCCTGCGGCGCGAAGCTGCCGGCCGAGTCGGCGCAGTCGGGCTGGAAGCCGACGTAGTCCGGATCGGTGTGCGCGTCCAGCGTCGGGTCGGGGGCGTGCAGCTTCCCGGCCGCGTCCGGCGCGACGGCGAACCCGTAGTTGCGGAAGGAGATCCCCTTGGCCGCCAGCCGGTCCCAGATGTACGCGCCGGCCGGGTCCCGGTTCGGCGCGACGGCCGGATCGGCGGTCGCGGCCGGCGGCATCGTGCCGCCGGTGTGCCGCCGGGGCGTGGCTCCCCAGGTCTGCTCGGTCAAGGAGTTGGAGCCGGCCGCCGTGGCCCAGCTCCAGCCCTGCACGCCCACCTCCGCGCTGGCGTAGGTGTTGTCCAGCGTCACGAACCGGTTCGAGAGCGCGCGTTGGTTCGGCGTGCTGGCTTCGCCGAACAAGCTGAGCTCCGGGATGCCGTCGCCCTTGCCCAGATCGCCGAGCACCTGGTCGTAGGTGCGGGCTTCCTTGACCACGTAGATCACGTGCTTGATCGGTGTCGGGCCGCCGACGCGGCCGGGCACGATCGAGTTGCCCCCGCCGCGGACGCGGTCGGCGAGCGCGAACCCGTTGTTGCCGACCACCTGCCGGGTCCAGCCGGCCAGCTGGGCGGGGTCCGCGCTCACCGCGATGGTGGACAGCGTCCCGACCATCATCGTGCCGATGAACTGGGCACGCCACGCCGGGTCCATGGTCAGTTCCGGGGTGTCCTTGAAGGGGTTGGGACCGTCGGGGTTCGGACCGGCGCCGAGGCCCTTGGCGTTCAGGACGAACAGCTTGCCGGCCGAGGCGAGCACCGCCGCCGGGTACCAGCCGGTGGGGATCAGCCCGGTGACCTGCCCGCCGCCCACGTCGATCACGGCGACGTCGTTGTTGCCGGAGTTCGCGACGTACAGCGTGCGCCCGTCCGGCGACAGGGCCAGGCCGAGCGGGTTCGAGCCGACGGGCGCGTTCGGGTACGGCGCCAGGTCGATGGTCCGCACGACCCGGTTGGTCGCCGTGTCGAGCACGCTGACCTGGTCGGAGTCGCCGTCGGCCACGTAGAGCCGGCGGCCGGCGGCGTCGAGGACCGACTGGTTGGGGTGGGTGCCGACGGTGACCGTGGTGAGCACGGCCGGGGTCGCGGTGCTCACGTCGAGCACGCTGACGGTGTTGCCGCCGCGGTTGGTGACGTAGGCGGTGCGCCCGTCTTTCGCCAGGGTGACCCCGTACGGGGCGTGACCGACGCCGATCGTGCTCGCGTGGCCGGTGGCCAGGTCGACCACCGTCGCGGCGTCGGCCAGCTGGTCGGCGACGACGAGCCGGGCGCCGTCCGGCGTGACCGCGAGACCGGCCGGGTAGACGTCGACCGGCCGGCCGGTGGCGTCGGTGACGGCCAGCGGGATCGCCGCCTGTTCGGTGAGCTGCGCACCGGAGACGCCGAGCACGTGGATCTTGTCGCTGCCACCGCCGCTGACGTACAGGTGGGTGCCGTCCGGGCTGAACGCCAGCCCCGTGAACACGGCTTCCGGCGGGTCGTAGGTGATCGTCTGCGTCACCGTACTGGTCGCCGCGTCGACGACCTGCAGGGACTGCGGGCCGTTGCCCGCGTTCGCGACGACCAGGTGCCGCTGGTCCGGGAAGAACACCGCACTGAGCGGCAGGTCGCCCAGGTCGGTCTGCCGGCCGGCAGGGGTGACCCGGAAGCCGACCGGGGTGACGGCCGTGCCGTCACCGGCCGGGCCGGCGTGCTTGACGGGGCTCGTCGTCGCGGCCGCACCACTGCCACTGGCCAGCACCAGGGCGGCCGCGGCGGCGATCACCGCGAGTTTGGCCCGGCCGTCCGGACGAAAGCGAAACATCATCGGCACTCCCAAAACCGATCACGGGGCCGAAGTCGGGCCGGCCCGGGAACGCGGCAGAAGCCTGACAGCCGTTCCGCGCGGGGTGCATCTCCTGTGTTGCCGACCGTCCATCCACTGTGGACAGGCACGGCGAAGCCCGGGGAGCGGCGGAAAATCCGCTCCCCGGGCCGGGCCGGGTTCAGGGCACGATTTCGATCTGGCCCATCATGCCCAGCACCGAATGCTCGATGAAGTGGCAGTGGAAGACGTACTTGCCGAGGTAGTCGCCGAAGGTGGCCTGAACCGCGACCGAATTCCCCGAGGTGACGAACACCGTGTCCTTTTGCCCCGCGTCGACCGGCAGCAGCGGTGCGCCGCCGCGGTCGACGACGCGGAACTGCACCAGGTGTATGTGGAAGGTGTGGTTGAGGGGCGCGGCGTCGCCGTTGTGGATCCGCCAGAGTTCCGTGGTGCCGCGCTTGATCTGGTAGTCCACCCGGTTCGGGTCGAACGCCTTGCCGTTCATCAGGCCCATCGGGGTGGCACTGGTGAGGTCGAAGCTCATGGTGATGTCGCGAGTCACCGTCGCCGGTGGCATGGCGGGGAGCGGGCGCAACACGGCGGGGACGCGACTGGTGTCCGGCGCGGACCGTACGACGTCGAACCGCAGGACGGGGCCGGCGTCGGCGTCGGACAGCACCAGCTGCGTGCCGACCGGGAACCTGCCGAAGTCGACCACGAAGTCGGTGCGCTCGCCCGAAGCGAGGGAGAGCTCGGTCTCCGGCACCGGGGCGGGCAGCAGTCCGCCGTCCGAGCCGATCCGGATCATCTCGGTGCCGTTCAGGTTCAGCGTCATGAGCCGCTCGTTGGCGGCGTTCAGCAGGCGGAACCGGTACTTGCGCGCGGCGACCTGGAAGTACGGCTGGATCTTGCCGTTCGCCAGCACGGTGGGGCGCAGGGCCGGCCAGTCGCTGACCAGCTGGGCGTTCCCGTCGAAGTGCGCGTCGCGCAGCAGGATCGGCACGTCGAACTCGCCCGAGGGCAGCCGCAGCGGTGTCTCGACGTCGTCCTCGAGGACGTAGAACCCTTGCAGGCCGCGGTAGAGGTGATCGGCTTCGAACCCCATCGCGTGGTCGTGGTACCAGAGCGTCGCGCCCTGCTGCAGGTTCGGGTACCGGTAGACGCGGGAGGCGCCGGGCGCGAGGGTGTCCATCGAGTAGCCGTCGCTGTCCTGGGGCGTGTGACCGCCGTGGAGGTGGACGTTGGAGGCCTCGCTCAGGCCGTTGGTGTAGGTGATCTGCACGGCGCGACCGGTCCGGGCGCGGATGGTCGGCCCCGGGAAGAGGCCGCCGTACGTGAGCACAGGGGTCTTCGTGCCGGGGAAGATCTCCACGTTCGCCGGCTGGATCGCCAGCCGGTAGAAGTCCGTGGTCGAGCTGCACGCGACCGGGCGCAGGACGGGCGACACGGGCATGGCCGCGGTGAACGGGGTGACCGGAGGCGGCGGGGTTGCCGCGGTGAGAGGTCCGGAGTGGTGCAGCATGCCGGCCATGTCCGTGCCGGCCATCTGCCCGCCCATGTGCGCGTCGGCCAGTGGCCGCACCTGCGCGGGCGTGCCCTTCGGCAAAAGTAATCCGGCCGCCGCTCCGCCCACGGTCAGCCCGCCGAGTGTGATAAGGCGTCGTCTGTTCAGCATTGCATTTCGCTCCCCAGTGCCGGTGTAGTAGAGGCCGGCTGCAGGGATCGTCGCATTCACCCGAGTCGGAAACGTTCTTTCTCCGTGCGCTGTGGCGATGGTGATGACCGACGAAAATGCGTGGTCGGCGTGATTGTTTTTCCCTCACGCGCGGAATCGCCGGAAATGTCGGGGAAATGGCACGGTGAGCATTGGATCGATCGCGCAGTGTGGTGCTGCCGGTGACCGCGCGGCCGCGCTGCGTCGGTCCCGCCGACGCGACGGAGCGGGCGCCGGAGTGGTTCCAGCGCCCGCTCGTTGCCGGCCGTCGACGAACTTCCGAGACGCGGCACTAGGCCGCTTCGCGGCCCGC
This sequence comes from Amycolatopsis sp. NPDC003865, assembly GCF_053605345.1. NCBI lineage: Bacteria > Bacillati > Actinomycetota > Actinomycetes > Pseudonocardiales > Pseudonocardiaceae > Amycolatopsis > Amycolatopsis sp. NPDC003865. The sequence continues at coordinate 340,841 of NZ_JBSGJA010000005.1, read as the reverse complement.
CTTGCCGGCGATCGCGGTCACGGTCGCGGATCTCCTCGGCTTGCCGAGCAGGAACAGCGCGGCGAGGACACCGGCTACCGCGAAGGCGATGGCGACGGCGAAAGCGGTCCGGAAGCCGGCCGTCATCGCCGAGGCCGGATCCGGTCCGCTCGCCGCCGACGCCGCGACCGTGGTGAGGATCGCGATGCCGAGGGCGCCACCGATGTGGAACGCGGCGGTGTTCACCCCGGACGCCATGCCGGCGTCGTCGGCGGGCACCCCGGCCAGCCCGGCGACGGAGCCGGCGACGAACGCGGCGCCGAGCCCGGGACCGAACAGCAGCATGCCCAGCAGCATGTCGCCGGCGAAGCTGCCCTGCGCGGAGATCCCGGTCAGGCTCAGGCAGCTGAAGCCGATCAGCACCAGCCCGGCCACCGCGACCGGGCGGGTGCCGAACCGGGTCACCAGCGGGCCGCCGGCGAGCGTCGAGCCGACCACGGTCAGCACCGTCATGACGGCGAACATGAGGCCGTACTGGACGGCCGAGTAGCCGAGCACCACCTGGGCGTACTGGGTCATCACCACGCCCATCCCGCCGTGCACCGCCATGCCGACGGTGAGCATCACCAGGTTGCCGCCCATGAACCCCTTGCTGCGAAGGTACTTCAGCGGCAGCAGCGGGGCGGCGGAGCGGCGTTCGGCCAGGACGAACCCGGCCAGCAGCACGAGGACGACGGCACCGAGGCCGATCGTCCGGCCGCTCCACCAGCCGGCCTGCGGTGCGTCGACGATGAGGTAGACGAGTCCCACGAGGGCCGCCGTGCTGGTCAGCGCGCCGGCCACGTCGAAGGTCCGGGCCCGCTCGCGGTCGTAGCTCTCCCGCAGCACCAGCGGGCTCAGCACCACCACGAGCACGGCCACCGGGATGTTGACGAAGAAGATCCAGCCCCAGCCCGGCCCGCTGGTGAGCGGTCCGCCGAGCAGCGAACCGATGGTGCCGCCGATCCCCGCCGCCGAGCTCCAGACCCCCAGCGCCTTGTTGCGCTCGCGGCCTTCGGCGAACGTCGTCATCAGGATCGACAGCGCCGTCGGCGTCATGATGGCCGCGGCGAAGCCCTCGGCCACCCGGGCCACGATCAGTACTTCAACCGACCACGCGAGCCCGCACAGCAGCGACGAAACGGCCAGCAGGGCGGAGCCGACGATGAACATCCGGCGCCGGCCGAGCAGGTCCGCCACGCGGCCGCCGAGCAGCAGCAGCCCGCCGAAGCTGAGCAGGTACGAGCTGAGCACCCACTGCACCGCGCTCGGCGTCAGCGCCAGGTCCTTGGCCATCGACGGCACCGCGACGAACACGATCGAGCCGTCGAGGATGATGATGAAGGTCGCCGCGCACAGCACGGCCAAAGCCAGCCGGCGGCGCGGGTCGAGCCGCGCGCGTCCCTGGATCGGCGACACCGTCGCCCGGTTTCCCTTGCCGTCCATCAGTCCTGCCCACCTCTTCCGGATGCCGGGTTCACCGGGGGTCGGCGACGACGTTGGCGCGCTTGTACGCCAGCGTCACACCGTCGAAGACGGGGAGCATGCTCAGTTCGACCCGCTTGTCGTCGCGCAGTGCGATGTTCAGCTCCCGGAGCGCGTCCGTGTCGGGGTCGCTGACGTCCGGCTGGGCGACCCGGCCCGACCAGAGCACGTTGTCCAGCACCACCAGCCCGCCCGGCCGGAGCAGCTCGAGGCACCGTTCGTAGTAGACGGCGTAGCTGTCCTTGTTGGCGTCGATGAACGCGAGGTCCACGGTGCCTGCCGCGCCGTCGGCCAAGAGCGCGTCCAGGGTCTCGACCGCCGGCCGCAGCTCGAGCTGGATGCGGTCGGCGACGCCGGCGCGGGCCCAGAACGGCCGGCCGATGTCGGCCCACTCGGAGCTGACGTCGCACGTGATGAGCTTGCCGTGCGCGGGAAGGGCCCGCGCCATCGCCAGCGCGCTGTACCCCGTGAACGTCCCGACCTCCACCACGGTGGTGGCGGAGATCAGCCCGACGAGGAAGCTGAGCAGCTGCCCCTCCACCGGCGGGGCCAGCATGCCGTGCGCGAGCAGCTCCATGGTGGCCATCCGCAGTTCGCGCGCGATATCGTCCTCGCGGAGCGACACGTCCACCACGTACTGCTGGATTTCGTCCAGTTCTCCGGTCGCCATCAGCGTTTCCTCCTGGTGATAAACGAATGCGGATCGGCCCGCCACCTCGACGATCGGTTGGGCGCACGCAATCGGAATGCTCGCACACGGAAGTGCCTGGCACGTCTTGAAAAGTGCGTCGGCCCGCACTGCAGGAGAGGGGGCGCGCCGGTGCCGGCTGTTAACCTCGGTTCCCGGGCAGTCCTGGGTCGGCAACGTGAGAACTGCGGAGGGCGCTGTGTCGAATTCGACCGGGATCGACGAGCCGATCACCATCGAGGTGTGGCTCGGGGACAGTGCGAAGACCGGCGATTCCGACGAGGACATGCTTCCGGGTTTCGGCAATCCGATCGTCGACGCGGCCGATTCGTTCAACCGGGCGCACCCGGAGTACCGGGTGCGGATCCGCAAGATCGATTATCGCGAGCTGCCGAAGGCGGTGGCCGAAGCGGTCACGCGGGGGAACCCGCCGGACCTCGCCGAGTACGTCTACACCGCGACCCAGGTCGCGCTCGACACCCGGAACCGCGCCGGCGAACCGTTGTTCGTGCCGGTCCAGCGCGCGGTCGGGGACCGCGCCAAGATCCTCGGCGAACCGGTGATCATCGACGACCTCATGCCCTCGGCGCGCGATTACTGGAGCCGCGGCGGCGAACTGGTTTCCGTACCGACGTCCGTCACGAGCAATGTCCTCTTCGCCAACAAGACCGTGCTCGAGCGCGCCGGCGTCGACCGGATGCCGGTGACGTGGCAGGAGCTGACGGCCGCGTGTGCCGCCGTCGCCGGCCTGCCGGACGGGCCGCCGCACGGGGTCACCTGGCCCAACTATGGCTGGCTGTTCCACCGCGAGGTGGTCGGGCAGGGCGGGTTGTTCAGCAACGGGGACAACGGCCGGACCGCCCGATCCACGCGGGTCTTCCTCGATTCCCCGGAACTGCTCCGCTATGTGCGGTGGTGGCAGGAGCTGCGGAAGAGCGGCCACTACTTCTACACCGGGGAGCTGAACGACTACTTCGGTGGCATGGAGGCGTTCGGCCGGCAGGAGGTCGCTTTCGCGGTCACCTCGTCGGCGGTCGGCGACGTCATGGCGGGCATGGCCGCCGAAGGCGGCTTCGAGTGCGCGGTCGGCCAGCTGCCGCGGTCCGGTGACCGGCCGTACAGCGGCGGGCCCTTCGGCGGCCAGTCCTTCTTCCTGACTGCCGGCCTGCCGAAGGAGAAGGAAGACGGCGCGCTGGCCTTCCTCCAGCACCAGCTCAACCCGCAGCACGCGATCGCGCGGATGCGGGACCGGTCCCTGCCGCTGACCCGGCCGGCGTACGAGCAGGCCGTGGCCGAGCACTGGACCGAGCCGTTCCCCGGTTTCCTCGTGGCGACCGAGCAGCTCGCCTCGCCGAACCGGACGCCGGCCGGAGCCGGCCCGCTGCTCGGGAACCTCAACGGCATCAACGGTGTGATGACCGCGGCGATGCACGACGTGCTGGTCTCGGGCGCGGATCCGGCGAGCCGGTTCCGCCTGGCGGGCGAGGAAGCGCAGGCACTGCTCGACCGGCACAACGCGGCGGCCCTCGCCTACCCGCCCGTGACTCCGGACGCCCTGACCGTGACGGCGTGACCGCGGCTTTCGCCTGACCTCGGCACTCAAGACCGACGGGGGAGCACCGGATCGATCGGTGCTCCCCCGTTCGGTGCGCCGTCCGGACCTCAGCCGAGGAGGTCGCGGCCCATCTTGCCGAGCTGGTCGAACGAAGCGAGGTCGGGGACGGTCCAGCCGTCGAGGTCGTATTCGGCGAGGCATTGGTCGACGAAGTGCTTGTAGCCGTCGAGCTGCCCGTCGGCGAGCTGGCCGAGCAGCAACGCCACCCGGGTGTTTTCGTGGCTGCCCGTGTAGTTGCGTTCGTAGAGTTCGTGGCGGCCGCCGAATTCGGTGCCGACGGAGTCCCAGAGCAGCTTCATGACCTTGACGCGTTCGGTGGCGTCGATGCCGTGCGAGCCGCGGAGGTACTTGTCCAGGTATGGCCGGACGTCGGGGTTCTCGAAGTCCTTCGCGCTGGAATTGAGGTAGATGAGGCCGCTGGCGACGTCCTGGAGGACGATCTCGCGGATCCGGGCGTAGCCGAGCTGGGAGAACCAGCGGTAGGCCATCCCGTAGTCCGGGTTGGGGAGCACCGACCCGTTGCGCCATGGCACCGGGTTGCGGGCGGCCGCGTCGGAGAGGCCCCAGAGCAGGTTGCGCCAGGCGAGGACTTCGCCCAGCCGGGACTGCACGCCGCGGAAGTCGCTGACACCGGTGATCTCCAAGGCTTTCGCGAGCAGGCCGGCGAGGAATTCGAACTTCACGGCGAGCCGCGTGGCGCCGTGGAACTGGGCCCGCTCGTTGAAGCCCGACTGCCCGGCGAACATGCCCACCTTGGCCACGTCGCCGTAGATGAACACGTTCTCCCAGGGGACCAGCACCTTGTCCATCACGAGGACGGCGTCGTTTTCGTCCATCCGGGACGACAGGGGGTAGTCGAAGGGGCTGCCGGTGAGGGCGGAGGCCGCGGTGTAGGACTGGCGGCAGATGAGCTTCATGCCGGGTGCGTCCATCGCCACGGTGGCCACGATGTTGAACTTCCGGTCCTTGACCGGCAGCCGATCGTGGGCGATGAAGTTGTAGTGCGTGAGAGCCGACCCGGTGGCGACGACTTTCGCGCCGGAGACGATCAGGCCGTTGTCGGTTTCGCGCTCCACGTGGACGAAGACGTCGGCGACTTCGTGGGGCGGCCGGTCGCGGTCGACCGGCGGGTGCACGAAAGCGTGGTTCCAGTAAAGGACCTTCTCCTGCGATTCGCGGTACCAGCGGCGGGCGTTGTCGGCGAAGGGGTTGTAGAAGTCGGCGTTGGCGCCGAGGGTGCCGAGGAAAGCCGCCTTGTAGTCGGGCGATCGCCCCATCCAGCCGTAGCTGAGGCGGGACCAGGCGGCGATGGCCTGCTGGTCGGCGACGAGGTCTTCGGCGCTGTGCGGGGTGGTGAAGAAGCGGTGGGTGTAGCCGGTGCCGCCGGTGTCGGTGGCGGTGGTGAGCACGTCTTTGTGTGCCGGGTCGTGGAGGGCGTCGTAGAGCCGGGCGACCATCCGCGCCGGGTTGCGGAACGCGGGGTGTTCGGTGATGTTCTTGACGCGCTCGCCGTAGAGATAGATCTCGCGGTCGTCGCGCAGGCTCTCGAGGTATTCCGCCCCCGTCATCGGACGCGTCGGCTCGGTCACCGGGCCACCTCCGCCCCGGACTCGGCGTCCGCCGCCGGGTGAGTGCCGCGCTCTCGCGATGCGGGCCGGTGGTCGGCGTCCGGTACTGCGAGCGGTTGGGCCATCTGTCCCGTCTCCTCTGTCGGGCCGCCGGGTCGTCCGGCCGCTGGGCGAAGGTCTGCCACGGCGCCGAACCCGGTGAACGGCCGGGCGCGCGGGAAGGGGCGTCTTCGCCAGCATGCTGGAGGTGCCGATCGCGCCGCATCTCGTTGCTTGCTGGGGCGACGCCGCCCGTCTTCGCACTCAGGCGTCGGCCCTGGCGTACCGGGGACGGCCGTGGGGCCGGTAGGTCTGGAGCGTCATCCCCGTGGCGGTGGAGCGCGATTCGACCTGCTCGAGCACGGTGTCGAGGCCGGCGTCGGGGAACAGCCGCGTGCCCTGGCCGAGGATCACCGGAGCGATCAGCAGGATGATCTCGTCGACGAGCTCGTGGTCGAGCAGCCACCGGATCAGGGCGCCGCTGCCGTGCACCTGCAGTTCGCCGCCCGGCTTCGCCTTCAGCTCGCCGACGGCGGCGGCGAGGTCACCGGAGAGCACGGTCGTGTCCGCCCACCCCGGATCGGTCAGCGTGTTCGACGCGACGTACTTGGGCTTGGAGTTCAAGGCCACCGCGATGACGTTGTCGCCCGGGTCCGCGGCCATCGCACCCCACGAGCCGGCGAAGATCTCGTAGGTCCGGCGTCCGAAGAGGAACGCGTCGGCGCGTGCGTAGACGTCGTTCAGGAATGTTCCGGCCTCGTCGTCCCACAGCGGACCCTGCCACCCGCCGCGCTCGAACCCGCCCCGGCGGTCTTCGTCGGCCGCGCCGAGTCCCTGCATCACGCCGTCGACGGTGACACACGTCGTGGTGGTCAGTTTCACGGTCTTCCTGCTCTCTTCCGGCTTCTGCGGATGTCCTCTCGAATGCGCGCGCCAGAGTAGCGCGGCCTGTCCGTTTCGGTGCACTGAAGCGAATCCGCGGCAATTGCGGAGAAATCCCGGACCCGCACGAGGGACGGCCAGCACGGACCGAGATGCCCGCGTCCTGGCGGGCGGGCACGATGAACCGCACCGTCTTCACGGATGCGACCGGGCGATGAGAGGAATTGCAGTCCGATGACCCTCGAACAACAGTCTCCGGCCGCCGACGACGTCACCGACAGGCGGCAGCTTTCGGCCAGCCAGGCGTTCATGTGCGCTTTCGACCAGGGCAACGACGACTTCGGCGCGTTCGGGCCGCGGAACATCGTCTCCGCGGGCTGGCGCGTGCGCGGCCCGCTGGACCTGGACACCCTGCAGTCCGCACTGGACGACGTCGCAGCGCGCCACGAAGGGCTTCGCACGCTCATCGTCCGGAACGAAGGAGAGCCCTACGGCCGCGTCCACCCGCCGGGTTCCGTGCGGCTCGCGGTCAGCGACCTTTCCCCGGCGGTGACCGAAGCCGACCGGGAGCGGCGCGCGCACGAGTTCCTCAACGAGGTCGAGTGCGCCGACCGGTGCGACATCGGCGAGATGCCGCTGCTGCGAGCCAGCTTGGGGCGGTTCGACGACGGCGACGCCGTGCTCGTGCTCGTCACCCACCACTCGGTCAGCGACGCCTGGTCCATGCACCTGATCCTTCGGGACCTCGCCACCTGCTACGCGAACCGCCGGGGGTTCGCCGAACCCCGGCTGCCGGCCATGCGGCAGTACGGCGAGCACGCGAGCTGGCAGCAGGAGCAGCTGGCCGGCCGGCGCGCGGTCGGCGCGCGCGAATACTGGCGGACCAAGCTGGCGGGCGCGAAGTTCCTCACCGTCCCCACCGATCGGGTGCGGCAGCCGGGGCGCCGTCCGTCCTATTCGGTGTACCGGTTCTCGTTCGAGCCGGAGCTCTTCAGCGCCGTCAACGCGCTGGCGAGGTCTTCGCGGAGCTCGTCCTTCATGGTTCTCTACGCGTGCTACAACCTTTTCCTGCACCGGAGGACGGGTGCGACGGACATCGTGGCGTCGACCTTCATGGCCGGCCGCGAGGAGCCGGCGTTCGAGGACACCGTCGGCCTGTTCTTCAACCTCGTGCCGATGCGGACCGACGTCGCCGGCTGCGCGTCCTTCCGCGACCTGGTGCACCGGACCCGCGCCACGATGCTCGAGGCCATCAGCTACGAGCTGCCGTTCCGGGAGGTCCTGCTGCAGGCCGACCCGGGCCTGATGGAACCGTTCATGGATCCCCACGGGGTCGTCAGCACCTTCGAGGTCAACCACTACCCGCAGACGCTCGCGGAAGAGCCCATCGGCGATCTCCGCTACAGCGGCCTGCGCCGGCGCCTGCTGTCGGCCACGGACACGTCGGAAATACCGAACGGCAGCCTGTGGGACTTCGACCTGGATCCGGCAGGCGACATCCTGGGCCTGGTGAAGTACAACAGCTTCGAGTTCGACGAGTCCACGATCGTCGCGATGGTCGCCCAGTACCGGGAACTGCTGCGCGCGTCGCTGGCGTCCCCGGATGCGGCGTTGCCGGCGTGAAGCAACCGGGAGGACGCCGCACCGGGGGCACGCTGAAATCCTGTAGTCAAACCCGACGCCAGAGGGGAACCCCGTGAGCGAACTGAACTGGAACCCGGCCGAGGTCGCCGACTTCTACGACGGCGCGAGCGCGTTGGCCGACAAGTACTTCGGCGGCTACCAGCGGCAGGGTTACTGGTACGACGAGAACGACGACGCTTCGCTCGAAGAGGGCGCCGAGCGCCTCACCCGCAAGATCGTCGACACCCTCGGGTTGCGACGCGGAGAGAGCCTGCTGGACGCCGGGTGCGGTTCCGGCACCGCGTCGATCGACATCGCCGCCGCGTACGGCGTCGAGGTCACGGGCATCACGATCAGCCCGGTCGAGGCCGCGAACGCCCGGGCTCGGGCGGCCGCGAGTGACGTCGCCGGCCAGGTCCGGTTCGAGACCGGCGACTACCATTTCCTGTCCTTCCCCGAAAACCACTTCGACGCGATCGTGGCGTTCGAATCGCTCTTCAACGCCTTCGACCTCGAGAAGGCGCTCGGCGAATTCCACCGCGTGCTCCGGCCCGGTGGCCGCGTGGCCATGTCCGAAATCTCGAAGACGACGGAAGTCTCGCCGCTGAAGAAGCCGTTCCCCCTGGCGCGCGAGCCCATGACCGCGGAGGGCTGGACCAAGGCGTTCGAGGCCGCGGGTTTCGTGGTCGAGGAACGGATCCAGAGCAACCGCGTGTACGTGAACACCGGCAAGCGCCACACCGAGCACTTCGAAAAGGTGAGCGGCCGGCTCACCGAGGAATTCGGCGCGGAGATGACCGAGGGGATCCGGCAGGGGATGCGCGAGGCGTTCCACCTGGGGCCGGAGGACGTCACCTACCTGATCCTCTGCGCCAGGAAGCAGTAGCACCACCACGCAGGTGCGGCGGATGGCAGCGAGACCACGAATGGCCGGGTGACGTTCCAGTCACCCGGCCATTCGTCGTCCCGGCCGGCGGGCCGGGCATTCTCGAAGATGCCGGAGCCGGTCGCCTGCTGTGACAATCCCAAGGGACGGCTGCCGGTGCCCACACCGGCGCCTCGACGGGAAATCGGCATTCGTTGATTCGGGAGGAACAACTGTGAGCGAGACTGTGGAGACCGTGGGCCGGAGCCCGTTGCCCGGCGTGACCCCCGGCACGTGGGTGATCGACACGGCGCACTCGTTGGTCGGATTTTCCGTGCGTCACCTGATGAGCCGGGTGCGGGGTCGCTTCGCCGAGTTCTCCGGCGAGATCGTGGTCGGCGAGACGCTGGACGCGTCGTCGGTGCACGTGGACATCGAACTGTCCTCGGTGGACACCGCGAACGAGATGCGCGACAACCACCTGCGCAACAAGGACTTCTTCGACGTCGAGCAGTCCCCGAAGATGACGTTCGCCAGCACCGCCCTGCGTGCGGCCGGCGACAAGTGGGTGCTCATCGGAGATCTGACGATCCACGACATCACCAAGGCGGTGGACATCGAGGTCGAGTTCCTCGGCGTGGACCCGACGGGCCTGCAGGGCGAGCCGCGCGTCGGTTTCGCGGGCAAGACCTCCATCAGCCGCAGTGACTTCGGGATCACCTTCGGTGTCGCGGCCGACGGCGCGAAGGTCTTCGTCGGTGACCAGGTCGAGATCTCCCTCGAGGTCGAGGCCGTCTTCAGCGAGTGAGCGCGGCGACCGGCCGGGTCGCCATGACAACCGGATGAAAGCGCGTCGCTTCGGGTGCGCGCCGACGACAGGATTTGGTGTGACTACTGCAGACACGGGGCGCCCACCCGGGCGGCGGGAATGGCTCGGCTTGGCGTTGCTCTGCCTGCCCACGTTTCTCGTTTCGATGGACTTCTCGGTGCTGTACCTCGCTGTGCCGCACCTGACCGCCGACCTCGCGCCGAGCGGTGTCCAGCAGCTGTGGATCGTGGACATCTACGGCTTCGTGATCGCGGGTTTCCTGGTCACCATGGGAACCCTCGGCGACCGCATCGGGCGGAAGAAACAGCTGCTCGCCGGCGCCGCCGTGTTCGGCATCGCCTCGGTGGTCGCGGCGTTCTCCAGCAGCCCGGGCATGCTCATCGGCGCCCGCGCGGTGCTCGGTTGCGCGGGTGCCGCGGTGCTGCCGTCGGTGATGGCCCTGGTCACCGGCATGTTCACCGACCAGAAGGACCGCGGCCGGGCGCTGGCCATCTGGACGGCCTGCTTCATGACCGGTTCGACGCTCGGCCCGCTCGTCGGCGGCGTGCTGCTCCAGTACTTCTGGTGGGGCTCGGTGTTCCTGGTGTCCGTGCCGGGGATCGTGCTGCTGCTGGTGTTCGGTCCCGGCCTGCTGCCGGACCAGAAGAGCCCGTCGGCCGGGAAGCTCGACCCGGTCAGCGTGGTGCTGTCCCTCGCCGCGATCCTGCCGTTCGTCTACGGGCTGAAGGCGCTGGCCCGCGACGGCTGGGCGTGGTTCCCGGCGGCGGCGCTGGTGTTCGGGATCGCGGTCGCCGTGGTGTTCGTGCAGCGGCAGCGGCACCTGGAACACCCGCTGCTCGACCTGCGGCTGTTCGGCAACCGCATCTTCCGTTCGACGGTCATCATGTTCTTCATCTCCGCACTGGTGGGCGCGGGCAGCCTCCTGTTCGTCACGCTGTACCTGCAGAACGTCATCGGGCTCACCCCGCTCGCCGCCGGCCTGCTGCTGCTCGTGCCCAACGCACTGATGATCATCGCCAGCCTGACCACCCCGCGGCTGGCCAACCGCATCCGGCCGTCCTACCTGCTCGCGGGCGGTATGGCCGTCGCCGCGATCGGGTACGTGATCTTCACGTTCACCGGCTCGGCTTCCGGTCCCAGCACGATCTTCTTCGCGATGTGCGTGGTCATGCTCGGCACCGCCCCGCTGGCGGCGCTGGCCAACCACCTCGCGATGGGTGCGGTGCCGCCGGAGAAGGCCGGTTCGGGGGCGTCGATCGTCCAGACGGCCACGGAGTTCGCGATCGGGCTCGGCATCGCCACGCTCGCCACGGTCGGGACCGTCGTGTACCGGAACAACCTGGAAGGTTCGCTGGGCGCGGTCCCGGCCGGCTCGGCGAACGCGGCCAGGGAAAGCATCGACCGCGCGGTCGACGCGGCCAAGGGCCTGCCCGGCGCGCAGGGGAGCGGCCTGCTGGCCGCGGCCCGGGACGCGTTCACGTCCGGCCTGCACGTCGTGGGCGTGATCAGCGCCGTGCTCTGCGCCGGACTGTGCGTGCTCGTCCTGCGAGCGTTCCGGGATGCCAAGAACGCGCATGGCGGCGTGGACGAAACGACGCAGCAGCCGGCGGCCGCCGAACCGGTGGCCGAGACCGCGCCGGTCATCGAAGGAGCGGCGTAGGAACGGCGGGATCGCGTCAGCTGAACTGACGTCCGTGGATGGCGTACGGCTCGAAGCCGTACGCCATTCCGTCGTGAACGGGCGGTTTCCGTGCCGCTCCGCGGGACGGCACACCCCGTGGTTCATCCTTCACGACGAGTGGCGCCAAATGGAGAAGGAAATTTTTTCCGACCGGTGTCGAATGGTGTCGAGTCCGTTCGTAGTCATGATGAGAGACCGGAACAGAGCCGGTCGCCACAACACGGAGGCACACGTTGTCCGTCACCGCCAACACCGCGACCACCACCACCGCTGCCGCCACCACCACCTCGACGAAGTCCCTCGTGGTCGGCGGTCTCACCGCCACGGCCGTCGCGGCCGTCGCGACCACGGCCGTCGCCGGGCTGGGCAAGCTCGCCGGGAACAGCCTGGCCGTCGGCGGTGCGCCCATCCAGCTTTCCGGGTTCGCGCTGCTGACCGTCGTCTTTTCGGGACTGGGCCTGGTGCTGGCCCTGGTGCTCGCCCGGAAGGCCCGCCGGCCGCGCACGGCGTTCGTCCGCACCACCCTGGTGCTCACCGCCTTGTCGCTGGTCCCCGACCTCGTCGTGGACGCGGCCGTTTCCACGAGGCTGCTGCTGATCCTCGCGCACCTGGTGGCCGCCGCGATCGTCATCCCGGCGATCGCCCGGCGCCTGCACGTCTGATTCCCCCGGTTCGAAGGAGCTCGTCCGTGAAGAAGTACCTGCTCGCCGTCCACCTCGACGAAAGCGCGCCGCCGCCGTCCGAAGCGGACCTGCGGGCACACCTTGCCCGGACGGGGCAGGTCACCGACGAAATGCGGGCCGCGGGCTCGTGGGTGTTCGTCGGTGGCCTGCTGCCCTCCCACGCCACCACAGTCGTCCACCCCGGCAACGGCAGCTCCACGGTGACCGACGGCCCGTTCGCCGAGACGAAGGAACAGCTCGGCGGCATCTGGGTGATCCAGTGCGAGGACCTCGACCAGGCGCTGGGCTGGGCCGAGAAGTGCGCGGTGGCTTGCCGGTGCCCGATCGAGGTGCGCCCCTTCGAGGATTCCCGCCGGGCCTGAGCGCATGAACCTGGACAGCGTCTACCGGGCGGAGTACGGCCGGTGCGTGGCCACCCTGACACGCCTTCTCGGCGACATCGGGCTCGCCGAGGAGGCGGTGCAGGACGCCTTCGCCGTAGCCCTCGAAAAGTGGGGTGAGGCGCCGCCGCCCAACCCCGGCGCGTGGATCGTGACCGCCGCCCGCAACCGCGCGATCGACCGCCTGCGGCGGGAGTCGACGCGGGAAGCCCGCTACGCACAAGCACTTCTGCTGCACCAAGCCGACGAACCGGAGGAGGTGGGACCCGTGCGGGACGACCAGCTGCGCCTGATCTTCACCTGCTGCCACCCGGCGCTGTCCCCCCTCGCGCAAACCGCGCTCACCCTGCGGTTGCTCGGCGGGCTCGAGGTGGCGGAGATCGCCCGCGCGTACCTCGTGCCGGAAGCCACCATCGCCCAGCGCATCGTGCGTGCGAAGAAGAAGATCCGCGATGCCGGCATCCCGTACCGGGTACCCGCCGAAGCGGAGCTGCCCGACCGGCTGCCGCCGGTCCTCACCGTGCTCTACCTGATCTTCAACGAGGGGTACACGTCCACTTCGGGCGGATTGCTGCGGACGGACCTGAGCCTCGAAGCGGTCCGCCTGGCCAGGGCACTCGCCGAGCTGATGCCCGATGAGCCCGAAGTGCTCGGGCTGCTGGCGCTGCTGCTGCTCGTCGAAGCCCGACGCCCCGCGCGGGTGGGCCCGGCGGGGGAGCTCGTGGTGCTCGCCGAACAGGACCGGTCGCTGTGGGACCGCGAGCTGATAGCCGAAGGCCACGAGCTGGTGCGGCGCTGCTTGCGCCGCGGACAGCCGGGGCCGTACCAGCTGCAAGCCGCGATCAACGCCGTCCACACCGACGGGCCGGCCACCGACTGGGCGCAGGTGCTCGCGCTCTACGACCAGCTGCTGCGGCACAGTCCGACGCCGGTCGTGGCGCTCAACCGCGCTGTCGCCGTCGCGGAGGTGCACGGGCCCGCACTCGCCCTTGCCGCCATCGCCGAGCTCGAGCTGCCGGGCTACCACCTGCTACCCGCCACTCGTGCCGATCTGCTCGCCCGGCTCGGCCGGACCGCCGAAGCGGCCTCCGCCTACGACGAGGCGATCACCTTGGCGACGAACGCCACGGAGCGGGGCTTCCTGGAGAAGCGCCGGGCGCGGCTGGGCACCGGCGCCTGATCCGGCCGCGCGGTCCCGGCCACCGTCCGGGACCGCGCGGCGCGCCAGGCAACCGAGCCGCGGTCAGACGGCGATACCGAGCCGGCCCGCGCCCGGGTAACCCGCCGGGGCGAACACCTCCTCCAGCCACCGGCCCGCGCTCTCCGCGCGGAGCAGCGCCCGGCGTTCGGCGGCCCCGTCCGCTCGCGTGCCCCGCCCGCTGAGCGCGGTCTCCATCGCCGTGCTCGTCCCGCCGATGTCGAACGGGTCGATCGGGACGGCGAACCGGCCGAGCTGCTCGTACACGCCGGCGTTTTCCGACAGCAGGAGCGACGCGGAGTCGGGGAGGACCAGCGCCGCCTCCTTGGCGAACAGGTTGAGCCCGTCGTAGGTGGAGTTCACCAGCGCGGCGTCGCACATGCCGAGCGCCGCGATGACGCTGTTGCGCGAGCCGCCGCTCGTCCCCGGGTAGATCAGCGAGACGGCCTCCCGGTCCAGGCTGCCGAAGCGGTCGTTGATCCGCCGCACGATCGCCTCGTTCTCCTCGCGGTAGGCGTCGTGCCGGGCGCTCGCCCGGCTGGGCACGGTCGCGATCGACGCGAACCAGCATTCGTCCGCCAGCTCGGGGCGCCGTTCCAGCATCGCCTCGTAGGCCAGGAAACCCCGGGTCATGTTCTTCCAGAGGTCCAGCCGGTCGGCCCGGGTCAGGATCCGCCTGCCCCCGGCGAGCGCGGCGAGCCGGCTTTGCCAGCGAGCGGTCGCGGGCTCTTGGCGCACCCGCTCCACCGCGTCCACGTCGAGCGGGAAGGGCACGGCGACCATCCGCGTCGTCCGTCCCCGGTGACCGACCGTCCAGCCGTCGATCGTGGCGTCCGGCAGGTACCGGCGGCAGCAGGCGAGGAAGGCGTCCACCCACCGTCCCGAGTGGAACCCCACGACGTCGCACCGCAACAGGCTTTCCAGGATCTTCGTGCGCATCCAGGACGGCAGGATCGAGAAGTAGTCCGGCTCGCACCACGGCGTGCCCAGGAAGTACGCCAGCCGGTTCGCGCGCGTCCCCTGCTCGGCGTAGAACTCCGGCACCAGCATCAGGTGCGGGTCGTTGATCAGCACCAGTTCGTCCGCGGAGCCGCCCGCCAGTTCGCCCAGGCGGTTCGCGTAGGTCCGGTTGACCGCCTCGTACCCGGCCCAGGCGCCGGCCATGTCGCCGTCGACGACCGGTTGCGTGGACGTGTCGTGCAGGTAGTGCAGCAGGCCGAGCAGCAGTCCGATGGACACGGTGTCGTAGTGCTGCCGCCGGGCTTCTTCGGGTAGCTCCAGCGGATGCAGCCGGACTCCGCCGTCCAGGTCCACGGGGCCGGCCGGCGCGCTGCCGGGCGGCGCCGTGAAGACCCAGTGGCCGCCGTGTTCGGAGAGCAAGGAGATGAGCATCGGCACGAGCCCGCCGGGCGAGCGCGGCAGCAGCCCGCCGTCGTCCCACCGGGGGCAGCTGTTGCTGAGGGTCAGCAATTTCACGAGGGAATCCTCCTCAGGAAAAGGAAAACGGCAGCCGGTACACCGATGAGGCAGAAGGCCGCGTAGCCGCCGAACTCGGCCACGAGGCCGGACAGCGGCCCCGCGGCGGCCGCGGCGAGGCCCATCATCACTTCCGCGATGCCCTCCACGTGTGGCCGCGTTCCGGCGGGGACGGCCGCGCCGAGCAGCGTGCTGCCGCCGACGACGCCGCAGTTCCAGGCGACGCCGAGGATCAGGAGGTGAACCGTCATCACGAGGGCGCCGGAGTGTTCGACGAACAGGCCGCTCACCATGGCGACGGTCAGCAGCAGACCGCCCAGCCGGGCCACCCCCGCCGGCCCCTTCCGGTCGGCCAGCAACCCCGTCAGGGGCGCCACCGCGAACATGCCGGTGACGTGCAACGCGACGACGGCGCCGACCTGACCCAGCGAATGCCCGTGCTCGGTGAGGTGGACCGGCGCGATGGTCATGACACCGACCATGACGAAGTTCGTCGCGGCCAGGACGCCGACGGCGACGACCGCCGTCCGGCGGCGCACCGTGTCGGCGAGGACGGTCACGAGCCCCGGCCCCGGCTCGGGCCGCGACGCGGGCACCCCGGACCGGGTGGCGAGCAGCACCCCCGCGACGCCGAACGCGAGCACGGCCGCCAGGTACAGCCCGGCCAGGGGCGGCAGGCCCATCGCCCGCGCGACGGACCCGCTCGGGCCGAGCAGGGTGGGGCTGACGATGGCGCCCAGCGCCGTGGCGGCGAAGACCACGCCGATCGCGTGGCCCCGGGTGCCGTCGGTGGCGGTGTCCATGGCCGCGTACCGCGACATGAACACGGCCGAGTTCGCCACGCCGAGGAAGAAGCTGCCGGCGAGGAGCAGGGGCAGGTTCTGCCCGAGCGCGGCCAGGACGACGACCACCGCACCGGCCGCACCGAGGGCGTAGCCCAGCGCGAGTCCCCGCAACCGGCGGCCGATCGCCGCCTGCCGGGCGAGCAGCGGTGCGCCGGCGGCGGAGCCCAGGACGAGCAGTCCCAGCGGGACACCCGCCATCGCCGGTGTTTTCGAGATGTCCACGGCGAGCAGCGCGCCCGCCGTGCCGCCGGCGGCGAGCCCGGTGCTCCCGATCGCCGTCGCCACCGCCAGCAGGGCGAGCGCCCGGCGCCGTTGCCTGCTCTCGCCGGGGATCGAGGAGCGGGGGCCGGCTTGAGGCGTTTTCATCGGGTCACGCCGCCAACGCGTCTCCGGCCATGGGAACGGACTCGTAGCTCAGCCGCCCGGCCGCCGTGGCGTGGCGCATGGCCGCCGCCATCTTCAGGGGGTCACCGGCCTGGACCAGTGCGGTGTTGACCAGGGTGGCGGCCGCACCCAGCTCCATGGCGAGCGCCACGTGCTTCGCGCTGCCCAGGCCGCCTTCGACGATGACGGGGATGTCGCACTGCTCGATGATGGCGCGGATCGGCGCGGGGTCGACGATGCCGCGACCGGAGGCCACGGGGGCGGCCATCACCCGCAGCGCCGAGCACCCGAGCTCCACCAGTTCCCGGGCGACGCCGAGGTCGGGCAGGATGAACGGCAGCAGGTGCGTGCCGCCCGCGCGGAGTTCGGCCGCGGCTTCGACCGTCTGCCGGTTGTCCGGCATGTTGTCGTGGCCGCGCACGTCGAGCTTCAGGATGTCGATGCCCAGCGAATCGCGCAGGATCTGGGCGGTCCGCAGCGCGCTCTCCTTCGACCGGGAGAAGGATGTCGTGCCGATCCACACGAACTGGTCCAGCGGCAGCACTTCGTCGAGGTCCGACAGCAGCAGGCTGGAGCGCCTGCTGTCCGGGTCGACGGTCGTGATGAACACGTCGGCGCCCGTCGCCTCGAGCACGTTCTTGACATCGGTCACCGAATCGTACTGCTCGATCCCCACGATCAACCGTGACCGGAATTCGGCGTCGCCGATCCTCAGCCACGGTTCTTCGCTGCGTGCGGCTTTCAGGTCATGGATTGTGCCCACAACAACTCCCTTGTCCACGATGTGGTCGAATTTTCGGCAGGGGTTTCGTGAGGAGTAGCATGGTGCCGTCGCGGACGTATGAGCAACTTCGAGCATGCGTGCCTGCCGGCGCGGGTTTTTCGCTCACGCCAATGGATCCGGCGGGCGCGTGGCCCCCCGGATCCCTTGGCGGTGGTTCGGCCGCTGCTCAGCTGAGGAGATCGCGGCCCATCGCGCCGAGCTGGTCGAACGAAGCGAGATCGGGAACGGTCCAGCCGTCGAGGTCGTATTCGGCCAGGCAGGTCTCGACGAATTTCTTGTAGCCGTCGAGCTGACCGTCGGCCAGCTGGCTCTGGAGCAGCTCCACGCGGGTGTTTTCGTGGTTTCCGGTGTAGTTGCGTTCGTAGAGTTCGTGGCGGCCGCCGAATTCGGTGCCGACGGCGTCCCACAGCAGTTTCATGACCTTGACGCGCTGGATCGCGTCGATGCCGTGGGAGCCGCGGAGGTATTTGTCGAGATAGGGGCGGATGTCTTCGTTGCGGAAGTCCTTCGCGCTGGAATTGAGGTAGATGAGGCCGCTGGCGACGTCCTGGAGGACGATTTCCCGGATCCGGGCGTAGCCGAGCTGCGAGAACCAGCGGAACGCCATCCCGTAGTTCGGGTTCGGCAGCACGGCGCCGTTGCGCCACTGCACGGGGTTGCGCGCGGCGGCGTCGGAGAGGCCCCAGAAGAGGTTGCGCCACGCGAGGACTTCGCCCAGCCGGGCCTGCACGCCGCGGAAGTCGCTGACGCCGGTGATTTCGAGTGCTTTGGCGAGCAGGCCGGCGAGGAATTCGAGTTTGACGGCGAGCCGGGTGCAGCCGTGGAACCAGGCGCGCGCGTTGAACCCGGAGTGCCCGGCGAACATGCCCACCTTCACGACGTCGCCGTAGATGAACACGTTCTCCCACGGGACGAGGACCTTGTCCATCACCAGGACGGTGTCGTTTTCGTCGAACCGGGAGGAGAGGGGGTAGTCGAACGGGCTGCCGGTGAGCGTGGACGCCGCCGCGTACGACTGGCGGCAGATGAGCTTGAGCCCGCGAGCCCCCGTCGGGACGGTGGCCACCAAGGCGAACTTGCGGTCCTTGATCGGCAATCCCGTGTGGGCGATGAAGTTGTAGTGCGTCAGCGCCGACCCGGTGGCCACGACCTTGGCACCGGAGACGATCAGCCCGTCATCGGTTTCGCGCTCCACGTGGATGAACACGTCGGCGACTTCGTGGGGCGGCCGGTCACGGTCGACGGGCGGGTGCACGATCGCGTGGTTCCAGAAAAGGACCTTCTCCTGCGACTCGCGGTACCAGCGGCGGGCGTTGTCGGCGAAGGGGTTGTAGAAGTCGGCGTTCACGTTCAGCGTCCCCAGGAACGCCGCCTTGTGCTCCGGGCTGCGGCCCAGCCAGCTGTAGCTGAGCCGCGCCCACTCGGCGATGGCCCGCTGGTCGGCGACGAGGTCCTCGGCGCTGTGCGGGGTCGTGTAGAAGCGGTGGGTGTAGCCGCCGGGCCCGCCGGTGTCGGTGGCGGTGGTGAGGACGTCGCGGTGCTTCGGGTCGTGGAGCGCGTCGTAGAGCCGCGCGGTCATCCTCGCCGGGTTGTGGAAGGCGGGGTGCGCGGTGACGTCCTTGACGCGTTCGCCGTAGAGGTAGATTTCGCGGTCGTCGCGCAGGCTCTCGAGGTATTCCGCGCCGGTCAGCGGACGGGTGGGTTCGGTCATCGCGCACCCGCCAGGCCGAAGACGAGCTCGGCCAGCTGCCGGTTGGCCACCTTGGCGAGGAAGAGGCTCACCCCGGCGTGGCTCTGCAAAGTGGACATGTCCCGCCAGATCCGTTCGAGGCGTTCGCCGGCGCGCACCGCGCTCGACCCGGCGGTCGGGAAAAGGTGTTCGGACAACGCGGTCCACGACAGCCGGACGGCTTCCCGGCTGATCAACGAAAGCCGGACGTCCACCTCGCGGGTGAACGCCGCCGAACCGCGCGCCGCGGTGTCGTGCCACTGCCGGGCGCCGTCCGCCAGGGCCGCCTGCGCGGTGGCGATGCGGCCGGCGGCCTCGCCGAAGTGGAACTGGAAGTCGGGATCCTGGGCGCGCGAGGTGATCGGCGGGTAGATCGTCGTGCGGTCCCGCATCAGCTGGGTGTAGATGTCGAGGGCGCCGGCGACCATGCCGGTCGCCAGCGCACCGTTCTGGAACTGGATCATGCTCAGCACGCCACCGCCGTACAGGGGGTTGCCGTGCAGCTCCAGCCCCGGCGTGCCGTCCGCGACGGAGGCCAGGCCGATGTGCGTGCCAGGCAGCGCGAAGTGGCTCGGGATGTGCGCCTTCTCGATCTTGATGCTGTGCGAGCCGCTGCCCCGCAGGCCGAGCAGCCCGCCCCAGTCCTCCAGCCGCGTCCACTGGTCACGGGGCACGACGAACATCATCGGGCTCGGCTGTTCGCCGTCCTCGCCGGCCACGAGCGTGTGGCCGATGAAGTGGGTGGCGTACGGCGAGCCGGAGCAGTACCGATGGATGCCGTCGACGATCCAGCCGCCGTCGTCGGCCCGCTCGGCGAACCCGACCGGCCCGATCGTGCCGGGGCTGATGAAGTCGCCGCCCGCGAAGAGTTCGTCCTGCGCGGCTTCGCCGAACAGGGTCGCGGCGACGTGGGCGTGCGAGGCACCGAAGGTGTACATCCAGGCGGTGGAACCACAACCACGAGCGAGGGCGGCGACCACCCGCAGGTAGGTGTCGAGGCCGAACTCGTAGCCGCCGTACCGCCGCGGGACGAGCAGGCGGTAGAAGCCCGCGTTGAGGAATTCGTTGTGCGTGTCGAGGCCGTAGTACCCGCGCTCTTCCGTTTCCTGCTGACGATCGACGAGGTCGACCGCGATGCGCTCCGCACGCGCCACGACCTCTTCCGCCGTCAGTCCCGGCTCGGGTGGAGGCGGATAGCCGTCTGCGGGCAGACTCCTGGCGGCAGTCATGTCGTCTCATCCCCTTCGGCGAACGTGGTCCGTCATCGAGGATCACATCGGTGTCCGGAGTTGACATCCTTGGGAATGCGGTGCTTCGAACGCCGGATTTCCGGCCCGCAAAAGAGAAGACGCGCGAGCCCCCGGACCAGGGCAGGCTCCGAACCGGAATATCCGGTGACCTCGCCTGCGAAATCCGCGCGCCCGGGGAGGGGTCCGATGTGGACCGCGTTCGCGCCGGCTCCGGCTCGGCAATCCAGGAGACGCACGGGAATCGCGCGCGGCACTCCGGGCCCAGCGGCCAAGACGCGGCAACGCAAGAGATGTGCCGCATTCGGCGCGGCGCGAGGATGGTCGCGGTTCCGTATCAGCCGCAATTGCACCGATCTGAGGCGAGCATGCAGCCGTACCGAGTCGAAATCCCGCAGGCAGCCATCGACGATCTCCGCGCGCGGCTGGCCCGCACCCGCTGGCCGGAGGAACTGCCCGACGCGGGGTGGGACCGAGGGGTTCCGCTCGCCTACCTGAAGGAGCTCGCCGAGTACTGGCGCGGCTCCTACGACTGGCGCGCCACCGAAGCGGCGCTGAACAGCCACCCGCAGTTCGTCACCGAGATCGACGGCGCACCCGTCCACTTCATCCACGTGCGCTCGCCGGAGCCCGACGCCCGACCGTTGCTGCTCACCCACGGCTGGCCCAGCTCCGTCGCCGAGTTCCTCGACCTGATCGGCCCGCTCTCCGACCCGCGCGCGCACGGCGGCGACCCGGCCGACGCCTTCCACCTCGTGATCCCCGCGGTGCCCGGCTACGGCTTCTCCTCACCGCTGCCCGCGACCGGGTGGGACGTTTCGCGCATCGCCTCGGCCTGGGTCGAGCTGATGCGCCGGCTCGGCTACCGCGGCTACCTCGCCCAAGGCGGCGGCATCGGCTCGGTGATCTCCACGGCGGTGGCGACGATCGACCCGGGGAACTGTGCGGGAGCGCACGTCACCATGCTGCTGACTTTCCCGAGCGGTGACCCGGCCGAGGTCGCCACGCTGAACGACGGCGACCGGGAGCGCCTCGACCTGCTCGGCAAGTTCGTCCAGGAGCTTTCCCCCTACGTGAAGCTGATGGAGACCCGCCCACGGACGCCGGCCTACGCGCTCACGGACTCGCCGATCGGCCTGCTGGCCTGGATCGTGGAGCGCTTCAAGGAATGGACCGACTGCGGCGAGGTTCCCGAGGACGCGATCAGCCGCGACAAGATCCTCGACGCGGTCTCGATCCTCTGGCTGACCGCCACGGCCGCTACGTCCGCCAATTTCTACTACGAGGGCGCCGCCGCGATGCGCGCCCTCGCCGGCGAGAAACCGCCGCCCCCCGCCGTCCCGGTGGCGGTCGCCGTCTTCCCGCGCGACCTCGTCCTGCCGATCCGCAGCTTCGCCGAGCGCGACCTGCCGACGCTCGCGCGGTGGACGGAGTTCGACCGCGGCGGCCACTTCCCGGCGCTCGAGCAGCCCCGCCTGCTCATCGACGACGTCCGAGCCTTCGCCCGTTCTCTTCCGTCTCCGAAAGGCCAGCCCATGGAAAGCCGTTGCCCCATCCTGGACACCACGGGACATGACATCCACGGGGAGGCCGCCCGCCTGCGTGCTCGGGGCCCGGCGACCCAGGTCGAGCTGCCCGGCGGGGTCCTCGCGTGGTCGGTGACCCGTGCGGACGTGATCAAGAAGCTGCTGACCGACGCAAGGGTCACCAAGAGCGCCCGCAACCACTGGCCGAAGTTCATCAACGGCGAAATCCCGCCCGACTGGGAGATGATCAGCTGGGTCGCGATGGACAACATGGTCACCGCCCACGGCAAGGACCACGTCCGGCTGCGCCGCCTGGTCGGGAAGGCCTTCACCCCCAAGCGAACCGAGGCCGTCCGCCCGCAGATCGAGGCGCTGACCAACATGCTGCTCGACGGGCTCGCCGCCGGCGATCCGGACGAGGTGGTCGACCTGCGCGAGCGGTTCGCTTACCCGCTGCCGGCCATGCTGGTCGCCGAGCTGATCGGGATGGACGAGCAGGCCCGCGCGGCCACGGCCAAGGTGATCGACATGATGGTCGACACCACGGTCACCCCCGAGCAGGCCCAGTCCGTCCTGGCCGGCTGGCGCTCCTCCATGGCCGAGTTGATCGCGAACAAGCGCGCCAACCCCGCCGAGGACATCACCAGCGACCTGATCGCCGCACGCGAGGAGGACGGCTCGCGGCTGACCGAGCAGGAGCTCGCCGACACGATCTTCGCGATCCTCGGCGCCGGTTCGGAGACCACGATCAACTTCTTCGACAACGCGATCACCGCGCTGCTCACCCACCCCGACCAGCTGGCGCTCGTCAAGTCCGGGGCGGCCACCTGGAACGACGTGATCGACGAGACCCTGCGCGTCGAGTCTCCGCTGGCCTCGCTCCCGCTGCGCTACGCGGTCGAGGACATCGACCTCGGAGACGGCGTTACGATCCCGAAGGGCGACGCGATCCTGGTCAACTACGCCGCCATCGGCCGTGACCCGTCGCTGCACGGCGAATCGGCCTGCGACTTCGACATCACCCGCGCCGACAAGGAACACCTCTCCTTCGGTTTCGGCCCGCACTTCTGCCTCGGTGCCGGCATCGCCCGCCTGGTGGCGGCCATCGGCCTGTCGACCCTGTTCGACCGGTACCCCAACCTGGCCCTGGCCGTCGACCCCGCCGACCTCGAGCCCCTTTCCACGTTCATCATGAACGGCCACCGGGCCCTCCCGGTGTACCTGAAGGGTGCCGGCCGGTAATCCTTCGCTCTCGAAAGGGCGGCTTCTGCGCGGCGCTCGCCGCACGGACGCCGCCCTTCCGCACGCCGGCGATCGGTACACCACCGCAGCGTTCCACGTCCACCCGGAAATCTGCGTGCCGCCGGAGCCAAGCGCGACACCGAGTCCCGGGCAGTGGGGAGCCGCCCGCGGCGGTGGCCCCGTATCTCTCGCGCATCGTGGGGTGGCCAGCGCGGGGTCAGGCGGCGTCCGATGTGGAGGACGATGGTTCGGTCACCGGGTCTGGCGCCGGTGCCGGAGCGGATTTGCCGCGCTCGGCGAGGTACTGCAGCTTGATCAGGTGCCGCCGGACGAGACCCGCCCGCCGCGCCTCGTCGAACGCCGCGCGCGCCGCGCGGTTGTTCCGGCGCCGCCGGTGCCGTCCGCGGGCTTGGTCGTGGTCCACGGTTGACCGCCTCCTCGGTAGTCGGTGTTGGTTCGCTCGATCGGGTGGAAGCGTCGGGATCGCAGCCGTAGCGGCGGCGTCATGGCTCGCCGTGACGGTTCGGTGACGAGGAAACACACCGGCTGCCCGGCCGATCAGGTAACAAGGTTGTCTCGAGACGAACTCGGTCGGGCCCGTTCCGCCACCTGGCGGCTCACGCGGTGCGACGTCCGGCCCTGGGTGCAACCGGAAGGGTGACCACCACCGTCCACAGTGGGGACGTCGGGAAAGGGGCTCCGAGGGCGGGCCGGGCACGGTGACCGGGAGACGTCGTGCGCAGCCGCGCACGACGTCTTCCCTGGTGGCGCCCCCGGCAGGACTCGAACCTGCGACCTAGAGATTAGAAGGCTCTTGCTCTATCCAGCTGAGCTACGAGGGCCCGCGCCGACGGCTGCTGCCGGCAACCCGGCACTGGCAGCTTAGTCGTCGCCATCCTCTCGATCGTTCGACACCGGCGAATCGTTTCAGGTCTCGTTCGACGGAATTCGGAAGTTCGGTGGAAGCGCCGTCGAGAGCGTGGTGTAGACCTCCTTGAGTGTCGGGTGCGGTGCTGAGGGTGACCGGACGGGCTTCCGGACCGGCTCCGAACCTGTAACCTGGCGATCAGAAGGCTCTTGCTGTGTCCAGCCCGACCACGCTCGCCCGCACGTCCCTGCGGCCGGGCAGGTAGCGCCGCGAGCGTCCGCACGCCGCTGCTTGCCCGCCGCGGCGGGCGGCGCGGGGGTCTCCTCACCAGCAGGTTTGCCTCGTAGTGGCTTGCCTTGATCGATTGATGAGCTGTTCTGCTGGGTCGCCGCCTCGGCCCGGCGGCCGAAGTGCGCGGTTCGTGGGGTTGTCTTTGCGGTGGGTGGTGGCGGTCGGCTGACTGCATTCGTCGGTCGAGGGGTGTCGGGGCAGTTGGTTGTCGACGGTCGGCTGCGGTGAGGTAGCTGGGTGGGTCGCCGCCTCGGCTCGGGGGCCGAGGTGCGCGGTTGGTAGGTCGGCGAGCTGTTGGTGCGGTTCGTGGGGGTTGTTTCCACAGTGGGTGGGTGGCCGCCTCGGCTCGGGGGCCGAGGTGCGCGGTTGGGTGGGTTGGTGAGCTGTCGGTGCGGTTCGTTGGGGCTGTCTTCGCGGTGGGTGGCGGCCGGCTGACTGCATTCGTCAGCGGTGGGCCGTCGAGGAGGCCGGTTGTCGATGGTCGGCTGCGGTCAGGTGGCTGGGATGCCGATGGGTTGCTGGCGGACGCCGGTCTCTCGGGAGTGGATGGGTCCGCGAGGCGCCGGTTGTGGGTGGCTCCGGGGCAGGTGCCCAGCCGCTGGGGCGAGGGACCGGGCCTGTCGGGAGTGAACGGGTCGGCGGGAAGCCGCTTGTGGGTGACCGGCCGCCGTGAGGTGGCCGGGCGGGCGGTCTTGCCCGCCTGCGGTGGTCGGCGAGAGACCGAGGCAGCTTCTCCCGCCCTCCTGGGCGGTCGCCGGTAGGGCGGGGCCGCGACAGCTCGGCCGGGCGTCTCATGGCCACGCTGGGCCCGCCCGCGGCCCTGAGAGGTGCCCGGGCGGGTAGAGCACCCCGCCGAGACCCCCTGGGAAGCCCGTGGGCGCGCCCCGCCGCTGGGGCGCGCCCACGGGGTGGGGCCGCTGTCGGGGGAGCGGCCCCGGTCGGGTCCGGCCGCCGCCGCGAGCCGGCTCCCCCCTTGGAGCGGACGGCGGTGCGGGCCCGGGTCAGCGCGTCACTCCCAGAGCTGGATCCCGCGGACCAGGAACGGCGCGTCCGGCACGAACGTGCCGCCACCCGGGTAGGTGACGAAATCTCCCTCCGTCGAGCATTCCTCGCTCTGGTACACCGTGACGTCCCGCGTCAGCAGATTCGCGAACGACGCCCCGGCGAATCCCTCGGGCAAGGGAATGCATTCCCCTGGATTCGCCGTGCGCAAGTCGATTCGCGAGATTTCGCCGCCGTAGCCGGTCGCCGACCACAGGCAGAATTCCCCCTTCTGGCACCCGGGATCGGACGCGGCCTGAGCGGTTCCGACACTGGTCAGGAGCCCCAACGTGGCCAGGATCAGCAAGTGCGGCAACCGGGCGCGGAAACGGCGTGCGGACATCGTGGATTCCCCTCTGGATTCGCGGCCTCCGGGCCGCGGTGAACTGGTGATTCCAGATTGGCGGGTGGGGGAAGATTTGTCAGCCCCGCGATTTCGGATCTGTGGACAGGTCGGCGCTCGGAGTCCGGTTGTCCACAGATCCGCGAACGGTCTTGCGGGGGCGCGGACCCGGTGCTAGGCGGGGCCCGTGCTGCCCCGCACCACCAGGGAGACCGGCACTTCGGCGGGCGCCGGCACCGAGCCGCCGCCCAGCAGCCGCAGCACCAGCTCCCCGGCGATCCGGCCCTTCGCCGCGAGGTCCTGCCGGACCGTGGTCAGCGGCGGTGACGACCACGACGCCGGCGGGCTGTCGTCGAACCCGACCACCGAAAGCTCGTCCGGGACACCGATCCCCAGCTGCCCGGCCGCCGCGAGCACCGCCAGCGCGAGCTGGTCGGACATGCACAGCACCGCGCTCGGCCGCGGCGTCGCCCGCAGCAGCGAAAACGCCCCGGGCAGGGCGCTCTCCACGCTCAGCCCGGCCGCTTCCTCCACCACGACCGGAGCCGGACCCAGCTCCGCCAGGTACCCGGCGAGCCGTTCGCGCGTGTCGTGGAAGACCGCGGCCGAAGCAACCGGAACCGGACCCCCGCCCGGCGTGATCCGGCTGGCCGCGGCGAAGATCCCGAACCGCCGGTGCCCCAGCGAAACGAGGTGCCGCGCCGCCAGCGCCGCCCCCGCCCGGTCCGCGCAGCCGATGCGCGCCGCGCCGGGCAGCAGCGGCTGGTCGATCACCACCAGCGGCAACCCCCGCGCGCGCACCGAATCGAGCGCCGGGGTGCCGTCGGCCAGCGAATACGCCACCGCGATGTCCGCCTGCGCCGTCAGCACGCGTTCGGCGGCCGGCCCGCCGGAAGGCCCTCCCGGCAGGAGCAGCAGGGCGTGGGGGTCGACGACCCGCGCCAGCGCGTCCAGCGTCACCGACAGCGCGGGGTCGGAGAACGCCGCCGACAGCGACGTGTCCAGCAGCACCGCGACGGCCCCGGTCCGGCTGGTGGCGAGGCTGCGCGCGGTCGGGTCCGGGCCGGCGTAACCGAGCGACGCGGCCGCCCGCAGAACCTGCTCACGCAGCCGGGAAGACAGCTGGTCAGGCCGGTTGTACGCGTTCGACACGGTGGCCCGCGAGACGCCGACGGCCGACGCGACGTCGTCGAGCGTGGGACGGCGGCGCCGGGTCATCCGCGCAGTGTAGCCATGGACTTTCTGAAGCGCTTCAGTCACGCTGAGGGCCATGCAGCGGGATCGGATCGCGGTGTTCGTCGTCTTCGCGCTCAACGGCCTCGCACTGGGGTCCTGGGCGTCGCGCACGCCCGCGCTCGCGAGCCAGGTGCACGCCTCGCCGGGCGTCTTCGGCCTGGCGCTGCTCGGTGCCAGCGTCGGGATGCTCGCCGCCGCGTCGGTGTCCGGCCGGATCATCGAACGGGCCGGTGCGCGCGTGGTCGTCGCCGGCAGCACCGTGAGCGCGGCCGGCTCGATGGTGCTGGTCGGGTTCGCGCCCACCGTGCCGCTGCTGGCCGTCGCCCTGCTCCTGATCGGCGCGAGCGTCGGGATGCTCGACGTCGCCATGAACGTCGCCGCGGTCGCCGTCGAACGCCGGATCCGCCGCGCGATCATGCCGGAGTTCCACGCGGGCTTCAGCTTCGGCGCGCTCGCCGGGTCGCTGGCCGCGGGCCTCGCCGCCGGCCACGGCTGGTCGCCCGGGCGGCACCTGACCGTGGCCGCCGTCGCCGCCGTGGCGGTGCTGCTCCTCGTCGTCCGCGCGGTCCCCGGCAGCCGGCCCGAGCACCACGAAGCGAGCACGCCGAGCCGGGCGCCGATCCGCCGCCCGGTGCTGTGGCTGCTCGCCGCGGTCGCGTTGTGCTCGGCGATCGCCGAAGGGGCGTCGTCGGACTGGTCCGCGCTGCTGATGACGGTCGAACGCGGCGTCGGCCAGGGCGCCGCGGCGCTCGCCTTCGCCGGCTTCCAGCTGGTCATGGCCCTGACCCGGCTCGCCGGCACGTACGCGCAACGCCGCTTCGGCCCCACGCGCTGCCTGGCCGCGGGGTCGGTGCTGGCCGCCGCCGGGCTGCTCGCCGCGGCCGCGATCCCGGTCGCCGCGGTCGGCTACGCCGGGTTCGCGCTCGCCGGCGCGGGCCTGGCCGCTTCGTTCCCGATGGCCCTCAGCCTGGCCGGCGACGCCGGGAAGCGCGGCGACGGCACCGGCGGCGAACGCGAGATCGGCTTCGTCACGGCCATCGCCTACACCGGGTTCCTGGGCGGCCCGCCGATCGTCGGCGGCATCGCCCAGGTGACGGACTACGGCATGGCGTTCGGGTTCGTCGCGCTCGTCGCCGCGCTGATCCTGCCCGCCGCCCTCGGTGCCCGCCGCGCGCGGAACCGGGAGGAAGCGGCCGCCGGTCAGCTCGCCGTGTAGTACTTTGCCTGTAGTGGTTATCCGTCGAGCACTGAGGCTGGAGTGGTGACGAGTGGCGCGCAACCCCGGGCGGCGGGCGGCCCTGCTCGACGCCGCCATCGAAGTCTTGGCGGCCGAAGGCGCGCGCGGGCTGACGTTCCGCGCGGTCGACCAGTGGGCCGCGGTGCCCGCCGGGACGGCGTCCAACTACTTCGCCGGCCGCGAAGAAATCCTCACCGGTGCGGGTGAGCGCGTCTACGAACGGCTGGTGCCGGACGAGGCGACGCTCGCCGCGCCGTTCGAAGGCCCGCGTGACCGTGCCCGCCTCACGCAGCTGATGCACGAGCTGGTCGAGCGCGTGGCCGCCTTCCCGACCGGGTTCCTGGCGCTGCTCGAACTGCGGCTGGAAGCGGCCCGCCGGCCGGAGTTGCGCGCGGTGCTGACCCGGCGGATCCGGGCGGACCTCGACTTCAACGTGACCAGTCACCTGAAGACCGGCCTGCCGGGGGACGCGACGACGGTCAAGCTGCTGTGGCTGGCGTTGAACTGGCTGATCGTCGAGCGGCTGACACTGCCGGACCTGCTCGGCCCCGAGGAACGCCGTGCCCTCGTCGAGGACCTCGTCGAACGGCTCATCCCGTAACCGGATGGCCCAGCGCCGCGACGCGCTGACGCCCGAATCGTGACGTGCGACCGGGATCCGGGCGCTTCGGACGTGCGTCTCTTCCGTACGGCCCCTACCGCCGTGGCCCCGTTGACAGTGCGGAACCGTGCGGGGCAAGCTGAGCGCGTCGTAAGCTGAAATGAATGATCCGACGTTACGAGTTCAGGTGGGCTGGTCAGGGTAGGGGCCTTGACCCGGGGAGGACGTCGTGAGGGTTGTGCTGCTCGGCGGCGCGGGGGCGCTCGCCGGCGGAGCCGGGCTCCCGCTCGTGCAGGGGGCGGTGCCGAGGCTCGTGCTCGTGCCGGTCGCGTTCCGGCTCGCGCTGTTCCTGCAAGCGATCTGGGCCGGGGGCCCGCTGGGCGCTCCGGTGCTCGGCCTGGCCATCGCGCTGTACCTCGTGCCGAACCTGGCCGAGGTGGCCTGGGTCTTCCACCGCAGCACCGGCATCCGGCCGGTGCTCGCCGCCGATACCGCGTACACGCTCGTCACGAGCTTCGCCGCGGCGCTGTTCGCACCGGCGCTGCTCGGCCTGACCTGGCCGAACATCATGGGCACGGTCATGGTCTGGACGCTGCTGCGCGGCGCCCCGGCCGGCGCCGTCGCGATCACCGGCGCCGTGCTCCTGCGCTACGGCATGGCCGCGGTGTCCGGGACGTCGGCGCCCGCCACGTGGATCGTCCTCGCCCTGGTCGCGGCCGCCGCGACGGCGCTGGCGATCGTCGCGCTCGTCGCCGGTTCGATGCGGTTCGCGCACCGGCTGGGGGAGCAGCGCGGCCGGGCCGCCGAACGCGAGCGGCACCGGCGCGACGTCCACGACACCGTGCTGCAGGTGATGGAGTCGCTGGCGTTGCCGGCGCCCCGCGACGCCCTCGACCCGGTCGGCAGCCTCGACCAGGTCCGCAGCATCGCCCGCGCGCACGCGCTGCGCCTGCGGCTGAGCCTCGACGGCGACGCCCCCGCCGAGCCCGGCGGCCTCGAACACCGGCTCGGCGCGCTCGCGGTCGAGATGACGGCGGAAGGCCTGCGCGTCGACCTCGTTCCCCTCGCGAAGCCGTCGGAAGTCCCCGAGAGCGTCGTCAACTCCTTGCACGACGCCGCTCGCGAAGCGCTGCGAAACACGTTGAAGCACGCGAAGACGTCGAAAGCCGTCATGTGCCTCGAAGAGCACGACGGCGTCGTCACGGTCTCGGTGCGGGACCACGGAACGGGTTTCGACGTCGGCGCGCGCCGCGGCGGCTTCGGCATCGAGCACTCGATCCACGCCCGGATGGCCGAGATCGGCGGCACCGCGCGGATCGACTCGGCGCCCGGCCAGGGCACCCGCGTCGTCCTGACCGCGCCGTTAGAGCTGGGTTTCCCCGTCGGGTGAGTCGCGCCACTGCGCGAACGGCCGGTCCAGCGACCACTTGCCGCCGGACTCGGAAACGACGCGGTGTTCGCAGGTCCCCGGGTTGGACAGGGATTCGAACAGCTCGATGCTCCAGCCGAAGAGCCGGCGGCACAGCAGCCGCAGCGTGAGCCCGTGCGACACGATCAGGACCGTCTCGGGGTGACTTTCGTCGCGCACGCGCAGGTCCGACAGGAACGCCGCGACGCGGTCGTCGACGTCCGCGCCCGACTCGCCGAACGGCAGCCGGTAGAAGAAGTGCCCGAACTCGTGGCGCCGCGCCTTCTGGATCTCCTGGTCGGCCGGGTCCTGGAGGTTGCCCCAGTCCTGTTCGCGCAGCCGCGGCTCCTGCAGCAGCCGTTCGCACGAGGCCTCGATGTCCAGCAGCCGCAACGTCTCCCGCGTCCGCAGGTACGGGCTGACGTAGACCGCGGGCCGCTCGCCGTCGAGCAGCCGGGCGATCCCCGGGCCCGCGGCAAGCGCTTCCCGCCTGCCCTTTTCGGTCAGCGGCAGCGCGTGGTCGGGGATCCGCGTGTAGGCGAGCTCGTCGACGTTGCCCAGCGACTCGGCGTGCCGCAGCAGGATCATCTTCACGCTCCCATCCTGCCCGTCACACGGGCCTGACCGGGGCTGGGCATACCCTCAGTGGCGTGTCCGCGACGAAATCCGACGTCCCCACGCAGCGCCGGGCCAGTGTGCTGCCCCTGCTCGCGGTCGGCGTGCTGCTGGCCGCCGTCGTCGCGATCGGGCTGATCGCCCTCACCGGCGGCGCCGGGTACGCCATCGCCGGCCTGCCGGATCCGGGGCTGGTCACCAAGTACGGCATCACGGTCATGCGCGTGCTGTCCGAAGCCGCGTCGGTGATCTGCGTCGGGTCGCTGCTGCTCGCCGCGTTCCTGGTGCCGCCGCAGAAGTCCGGCACGCTCGGCCCGGAGGGCTACGGCGCCCTGCGCGCGGCGGGGATCGCCGCGTGGGTGTGGTTCGGCGCGGCGCTGTGCTCGGTCGCGTTCACCGCCGCCGACACCGCCGGGAAGCCCTTCGGCGACGTCCTGGACCCGCAGACGCTGCTCGACCTCGTCGGCGCCATCGAGCAGCCGAAGGCCTGGCTCTGGACGGCGCTGATCGCCGTCCTCGTCGCCCTCGGCTGCCGGCTCGCGCTGTCCTGGGGCTGGACGGCCGTGCTGTTCTTCCTCGCCGTCGGCGGGCTGGTCCCGGTCGCGGTCACCGGCCACTCGGCGAGCGGCGGCTCGCACGACGTCGCCACCAACAGCCTGCTGTTCCACCTCGTCGCCGCGTCCTTCTGGGTCGGCGGACTGATCGCGCTGCTGGCGCTGGGCTACCGGCGCGGCAACCACCTGAGCCTGGCCGCGCGGCGGTTCTCCCGGCTGGCGCTGGTGTGCTGGATCGTGATGGCGATCTCCGGCGTCGTCAACGCCCTCGTCCGGATCGGCCTCAACGACCTCTTCACCACCGACTACGGCCTCCTGGTCGTCGCCAAGACCGTCGCGCTGCTGCTGCTCGGGGTCTTCGGTCACCAGCAGCGGCAGAAGGGCGTCAAGGACCTCGTCGACGGCAAGGGCGGCGCGCAGCTGCTGCGCCTGGCCGCGGTCGAGATCCTGATCATGTTCGTCACGATCGGGATCGCGTCCGGGCTGGCCAGGACGCCGCCACCGGCGGACGCGATCACCCAGCCGTCCACCACCGAGCTGCTGATCGGCTACAACCTCGACGGCCCGCCGACGGTCTGGCGGCTGCTCTTCGACACCCGCTTCGACCTGGTCTACGGCACGCTCGCGCTGGTCCTCGGCGGCCTGTACCTGGCGGGCGTCCGGAGGCTGCTGCGCCGCGGCGACACCTGGCCGGTCGGCCGCACGATCGCCTGGATCGCCGGCTGCGTGGTGCTGCTGATCGCGACGTCGTCCGGCATCGGCCGCTACGCGCCCGCGATGTTCAGCGTGCACATGGGCAACCACATGCTGCTGTCGATGGTGGCGCCGGTGCTGTTCGTGCTCGGCGGGCCGGTGACGCTCGCGCTGCGCGCCCTGCCCGCGGCCGGCAAGGACACCCCGCCGGGACCGCGCGAGTGGATCGTCGCGGCGGTGCACTCCCCGGTGTCGCGGTTCCTGACCCACCCCGTCGTCGCGCTGCTGCTGTTCGTCGGGTCGTTCTACGCGCTGTACTTCTCCGGGCTGTTCGACACCGCGCTGAACTACCACTGGGCGCACCTGGCGATGAACGCGCACTTCCTGCTCGCCGGGTACGTCTTCTACTGGCCGGTGATCGGCGTCGACCCGTCGCCGCGGCGGATCCCGTACCTCGGCAGGCTCGGGATGATGTTCGCCGCGATGCCGTTCCACGCCTTCTTCGGCGTGATCCTGATGAGCAAGCAGACGGTGATCGGGCAGGCGTTCTACAGCCAGCTGCACCTGCCGTGGGTGACCGACCTGCTGTCCGACCAGCGGCTCGGCGGCGGCATCGCGTGGGCGTCCGGCGAGCTCCCGGTGCTGCTAGTGCTGATCGCGCTGCTGGTGCAGTGGTCGCGCCAGGACGAGCGCGAGGCGAAGCGGCGTGACCGGCGCGAAGCGGCCACCGGCGACGAGGAGCTGAACGCCTACAACGCCATGCTGAAGAACCTCGCGGAGGGGAAGCGACCCTCGGGTTCCAGTTGAGGTTGAGGGCTCGGCCGGGCGCGGAAAACAGCGCTTCCGGTGACCCGGGACTGACTTTCGGTAGTCCGACGGTGACCGGCGTCGAGCCGCGATCAGGTGCGCTCTACGATCGTCGGTATGGCCGAGTTCATCTACACCATGAAGAAGGTGCGCAAGACCGTCGGGGACAAGGTCATCCTCGACGACGTCAGCACCGCGTTCTACCCCGGCGCCAAGATCGGCGTGGTCGGGCCGAACGGTGCCGGTAAGTCCACCGTTCTCAAGATCATGGCGGGGATCGAGCAGGCCAGCAACGGCGAGGCGTTCCTCCAGCCCGGTGCGAGCGTCGGCATCCTCATGCAGGAGCCGGAGCTCAACGAGGAGAAGACGGTCCGCGAGAACGTCGAAGAGGGCCTCGGCGAGGTCAAGGTCAAGCTCGACCGGTACAACGAGGTCCTCAAGCTCATGGAGACCGAGTACACCGAAGAGCTGATGGAAGAGATGGGGCAGCTCCAGGAGGAGCTGGACCACGCCGACGCCTGGGAGCTCGACTCGACCGTCGAGCAGGCCATGGACGCGCTGCGCTGCCCGCCGCCGGACGAAGGCGTCACCCACCTCTCCGGTGGTGAGCGCCGCCGGGTCGCGCTGTGCAAGCTGCTGCTCTCGGCGCCCGACCTGCTGCTGCTCGACGAGCCCACCAACCACCTGGACGCCGAGAGTGTCCTGTGGCTGGAGCAGTTCCTGGCCCGCTACGCCGGCGCTGTCCTCGCCGTCACCCACGACCGGTACTTCCTCGACAACGTGGCCCAGTGGATCATGGAGCTGGACCGCGGCCGCGTCGTCGGCTACGAGGGCAACTACTCGACGTACCTGGAGAAGAAGCGCGAGCGCCTCGAGGTCCAGGGCAAGAAGGACGCGAAGCTCGCGAAGCGCCTGAAGACCGAGCTCGAGTGGGTCCGGTCCAACGCCAAGGCACGCCAGACCAAGTCGCGCTCGCGCCTCGACCGCTACGAGGAGATGGCGGCGGAGGCGGACAAGCACCGCAAGCTCGACTTCGAAGAGATCCAGATCCCGCCGGGCCCGCGGCTGGGCAACGTCGTGGTCGAGGTCGAAAAGCTGCAGAAGGGCTTCGACGGCCGCGTGCTCATCGACGGGCTGTCCTTCAACCTGCCGCGCAACGGCATCGTCGGCGTGATCGGCCCGAACGGCGTCGGCAAGACCACGCTGTTCAAGACGATCGTCGGGCTCGAGGAGCCGGACAACGGCGTCGTCAAGATCGGCGAGACCGTCAAACTGTCCTATGTGGACCAGAACCGCGGCGGCATCGACCCCAAGAAGACCGTGTGGCAGGTCGTCTCCGACGAGCTGGACTACATCCACGTCGGCCAGACCGAAATGCCGTCGCGCGCGTACGTCAGCGCGTTCGGGTTCAAGGGCCCGGACCAGCAGAAGCCGGCGGGCGTGCTCTCCGGTGGTGAGCGCAACCGGCTCAACCTGGCGCTGACGCTCAAGCAGGGCGGGAACCTGATCCTGCTCGACGAGCCGACGAACGACCTGGACGTCGAGACGCTGGGCTCGCTGGAGAACGCGCTGGAGCAGTTCCCCGGCTGCGCCGTCGTGATCTCCCACGACCGGTGGTTCCTCGACCGGGTCGCGACGCACATCCTGGCCTGGGAGGGCACGGACGAAGACCCGGCGAAGTGGTTCTGGTTCGAGGGCAACTTCGAAGGGTACGAGAAGAACAAGGTGGAGCGGATGGGCGCCGAGGCTGCCCGCCCGCACCGTGTCACCCACCGCAAGCTGACCCGCGACTGAGGGGGCGGGTTTCCCCGTGGAAGCCAGCGAACAGCACCGGACGGGCCCGTCCTCCCGCGGGGAGGGCGGGCGCTCCGTCCATGCCGGGGAAACCCTCTCCGCAGTCGGCCGGCTGATCGAACGCGCGGACGCGCTGCACCTGCGCGCGCCCGAACTCGCACTGGTCCTCGGCGAGCGCGCGGCCGCGCTCTCGGAGGCCGCCGGCGCCGACGAACAGTGGATCCGGGCCGAGAGCCTGGTCGTCTCCGCGCGCGTCCGGCTGGGGATGCGGCCGGGCACGGTCGGGCGCGCGGTCGCGGCCCTGCGCGCGGCCGAGCACGCCGGCTACGGCGACATCGCCGCCCGGCTGCGCATCGACCTCGCCGTGTGCGCCCGCAGCCTGGGCGTGCCGCTGACCGGGCTCGCCGCGCTGCGGCCGGTGCTCACCGACCCGGTCGTCTCGCCGGTGCACCGCGCCGCCGCGCTGACGCACCTGGTCGGCTGCCTCGGGTTGCTGGGGCGGAAGGCCGAGCTGGACCGGGTGCTCGTCGAGGCGGACAAGCTCGTCCTCGGCGACGAGTCGCTGGGCGCCGACACCCAGCTGCTGGTGCGGGCGCTGCTGCGCGTCGGCACGGCGTCGCACCGGCGCCGCCACGGAGATCTGACGGCGGCGGCCGACGCCGCCCGGACCGGGCTGGGCTTCCTGGAGAAGCTGGGCAACCCGGCCGACGACGGCGGTCTCGTCCGGATCCGGCTGGTGCTGCTGCTGGTCAGCACGCTGCTGGACCGCGGCGACACGGAAATGGCGTACGAGATCGCCGAGCCGGTGCTGGCCGAGCCGGTCCGCGCGGCCGGGGTCGCGCCGATGGGCTGGCTGCGGCTGGCCGTCGCGACGCGCATCCACCTGCCCGCGGGCTCCGGAGAAGCGGCCACCGAGCTGGTCCGCGAAGCCGTGGCGAGCACCGACCGGCACGGGCTGTCCGCGGTGACCGCGCGGCTGTGGCTCGAGCTGGCGCAGCTGGAGGAGCGGTTCGGGCAGGCCGAGGAGGCCATCGCGTGCCTGTACCGCTCGCGGGCCGCCGAGCAGCTGCACGCGCGGTCCCGGCGGCAGGCGTGCAGCGTGCTCGCCGGCGAGTTCGGCACGGGGGAGCCCGCGTCGATCGACCTCGACGAAGTGCTGAAAGCGGTGCCGTCCGGGGCTTCGCCCCGAGCCGGGGGCTCCGCCACCCGGACCCCCGAAAGCAGCGTGCCGTCGCGGCCGGTCCCGGTCGTGGCCCCCGAGCCCGCGGCGGCCGAACCGCCGGCGCCGAAGGCACCGGCTTGGTCGTTCGGCCGCGAGGAGCGCGAGGAGAAGGCGGAGCCGCGGCAGCCGGCGCCCGCGTGGTCGTTCGAGCGGCCGCGGGTGACCGCCGACGCCGCCGAGACGTCCGTGATGCCGGCGGTGCGGGACGAACCCGCCGAGCCGCGCGTGCGCCCGGAGCCGGTGGTCGTGGAGCGACGGCGACCCGAGCCGGGCGAGGCCAAGCCGACCGGACGCCGGCGCGAGCCGGAGCGCCGTCCGGAGCCGATCGAGGTCCGGTCGGCCCCGGTCGAGCCGGAGCGCCGGCGGGATCCCGAGCCCATCGAGGTGCGGTCGGCCCCGGTCGAGCCGGAACGTCGGCGGGAAGCTGAGCCCATCGAGGTGCGGTCGGTCGAGCCGGAACGTCGGCGGGAAGCCGAGCCCATTCAGGTCCGGTCGGCCGAGCCGGAGCGCCGGCCTGAGCCCGTCGAACCCGAACGCCGGCGTGAGCCGGTCGAGGTGCGGTCGGCCGCCGTCGACCCGCCGTGGCGGCGGGAGTCGCCCGGCCAGGCACCGCCGATTCCGGCGGAACCCGCCGAGGCGCAGCCGTCCGGACGCCGGCGTGCGCCGGAACCGCCCGCCGAGCCGGCCGAGGTCCGCTCCGCCGCCGCGGAGCCACCCGCGCCGGCGGAACCCGAGAAGCCCAAGTTCTCCTGGGCGGCCCTCGCCGAAGCGCGGCTGCGGGAAACCGCCGCCGAACGCGAGTCGGCGCCCACGCGCGTCACGCCCGCCTTGCCGCTCGCGCCCGAGCCCGCCGCCGAGCGGGAGCCGCGGCGGGAACCGCAGCCGTCGACCCGGCACGACGCCGAGCACGGTTCGGAGGCCGCCCGGTCGGTGCTGGACCGGCTGGGGATCTCCTCCTCGGGCGGAGCGAGCGGTGGGCGCCGCCGCGCGGAGGACGCCGAGAGCCGCGCCGACGAACCACCACCACGGCCCGAGCCGGAGCTGGCCCCGCCGCCGCGCCCGGAGGACGTCCCGCCGTCGGTGCCGGACTACCGCGACGAAGCCGAGCCCTGGCTGCCGCGGCTGCGGATGCCGCCGTCGCTGGAGCCGATGGAGGACTTCGGCCACTGGACGCCGGCGACGGCCCCGTTCCCGGAGAGCTACGCGCGCGCGATTTCGGAGGACGAGCCCCCGCCGGACGCGGGGCTCGCCGACCTCCTCGCCCGTGCGCTGGCCGAGCACCAGGCGGGCACCGCGAGCGCGGCCGCGCTCGTCAAGCAGCTGGGTTCGCAGGACACGGGCCGCCGCAACGGGCACGGCCGCAACGGCCACGGAGCCGAGGTCTCGGACTCCCGCCGCCACGGCTCGGGCGACTGACCCCGGCTCCGCGCCGCCGCGATCCTGAACGACTCGTTCAGGACGCCGCCGAAGGTCGGTCCGATCGGCCTCCGGTCGCCGAGACACCCCTATTCGTCGCCGACTCGCCACCGGGCCGGGCGAGTGGTGTCCGTCGCACCCCGAAGGTCGCCGACCGGCCGCCGGGCTTCGCCGAACGGCACCCACCCGCCTCGACTGAACCGATCACGTTGGCTCCGCAGCAGGTAATGCCCGTCGAGCCCGGCTGGTCAGCGCCGCGGACAGCGCCGGAACGCAACCCGTCAGTAGCTTGACCGATCACGCGAATCCGCTGGCCGGGAAGGGTTTTCCGGAACTGGGGAACCCCCGGGTCTTCATGTGATCCCCGACCGCGGCGCATTAGTGTGGGGTGGTCCGGTTCACCGCCGAGCCGGCACGGTGCCACCTCACGCATACTGGAGAGTTGCCTCAAATGAGCTCGACCGGAGTCTCGTCCCCACCCGGAACCGGAGCCGAAACCGAACCGGAGTTCGGCCGGCGTTCCCCGGCCAGCCCGGAGCAGATCAGGGACGACCTGATCGACGCGGCCGCCGGGCTGGCGCCGGAGATCGGGGAGCTCATCCGGCTCTACTACCGGCACATCCCGGCCGAGGAGATCGTCGGCGACGAGCCCGTCAACCTCGTCGGCGCGGTGCGCTCGCACCTGCAGCTCGCCAAGCACCGGATGCCCGGCCGCCCGGCCGTGCGGCTGCTCAACCCCACCGTCGCCGAGGACGGGTGGGCGCGCGAAGCCACCGTCGTGCAGGTCGTCACCGACGACATGCCCTACCTGGTCGACTCGATCGCCGCCGAGTTCGCCCGCGACGGCGTGCAGGTGCAGCGGATCGTCCACCCGATCGTCGTCGTCAGCCGCGACCTGACCGGCGAGCTCCAGGAAGTCCACCCCGACGCCGACCCGGCCGAGCCGCCCGCGAACTCGGCCGCCGAGTCGTGGATGTACATCGAGATCGACTTCGTCACCGACCCGAACCGGGCCCGCGAGCTCGACAACCGCCTCTCCAGCGTCCTCGGGGACGTCCGCGAGGTCGTCGAGGACGCCGAGAAGATGGCCCAGACGGCCTGCCAGCTGGCGAGCGAACTCGAAACCGACCCGCCGCAGCTGCCCCAGGCCGAGGTCGCCGAAGGCGCCCGCCTGCTGCGCTGGCTCGCCGACGGGCACTTCACCTTCCTCGGCTACCGCCGCTACGAACTGGTCGAGAACCCGCACGCGGAGTCCGAAGAACACACCGCGCCCGCCCTGCGCGCGGTGCTGGCTTCCGGGCTCGGCGTGCTGCGCCAGGACAGCCTCGCCGCCCGCGGCCTCACCGCGGGCCCGGACACCGCCGCGTCGGCGCTGGCGCCGTCGCTGCTGGTGCTGACCCAGGCGAGCGCGCCCTCGACCGTGCACCGGCCGGTCTACCCGTACTACGTCGGCGTGAAGACCTTCGACGCCGAGGGCAAGGTCACCGGCGAGCACCGCTTCCTCGGCATGTTCACCACCACCGCGCTGCACGAGAACGTCCTCGACATCCCGGTGGTCTGCAACCGCGTGCGCGAGGTCATCCACCGCGCCGGGTTCCCGATGGAGTCCTTCTCCGGCCAGCGGATGCTCGAGGTGCTGCAGAACTGGCCGCGCGCGGACCTGTTCTCCGCCGACACCGACTCGCTGTACTCGACGACCACCGGCGCGATCACGCTGTCGGACCGCCGCCGGCTGCGGCTGTTCCTGCGCCGCGACCCCTACGGCCGCTTCTACTCCTGCCTCGTCTACCTCCCGCAGGACCGCTACACGACGCGGTCGCGGCTGGCGATGCAGGAAGTCCTGCTCGAAGAGCTCGAAGGCACCCAGCTCGAATACAGCGCCCGGATCGGCGAGACCGTCCTGGCCCAGGTGCACTTCATGGTCCACACCGATCCCGCGCGCCGGCTCGAGCCGGACACGGCGAAGATCCAGGACCGGCTGAACGACGCAGTCCGCAGCTGGGACGACCGGATGGTCGAGGCGGTCCTCGACGAGCGCCGCGAGCAGTCCGACGGCGGTGTCGCCGTCGGCGTCCTCGGCGAGGAATCGGCGACCGAGCAGGGGCAGCGCTTCGCGAGCGTTTTCCCGGAGGGCTACAAGGAGGACTTCTCGGCCCGCGAGGCGCTGGCCGACCTGCGCTCGCTCGACTCGCTGACCGACGAAGGCGATCTCGCGCTGTCGTTCTACCGGCCGTCCGACGCCGAACCGGGCGAGCGGCGCTTCAAGCTGTACCTGCGCGGCGAGGGCGTCACCCTGTCGAAGGTGCTGCCGGTGCTGCAGGCCATGGGTGTCGAGGTGGTCGACGAGCGGCCGTACGAGCTGCACCGTGAAGACGGCGGTGCCTGCTGGATCTACGACTTCGGCCTGCGCGTCGCCCAGAAGATGCTCGACGAAGCCGACGACCACGCGGTCGACCAGCTGCGCGGCCGGTTCCAGGACGCCTTCGAGGCCGCCTGGCGCGGGGACGCCGAGGTGGACGGGCTCAACGGCCTGGTCCTGCGCGCCGGGCTGACCTGGCGTCAGGTGGCGGTGCTGCGCGCGTACTCGCGGTACCTGCGGCAGGCCGGCAGCGCGTTTTCCCAGGACTACATCCAGAACACGCTGCTGAACCACACGCAGGTCGCCACGAAGCTGCTTCGGCTGTTCGAAGCCCGCTTCGACCCGAAGCTGGGCGACGCCGACCGCGAGGCGGCCACCGAAGCGCTCGCCGGTGAGCTGAGCGCGATGATCGACGAGGTCACCAGCCTCGACGAGGACCGCATCCTCCGCCGCCTGATGGCCGTCATCCGCGCCACGCTGCGGACGAACTACCACGTCCGCGACCACGACGGGAACGCCCGTCAGTACCTGTCGATCAAGCTCGACCCGGCCGGCGTGCCCGACCTGCCCGAGCCGCGGCCCAAGTTCGAGATCTTCGTGTACTCGCCGCGTGTCGAGGGCGTGCACCTGCGCTTCGGCGAAGTCGCGCGTGGTGGCCTGCGCTGGTCGGACCGGCGCGAGGACTTCCGCACCGAAATCCTCGGCCTGGTCAAGGCGCAGGCGGTGAAGAACGCGGTGATCGTGCCGGTCGGCGCGAAGGGCGGCTTCGTCGTGAAGCGCCCGCCGGCCGCGACCGGCGACGCGAGCATCGACCGCGACGCCCAGCTCAACGAGGGCATCGCCTGCTACCGCATGTTCATCTCCGGCCTGCTCGACCTGACCGACAACCGGATCGAGGGCAGGACCGTGCCCGCGCCGGGCGTCGTGCGGCACGACGCCGACGACTCCTACCTGGTCGTCGCGGCCGACAAGGGCACGGCGAAGTTCTCCGACATCGCCAACGAGGTCTCGGCGCAGTACGGCTTCTGGCTGGGCGACGCGTTCGCCTCCGGCGGCTCGGTCGGCTACGACCACAAGGCCATGGGCATCACCGCGAAGGGTGCCTGGGAGAGCGTCAAGCGGCACTTCCGCGAGCTGGGCAAGGACACCCAGACCGAGGACTTCACCGTCGTCGGCATCGGCGACATGATGGGCGACGTCTTCGGCAACGGCATGCTGCTGTCGGAGCACATCCGGCTGGTCGCGGCGTTCAACCACATGCACGTCTTCCTGGACCCGCACCCGGACGCGGCGACGTCGTACGCCGAGCGCCGCCGGCTGTTCGACCTGCCGCGCAGCTCCTGGGACGACTACGACCGTTCGCTGATCAGCGAAGGCGGCGGGATCTATCCGCGCACGGCGAAGTCGATCCCGATCAGCCCGCAGGTCCGCGCGTCGCTCGGCCTCGAGGAGGGCGTCACCGCGCTCGCGCCGATGGACCTCATCCAGGCCATCCTGCTGGCCCCGGTCGAGCTGCTGTGGAACGGCGGCATCGGCACGTACGTCAAGGCGGAGACCGAAACCCACGCCGCGGCCGGCGACAAGGCCAACGACGTCATCCGCGTCGACGGCAAGCAGCTGCGCGTCAAGGTCTTCGGCGAGGGCGGCAACCTCGGCCTGACCCAGCTCGGCCGGATCGAGTTCGCCCGGAACGGCGGCAAGATCAACACCGACGCGCTGGAC
This sequence comes from Amycolatopsis sp. NPDC003865, assembly GCF_053605345.1. Taxonomy (NCBI): domain Bacteria; kingdom Bacillati; phylum Actinomycetota; class Actinomycetes; order Pseudonocardiales; family Pseudonocardiaceae; genus Amycolatopsis; species Amycolatopsis sp. NPDC003865. The sequence goes on along the minus strand of NZ_JBSGJA010000005.1, from coordinate 299,847 downwards.
AACTCGGCCGGCGTCGACTGCTCCGACCACGAGGTCAACATCAAGATCCTGCTCGACCACCTCGTGCAGACCGGCAAGCTGGAGCACGCGCAGCGCAACGAGCTGCTGGAGGAGATGACCGACGAGGTCGGCGCGCTGGTGCTCAAGGACAACTACCGGCAGAACGCCGTGCTCGGCGTCAGCCGGGCGCACTCCGCGCCGATGCTGTCGGTGCACGCGCGCCAGGTGCAGGCGCTGGTGTCCGCGGGCGCGTTCGACCGCAAGCTCGAAGCCCTGCCGAGCAACTCGGAGTTCCGCGAGCTGGAGAAGGCGGGCAAGGGTCTCACCTCGCCGGAGCTGGCGACGCTGCTCGCGCACGTCAAGCTGGAGCTGAAGGACGAGCTGCTGGCCAGCGACCTGCCCGACTCGAAGGTCTTCGCGGCCCGGCTGCCCGAGTACTTCCCGAAGCCGCTGCGAGAGCGGTTCCCGGACGCCATCGGGGAACACCCGCTGAAGCGTCAGATCATCACCACGCTGATCGCCAACGAGGTGGTCGACGGCGGCGGCATCTCCTTCGTCTACCGGCTGATGGAGGAGATGAACGCGACCGCGACCGACGCCGTGCGCGCGTACGCCGTGGTGACGCAGGTGTTCGACCTGCCCGCCCTGTGGGCGGAGATCGACGCGCTGGACAACGTCGTCTCGACCGACACCGCCGACGCGATGGTGCTGGAGACGCGGCGGCTGCTCGACCGGGCCGCGCGCTGGTTCCTCACCAACCGGCCGCAGCCGCTGGCGCTGCTGTCGGAGATCAAGCGCTTCGGCCGCGTGCTGGGCAAGCTCGTCCCGAAGATCGGCGACCTGCTGCGCGGCCGCGAGGCGGAGTCGGTGCAGAAGCACGTGGACGAGCTGATGGCCGCGAAGGTGCCCGAGGGGCTGGCCCGCCGTGTTTCCCTGCTGCTGCACACGTACGGCCTCCTGGACGTCACGGAGGTCGCCGAGCTCGCCGAGCAGCAGATCGGCGTCGACGCCACGCACAGCCCGGCGGAGACGGCGGAGCTGTACTACGCGCTCTCGGCGCACCTGGACATCGACTCGATGCTCACCGAGATCAGCAAGCTCGAACGCGGCAACCGCTGGCACGCGCTCGCCCGGCTTTCGCTGCGCGACGACGTCTACGGTTCGCTGCGCGCGATCACGCTGGACGCGTTGCGGCACAGCGATCCCGGCTCGTCGGGCGACGCGAAGATCGCCCAGTGGGAGAAGACCAACGCCTCGCGGCTGCAGCGGGCGCGCGTCGCGCTGGACGAGATCACGAAGTCCGGCCGGCTCGACCTGGCGACGCTTTCGGTGGCGGCCCGGCAGATCCGGAGCACGGTGCGGTGACCTACGTTTCGCACGTCCGCCCGCGCTGGACGGACATGGACGTCTACGGCCACATCAACCACGCGAAGATGGTGACGCTGCTCGAAGAGGCACGGATCCCGCTGCTGTTCGAAGGGGCCGTCGAGGCCGGGCTCGAACAGCTCCCGAAGGGCATCGTCGTGGTGCGCCTGGAGGTGGCCTACAAGGCACCGATCGTGGTGTCGGGACAGCAGCTGCGCGTGGAGATCGACCTGACGGAGCTGCGGGCGGCGAGCTTCACGCTGGCCTACCGCGTGCACACCGGCCCGGCGGAGTCGGACCCGGTGGCGGTGACGGCGGAGACGGTGCTGGCGCCGTACGACACGGTCGCGTTGCGGCCGCGTAGGCTCATCCCGGCCGAGTCGGAGTTTCTGAAGCAGGGGTTCGCGGATGCCTGAGTTGTTCGTGCCGGACGCGGCCGACCGGGAGACCCTGGGCGCGTTCGTCGCGCGCGCGGTCCGGCTGGACGGCGCCACCGCCGTCCGGCTGCGGCAGCGCGGCGACGGAGTGGTCGAGGCCTGGACGGCGACGCCGTTCGAGTGCTTCGCGACGCGCGCGGTGGCGGGCGACGTGACCCCCGGCGACGTGACGGTGTCGGGCAACGAGCTGCTGGCGGCGCTGACGGTGGCGGGCGGACCGCGGATGGACCCGGGCCCGGCCCGCGACCTGCTGTGGCACGGCGAGCTGCCCCCGTCGGGCCGCTGGCCGCTGGTCGACTCGCTGCCGGCGCGGGTGGTCGCGGAGCTCGCCGACCGCGGCGTGACGCTGGCCAGGGAAAACGCCGGCCCGCACGGCAACCCGCCGGCGTCGCTGATGGACCAGGCGGTGCTGACCGTGTCCGGCGAAGCGGTCGAGGTGAAGGTCCAGATGCGCTGCCTGTTCGCGATGTCCGGGATGGGTTTCGTCGATTCGGACCTGGCCGAGGACGTGGTCCGCGTGTCGGCGACGGATTCGTGGCTGCGGCTGGACGCTCGCTACGGCGCGATCGTCCGGCGGCGGCACGCTTTGCTGCCGTTGCTGTTCTGACGGGCTCGGTCTGTCACCGATCGGCGGCGCGAGCGACCTCCGGGCAGGCGAAACGGGAAGCCCGCCCCGCCGAGCAGAACCCCGCCCTCCCTGGGGGCCGAGCCCGTTCCCAGCGTATCGGCGCTCGCCGACGAAATCCCGGCGCAAGCGGGCCCTCGCCGAATGTTGTCCACAACTCCGCGTGGCTGGGGACAACCAGCTCGACACCATGACGGATCCCTTACGGCAACCACCGTTCCCCGCCGAACGGTGGCACGCTGGAAGCATGCCCCCGGAAGAGGACCCCACCGCGGAGTTCCTCGACGCCGTCCGCGCCGAGGAGACGCCCTGGCGGCGTGACCGGCCGCCGGGGGAGCAGGCGCCGGAGCGCGCCGAGCGTCCTGAGAGGTGGGGTCGCGCGCGAGCGGCGGGCCGGGCGGCCGCCCAAGCCGCGCCCTACCTCCAGGCCGCCGCGCTCGTCGCGTGGCTCGCCGGCGGCGCGTTCGACGACGGGCCGGGCGACCAGAGCGGCTGACGTGTTACAGTCCGCGCCTCCCTGGGGAGGGATGGCGAGAGTGAGCCGAGCGATGAGGTTTCCGGCGTTCACCGTGACCGTGACCCGTGAGGCCGGCCTGTGGATCGCGAAGACAGCCGACGGTGTCGAGGCCGCGGGCGAGTTCACGCGCTTCCCCGACGTCGATCCGGGCATGCGCAAGATCATCGCGAACCTGACCGGCCTGCCACCCGAGCGGTTCTACCTCCGCTGGCGCTACGAGTTCGACGACCAGGACGCCACCGACCTCGTCCTGCAGTACCAGGAGGCGCACCGGATCGCCGAGGACGTCGCCGAGTGGCGGGAAGGCGTCCGCGCCCGGCTGGTCTCCACCCTCAACGGCCAGATCTCGCAACGCGCCATCGCCGATCTGCTCGGCCTGTCGCACCAGCGCGTCAACCAGCTCGCGCGCGGCCCCGCACCCGAGGCGGCGGACGTGGTCAAGCCCGGCCGCTGGGTGCCGCTCTAAACCAGCCAGGCGGCCGAGTCCGCCGGCAGCTTGCCGTCCACCAGCGGGCTGCTCGACAGCAGCACCTCACCCGGCGGCAGCGCGATCGGCGACGCCGACGTGTTCAACGCGCACACCAGCCCGCCGCCCTTGCGCCGGAACGCGAAGCAGCCCGCCGGTGCGCCGTACCACTCCAGCTCGTCGCCGCTGAACGCCGGATGCGTCTTCCGCAGCTCGATCGCGGCGCGGTACAGCGAGAGCGTCGAATCCGCGTCCTCGATCTGCTTCTCCACCGTCAGCGCGGCCCACGCGGGCGGCATCGGCAGCCACGTCCGCGGGTTGCGCGAGAACCCGAACGGCGGCAGGTCGCCTTCCCACGGCAGCGGCACCCGGGAGACGTCGCGCCCGAACTCCGCGCCGCTCGTCTTCGCGCGCGGGTCGGCCATGTCGGACGGCGCCAGCTCGACGTTCGCCAGCCCCAGCTCTTCGCCGTTGTACAGGTACACCGCGCCGGGCAGGGCCAGCTCCACGAGCGCCATCGCCCGCGCGCGCCGCACGCCGACGGCCCCGCCGCCGTAGCGGCTGACCTGGCGCCAGACGTCGTGGTTGCCCAGCGTCCACGTCGCCGGCGCGCCCGTGCGGGCCGGGACCGACAGGGAACGGTCGATGGCCGTGCGCATGGCGTCCGCGTCGAAGTGCGTGAGCACCAGGCGGAAGTTGAACGCCAGGTGCAGCTCGTCGGGGCGCAGGTAGCGCGACAGCCGCTCCTCGTCGGTCACCCAGATCTCGCCGACCGCCATCGCGTCCGGGAACTCGTCGAGCACCTTGCGGATCATCTGGTGGATCTCGTGGACGCCGTCGTGGTCCCAGCGCGGGTCGTAGTAGTGGCTCGGGCCCAGCGCGTCCGCCCGCGGGTCCATGTCCGGCAGGCCCGGCGGCTTGGCCATGCCGTGCGCGACGTCGATGCGGAAGCCGTCGACCCCGCGTTCGAGCCAGAACCGCAGCGTCCGCTCCAGATCGGCGGCGACCTCGGGGTTGGTCCAGTTCAGGTCCGGCTGCTGCGGCGCGAACAGGTGCAGGTACCACTGGCCGTCCGGCACGCGCGTCCACGCCGGGCCGCCGAACGCGCTGACCCAGTTGTTCGGCGGGTCCTCGCCCTTCGGGCCGACGCCGTCGCGGAAGATGTAGCGGTCGCGCTCCGGGCTGCCCGGCTTGGCCGCCATCGCCGACTTGAACCAGGCGTGCTGGTTGCTGGTGTGGTTGGGCACCACGTCGACGGTCACCTTGATGTTGCGCTTGTGCGCCTCGGTCAGCAGCACGTCGAAGTCGCCGAGGGTGCCGAACATCGGGTCGACGTCACGCGGGTCGGCGATGTCGTAGCCGTGGTCGGCCATCGGGGAGCGGTAGAACGGCGTCAGCCACAGCGCGTCCACGCCCAGCAGCTCAAGGTAACCGAGCCTGGAGTGGATGCCCTCCAGGTCTCCGACGCCGTCACCGTCCGAATCGGCGAACGAGCGCACGTAGACCTGGTAGAAGACGGCATCGCGCCACCAGGCGTCCTGTCTCATACGAAGCTGTTCATCATGCTGTGCGCCGCCATTTCCAGGTAGGCCCAGAGCTGACCGCGATACGGCTCTTCCAGGTTCTCCTCGTCGACGGCGATCCGGATGCAGCGCAGCCAGGCGTCGCGCTCGATCGGCCCGATCTTGAACGGCGCGTGGCGCATCCGCAGCCGCGGGTGCCCGCGCCGGTCGGAGTAGGTGTGCGGGCCGCCCCAGTACTGCATGAGGAACAGCCGGAAGCGTTCCTCGGCCGGGCCGAGGTCCTCCTCGGGGTAGAGCGGGCGCAGGATCTCGTCACGCGCGACTTCCTCGTAGAACCGCGCGACGATCCGGCGGAACGTGGGTTCGCCGCCCACCGCTTCGTAGAGGTTCGCCGGTTCGCTCACTGCAGACACGCCTTCCATTTTGCCCTTCCGGTACGGGTCCCCGACGCCCGGTCCCGCCCCTCGCCGGAAGGTCGCGAACCCGTTCCCCAGCGTAACCACCGCGGCCGGGTCGTGACGCACTTCACGACCCGGCCGCGGGGCCCGCTACTTCTCGACGGCCGTGGCCGCGCCGGGGAAGAGGCGGCCGAGCGGGGGCTCGAAACCGGCCTCTTCCAGGGCGGCCAGCAGCTGGGCGCGCAGGGCCCGCTGGACCGCCCACTGCTTGCCCGGCCGCACCTTCACGGTCAGGCGCAGCTGGATGCCCTCCGGCGTGACGCTTTCCACGCCCAGCATCTCCGGCGGCTCCAGCACGTTGTCCTTCAGCAGGTCGCTTTCCGCGGCCGTCGCAGCCGCTTCGCCGAGCACGGTGGTCGCGCGCTCGACGTCGGCGGTGTAGCCGAGGGGGACGTCGACGACCGCGACGGCGAAGCCCTGGCTCGAGTTGCCGACGCGCAGCACCTCGCCGTTGCGGACGTACCAGACCGTGCCCTTGAGGTCGCGCAGCGTGGTGATCCGCAGGCCGACCGCCTCGACGGTGCCGGTCGCCTCGCCGATGTCCACGACGTCGCCGACGCCGTACTGGTCCTCGACCATCATGAAGATCCCGGACAGGAAGTCCTTGACGAGGTTCTGCGCGCCGAACCCGATCGCGACGCCGATGATGCCGGCCGAGGCGATGATCGGGCCGAGGTTCAAGCCCAGCTCGCCGAGCACGAGGATGAACGCGAGCCCGTAGATCAGGAACGTCGCCATCGACTTGAGCACCGAGCCGATGGTCTGGGCGCGCTGGCGCCGGCGTTCGATCACGGCCGAGCCGAGCACCTCGGGGGCTCGCTCACGCAGGGGACGGAGCAGGGCGGGGAGCTTCCCGCTGCCTCGGGGGAGCGTCGTGACCCGGTTGATCAGCCGTCTGATCAGCAACCGCACGACGAACGCGATCACGATGATCATCAGGATCTTGAGCGGCTTGGTCAGCAGCCAGTTCGTCGAGCCGGCCAGCCACTCGTTGCCGGTGGCCTTGTAGACCTGGGAGCACAGGGTGCTCAGGTCGTCGACGCACGGCGTCTTGGCGGAGGACAGCAAAAGGGACACGGGAGTTCGATCATCCTTCCGATCGGGTCGGTCACGCCAACTTCAAGTGGATGTTGGGTCGCGCGGATGTGACACGTCTTGTAACACACGTGCGCTGGGGGCCTGTTCTGTGGTCGACTATGCCTACGCCCCTGGAGGTGGTCGAGTGCCAGACCGACAACCCAGCCCCCGCGGCGCCTCCGGCCAAGCCATGGCCGACGAGACGCCAGAGGTGGTCCTGCGCGCCTATCCGGGGGGTTCCGCATCCGGCGGAGCCGTCCCGGCCGGGCCGGGGAACCGCCCAGGGGGAATTACCCGCCCGCCCGGACAGCGTAGTAGAGGCCGTGATCCGGCAGCCCCGGCCTGGGGCCGGCGCCGGGTGCTGTTGCTCAACGCCACCTTCGAGCCGCTGACGGCGCTACCGTTGCGGCGGGCCGTGGTGCTGGTGATGTGCGGCAAGGCCGAGGTGGTGCACGGCGATCCGGGCGGCATCGAGCTGCATTCGGCCAAGGTGTCGCTGCCGGTGCCCTCGGTGATCCGGCTCAGCACGTACGTGCGCGTGCCCTACCGGGCGCAGGTGCCGCTCACCCGCGCCGGGCTGATGCACCGCGACCGGTACCGCTGCGCCTACTGCGGGGGGCGGGCCGAGACGATCGACCACGTCATCCCGCGCAGCCGTGGCGGACCTCACGCCTGGACGAACTGCGTCGCCTGCTGCGCCAAGTGCAACCACCGCAAGGCGGACCGGCTGCTCTCGGAGATCGGCTGGCGGCTGCGCGTCGTCCCGCGGGCGCCCCACGGCCCGCACTGGCGGCTGCTCGCGCACTCCAAGGAGGCCGATCCGCTCTGGCGTCCGTATCTGGGCTCCGCGGCCTGAGTTCTTTTCGGGGGCTCCGGGTGGCGGAGCCCCGGCAAACGCTGTGTCGGCCGGCTGACGGGGCCATGACATGCCGGCGCCCCGGCTGCCTGTGCGGCGGCCGGGGCGAGCCGGGTGCTTGCGCGTGTTCAGGTAGTGCGTGCGGCCCTGGAGGACGGGTTCAGGCGGCGAGCGCGTAGTCGCTCTGGCAGGTGACGCGGGTCCCCATGGTGACGCGCGTGCCGCGGGTCACCCGGGTGCCTCGCGTGACCCGGGTGCCACAGGTGACGCGCGTGCCCGCCGTGACGCGCGTGCCCATCGTGACCCGCGTGCCCCTGGTGACTCGCGTACCGCGGGTGACGCGCGTGCCCGCCGTCACCCGGGTGCCCGCCGTGACGCGCGTTCCCGCCGTCACGCGTGTACCGCGAGTGACGCGTGTACCCCGGGTAACCCTTGTGCCCGCCGTCACACGCGTTCCGGGCACGAATTCGATGTCGCTGGGTGACGAGAAGGTCTCGGTGATCGCCTGTGCGGGGGTGTGGGCGCTGTTCATGGCAAGGCCTCCTGGGACCGGTGCGTTACCTGCTGGGGCTGGGGAGCGGGGCGCAAGGCCCGTACAGGTGAAAAAGCTACGAGGATTTCAAGGCTGCGACAAGACGACAGCGGCGGGTGCGGCCGCCTGTACGTTGAGTTGCAACCTTTCGGCCCGACGGTCTTCGCCCCAACGTTCCAGTGGCCGCGAGCCAAGCGGCGGACGGCACTCGGCTTACGACGAACGGTCGAGTGCGGCGGGCGCGGTGGGTGCGGAGGTCATCCGATACGCTCAGCGCCGTGAACGTTGTCGAGACGATCGTGGTCTTCGCCGTGATCCCGCTGGCCATCTACGGTCTCGCCGGGCTGCTGACGCTCCGGCGCAGGTCCGGCGGCGCCACGCGGTACCGGTCCGGCCAGGCCTGGGAGTACCCGGCCATGTGGTGGAGCGCCAACCCCGAAGGGGTCGGCGCGGGGCACCGGCACGCCGGGGCCGAGAACAGCGCGCCCGAGGGCGCCCCGACCGCGGCGGGAGGCGCTCGTGGCAACTGGTGAGCTGACGAAGCGCGTCGACGAGTCCGAACTGGGCTACGGCGAGGCTCTGACGGCGAGCGGCCGCGTGTCGGCCGCGAAGATGTACGAGCCCGAGGCGCCGACGAGCCCGTTCACCACCCGCCAGCTGGCCCGCCTCGACGAGGCGCTGACGTTCGCGAGCCGCGAGACCGGCCTCGACTTCAGCCTGTACCTCGGCGAGCTGGGCACCGACAGCCGGTCGGCGGCGGAGAAGCTCCACTCGACGACGACGAACCCGGCGAACTCGGTCCTGATCGCGGTCTCCCCGGGCGAGAAGCTGATCGAGATCGTGACGGGCAAGACGGCGTACGTCCGCCTCCCGGACCGCGGCTGCAAGCTGGCGGTGGCAAGCATGGTGGCGTCCTTCAAGGAGGGCGACCTGGTCCGCGGGCTGGTGAACGGCCTGGTGAACGCGCTGCGCATGCTGTCCGACCAGGCGGGCCCCGCGCCCCGCTGACGTGTCTTGACGAAGGGCCCCGCACTTGCAGGTGCGGGGCTTTTCGTGTTCGGCGGGGGCGAGTTGTGCACAGTTTGGCCGTGATGTGGACAAGCGGGCCGTGGGCGTCGTCGTTTGCCCGGTTTTGTCGGCCGTCGGCGATACGCTGGAGGCGGGGGCAGCCCCCAGGGGAGGGCGGGCCGTGCCGGAGAGCAGGCCGTGCCGAAGAGCAGGCGCCGGAGGGCGGGCCGCGCCGGAGCACGACCCGCCCGTGTCCGGTCAGGCCTGGGCGTCGAAGTCCCGCGCCGCCAGCGCGCGCACGATCCCGGCGCGGCCCTCGGAAACCAGCCGGCGCAGGGCGTGCGAGTGCTCGCCCTCCAGCCACTTGTCCGACGCCGTCACCGTCTCCGGGGCCACCGCCCACGACGGGTACAGCCCGATCGCGATCGGCTGCGCCCGCTCGCTCGACCGCCGCTGCCACACCTCGTCGATCACCTCGAAGTACTGCCCGACGTACGAACCGAGCAGCGCCTTCTGGCCCGGGTGCGAGAAGCCCGAGATCAGCGAGTCGCTGACCGCGTTCGGCAGCTCGTCGTCGTACACCGCGCGCTGCCACGCGTCGGCCTTGGCCTCCGCCGTCGGGCGCAACGCCCGGGCTCGCTCTGCCTGGCGGCGGCCCGTCGCGGTGTTGTCGCGGGCGAGCTCGGCGTCGATTTCCGGGGCCGACGCCTCGCCGTGCGCGACCAGCGCGTGCAGCAGGCGCCAGCGCAGGTCCGTGTCCACCGTCAGGCCCGGCAGCGGGGCCGAGCCGTCGAGCCAGCCGGACAGCACCGACAGCGCGGCGGCGTCCAGCACCGACCCGGAGAGGGAGTTGACGAACGCCAGCTGGTGGTCCGAACCCGGCTCGGCGGCGCGGGCCAGCTCCAGCAGCCGCCCGGTGAACGCCGGCCAGCCGGTCGAGGCCGCCCACTCCTGCTCGGCGTAGGAGTTCAGCGCCGTCTGGGCCTGCAGCAGCAGCCGCTGGACGACGCCGACCTCGCTTTCGGTGTGGATGCCGCGCTGCACCAGCGTGACGAAGTCGCGGGCCTTCAGCTCGGCCTCGCGGGTCATCTCCCACGCCGCCGACCAGCACAGCGTCCGCGGCAGCGGCTCGGTGATGTCGGCGATGCGGTCGATCAGCGTCGTCAGCGACGCCGGGTCGAGCCGCATCGTGCAGTACGTCAGGTCGTCGTCGTTGACCAGCACGAGCTTGCCCGCGGGCCGCCCGACCAGCGCCGGCACCTCGGTGCGCTCGCCGTCGACGTCGAGCTCGACGCGCTGGGTCCGGACGATCTTGCCCGAGCCGTCCTCGTCGTAGATCCCGACGGCGACGCGGTGCGTGCGCAGCTCACCGGCGCCCGGCTTGGCGCCGGACTGCACGACGGCGAACGAGGTGAACGTCCCGTCCGCGCCGACCTCGTAGCGCGGGCTCAGCGAGTTGAGCCCGGTGGTCTCCAGCCACTGCGCGCTCCACCACGACAGGTCGCGCCCGGACGCCTCTTCCAGCGCGCCCAGCAGGTCGGCCAGGGTCGCGTTGCCCCAGGCGTGCTTGCCGAAGTACACCTTCAGGCCGTCGAGGAAGTGCTCCAGCCCGACGTAGGCGACGAGCTGCTTGAGCACGCTCGCGCCCTTGGCGTAGGTGATGCCGTCGAAGTTCACCTCGACCGCGTGCAGGTCGACGATGTCGGCCGCGATCGGGTGCGTCGAGGGCAGCTGGTCCTGCCGGTAGGCCCACGACTTCTCGATGTTCGCGAAGCTGGTCCACGCGTTCTTGTACTCGGTGGCCTCGGCCTGGGCCAGGACGCTGGCGAAGGTCGCGAACGACTCGTTCAGCCACAGGTCGTCCCACCAGCGCATGGTGACCAGGTCGCCGAACCACATGTGCGCCATCTCGTGCAGCAGCGTCTCGGCGCGCCGCTCGTAGGCGTAGCGGGTGACGCGGCTGCGGAAGACGTAGTCCTCGAGGAACGTCACCGCGCCGGCGTTCTCCATCGCGCCCGCGTTGAACTCCGGCACGAACAGCTGGTCGTACTTGGAGAACGGGTAGGGCGTGCCGAAGTTCCGGTGGTAGAACCCGAAGCCCTGCTTGGTTTCGGCGAAGAGCCGCTCGGCGTCCATGTGCTCGGCCAGCGACGCGCGGCAGTAGAGGCCGAGCGGGATGGTCTTGTGCTCGTCGGTGTACTCGTCGCGCCACTCGGCGTACGGCCCGGCGATCAGCGCGACCAGGTACGTCGAGAGCCGCTCGGACTCCTTGAACACCGTCCGGACGGCGCCTTCGGGCGTCTCCTCCGACGATTCGGCCGCGGTGTTCGAGATGACCTTCCAGTCCTTCGGCGCGATCACGGTGAGCCGGTAGACGGACTTGAGGTCCGGCTGGTCGAAGCAGGCGAACATGCGCTTGGCGTCGGCCGTCTCGAACTGCGTGTAGAGGTAGACCCCGTCGTCGACCGGGTCGACGAAGCGGTGCAGGCCCTCGCCGGTGTTCATGTACCGGCAGTCGGCGGTGACCGTGAGCTCGTTCGCCTCGGCCAGTCCGGCCAGCGCAATGCCCTTGTCCTCGACGTACGCGCTGACGTCGACGTCCGCGCCGTTCAGGGTGGCCGAGTGCACGCGGTCGGCGACGATGTCGACCCACGTGTCTTCGCCGGCCCGGGCGCTGGAGAACCGGACGGTCGTCGTCGACGCGAAGGTCTTCTCCCCGGGGCCGCCGTGGCCGTCGGTGAGATCCAGCTCGATGTCGTATCCGGTGACGTCGAGCAGGTCCGCGCGCAGCTTGGCTTGGTCGCGGGTCAGGTTGGGGGCGGGCACAGGCACCTCTGGTCGTTGGTATCGGTTTTCAACTCCCCGCATCCAATCATGCGGACGGCCCGGCGGGCGACGGGGAACAAGCCCGGGCCCGGCGGTGTTGGCCCGCTGTGTGGGGGTGTGTCCGCCCCCGGACCGGACCTGACTTCGCACAGGAGTACCTGATGACCGCTGCCGAGCAGCCCACGAAGGTCGACTTCTACTTCGACCCGATCTGCCCCTTCGCCTGGATCACCTCGCGCTGGATCCTCGAGGTCGAGAAGCACCGCAACCTCGACCTGAACTTCCGGATCATGAGCCTGTCGGTGCTGAACGAAGGCCGCGACGAGCTGCCCGAGCAGTACAAGGAGCTGCTGTCCAAGGGCTGGGGCCCGGTGCGCGTGGCCGTCGCGCTTTCGCAGCTCAAGGGCGAGGAGATGCTGCGCGAGTACTACACCGAGTTCGGCATCCGCTACCACAATCAGGGCAACAAGGACCGCGACCAGGTCATCAAGGAGGCGCTGGCCGCCATCGGCGCGCCGGCAGAGCTCTTCGACGCCGCGGACTCCACGGAGTACGACGAGGCGCTGAAGAAGAGCCACCACGAAGGCATGGACCCGGTCGGCCAGGACGTCGGCACCCCGACGATCCACATCGACGGTGTCGCGTTCTTCGGCCCGGTGCTCAGCTCGATCCCGCGCGGCGAAGACGCGCTGAAGGTGTTCGACGGCGCCGTCGCGCTGGCGAGCTACCCGGACTTCTTCGAGCTCAAGCGGACCCGCACGGGCGAGCTGAACTTCGACTAAGGCGTCGCGAGGGCGGCCAAGGTGACGTCGCTGGGGTAGCGGGAGGCTGCCACGGCGGCCGCCTCGGTCGTCTCGCCGCGGCCCATCGCGGCCTTGAGCGCGATCAGCTCGTGCAGGCCGTGCCGGTGGTAGCGCACGAAGTCGGCGTCGACCGGGTCGCCGTGGCCGGGCACGATCACCCGTGGCCGCAGCTCGAGGAGCCGGTCGAAGGTGTCCGGCCACGCCGTCAGGTCCGACTCGGCGCTGAAGGAGAACGCGCTGAAGCCGTGTTCGGCGTTCTCGACGACGTCGCCGGCGAAGAGCACGTCCACGTCCGGCACGTGCACGACGACGTCGTGGTCGGTGTGGGCACGTCCCGGGTGCAGCAGGACGGCCGTCCGGCCGCCCAGGTCGAGTTCGGTCCGGTCGGTGAACAGGTGGTCCGGCATCACGAACGTGGTGCGCGCGATCGCGTCGGCGGTGTCCGCCTTGCCCTGTTCGCGGTAGTAGCCGATCCACTTGGCCCGGGCGGCCTCGGCGTACTCGGCCAGTTCGGCCCGGCAGCCCTCGTGGGCCCAGACGGCGCACGAGCCGAACGCTTCGGTGCCCCAGGTGTGGTCGAAGTGCGCGTGCGTGAAGACGACCGACCACGGCAGCGGCGTCAGCTCGCGGACCGCCGCCGCCAGCTCGGCGCCCTGCTCCAGATCGCCGCGGGTGTCGACGACCAGGCAGCGTTCGCCGCCGGTCACCAGGCCGACGGTCAGGTCCAGCTCCTCGTAGCGGCGCGCGTGCACGCCGTCGGCGACCTCGATCCAGCGGCCGGTCATGCCAGCACTCCCTCACGCATCATCGGGGCAGCATCGCTCACGTCGAGCCGCGAGGCCAGCGCGACGTCGCCGCCGTGGCCCGCCTCGGTCAGCTCACGGCCGGAGACGCAGGACACCAGGGCTTCGACGTCGACCGATCGGGCGGCGAGCGCGGCTTCCGGGGACAGCTTCGCGCCCAGCACGGCCAGGGCGGCGGCGATCGCGCCGGCGCCCACCTGGTCTTCGACGCAGGGCCGCAGCGGCCCGAACGCCTCGCCGTGGCCGAAGATGTCCACACCCCAGCGTTCCCCGGCGGCGACGAGCCCAACCGGCCCGCCCAGTTCGCGCGCCTTCGCGGCGACGGCGGAGGCGTTGCGCAGGCAGCCCGCGAGGACGTGCGCGCCGGTCGCGGCGGCGGCGTCGCACAGCGTGGCGCCGTTGGGCGAGGGGAGCGCGAGCAGCGTCCCGGACGGGATTTCCGTCACAGAAGACGGCCTGAGGGTGAACGCGCCCTCGCCCGCGACGACCGCGCCGGCCGCTCGCGCCCGGGCCACCCCGCGCTCGTCGCGCCACCGCACCGGCAGTACGCGCCCGCCGCGGCCGGCCACGAAATCCGTGGTGGTGCTGAAGGAAAGCACGTCGACGACGACCAGCACGGCGCATTCCCGGCCGAGCGCCGCCACGCCTTCGCCGCCCCAGTCGAGCCGGACGTCGTAGCCGGATTGCTCCCAGATGCCCACCCCCGGAGCATGCCCGAGCGCGGGCCTGATGGCAGACTCCCAGCCGTGCGTGTCTACTTGGGATCCGACCATGCCGGTTTCGAGCTGAAGAACCACCTGGTGGCTCACCTGGAGAAGCAGGGCCACGAGGTCACCGACATCGGTCCGCACGTCTACGACGCGGCCGACGACTACCCGGCCTTCTGCGTCGAGACGGCGCTGCGCGTCGTGGCCGACGAGGGCAGCCGCGGCATCGTGGTCGGCGGTTCGGGCAACGGCGAGCAGATCGCCGCCAACAAGGTTCCCGGCGCCCGCGCCGGCCTCGCGTGGAGCGTCGAGACCGCCCAGCTGTGCCGCGAGCACAACCACGCCCAGCTGATCGGCGTCGGCGCCCGGATGCACACCGCCGAGGAGGCGACCGAGATCGTCGAAGCCTTCCTGGCGACCGAGGTCTCGCCGGAGGAGCGGCACGCCCGCCGCGTGCAGCAGCTGCTGGACTACGAGCGCACCGGGACGCCGCCGGCGCTGCCGGAGGCCTGATGCCCGAGGGGCACACGCTCCACCGGCTCGCGCGGCTGCACAAGCGCCGGTATGCCGGCGCCCCGGTCGCGGTGAGCAGCCCGCAGGGCCGGTTCGCCGCCGAGGCGTCCCGTTTGGACGGTCGCGTGTTCGCCGGCGCCGAGGCGTACGGCAAGCACCTCTTCCACGACTACGGCCCGGCCGGGATCGTGCACATCCACCTGGGGCTCTACGGCACGTTCGGCGAGTCCCCGCTGCCCGCGCCGGAGCCGGTGGGGCAGGTCCGGCTGCGGCTGGCCGGCCGGACGCACTGGACGGACCTGCGCGGGCCGACCCGCTGTGAGCTGCTGTCCCCGGACCAGGCCGACGCGATCAAGGCCCGGCTCGGACCGGACCCGCTGCGCCGCGACGCGAAACCCGAGCGGGCGTGGGAGCGCATCTCGCGTTCGAAGACGTCGATCGCGGCGCTGCTGATGGACCAGGCGGTGCTGGCCGGCGTCGGGAACGTGTACCGCGCCGAGGTGCTGTTCCGCCACGGCGTCGCGCCGCTGACGCCGGGCCGTTCGGTGGACCGGGCGCTGTGGGACGACATGTGGGCCGACCTGGTGGCCCTGATGCGCGACGGCGTCCGCGTCGGCCGCATCGACACGGTCCGCCCCGAGCACCTGCCGGAGGCGATGGGCCGCGCGGCGCGGGTGGACCGCCACGGTGGCGAGGTGTACGTCTACCGCCGCGCGGGCGAGCCGTGCCTGGTGTGCGGGACACCGGTGGCTTCGTCGGAGCTGGTGGGCCGCAACCTCTACTGGTGCCCCACCTGCCAGAACTGACCTGAACGACTCTTTCAGGTCGTCACACGACCTGAAAGAGTCGTTCATCGCGTCGCGGGCGGACGGTCAGAAGTCGAAACCGCCGCCGTCGAAGCCCCCGCCGTCGAAGCCCCCGCCATCGAAGCCTCCGCCGCCCCAGTCGCCGCCGCCCATGTCGCCGCCGTCGCCACCGAAGTCGCCGCCGCCGTCACCACCGCCGTCGCCGCCCATGTCGCCGGACTCGAGCGCGTCCTGCTGGCCCGCGTCGTAGCCCGACTCCCAGGCCGACGCGCTGGCGATGCCGCTCATACCGGAGAACATCGCGCTGAACAGGAACATCGACCCGAGACCCCAGGCGCCGGCGACCAGCGCGGGCTTCCACCACGGCTCGCTGTACCAGCCCTGCGGCACCGGCCGCCCGGCCACGCGCCCGCCCGGGTAGTAGTACGGCGTGTCCTGCCCGGCCTCGGGCGAGGCGGCGTAGTGCTGGCCCTCGACGTCGACGTCCCGGCGCTCGGTGACCTTGCCGGCGCGCTCGCGCTCGGCCTCCTCCGGCAGCTGCGGCCCGGGGTCCATGCCCATCGCGACCCGCGCCGCGCGGACGTAGTAGAGGCCTTCGACGGCGGTGTCCTTCACCAGCCGGGCCTGTTCGATCGTGCGGGCCTGCTCCAGCTGCGAGCCGGCGGCGTTGTAGCGCTCGCTCGCGTCGGCCATCGCCTGCATCGACGCGGTGTCGTTGCCGTTGAGGTTGAGGACCTGGCCGCCGAGCCGTTCGACGAGGCGCCGGGCGTCGGCCTTGGCGTCGTCGAGCTCCCGCTGCCGGGCGGCGGCGCGCTGCCGCGAGAAATAGAGGCCGCCACCGACGATCACGACGACGAGCACGATCAGGAAGATCGCGGTGCCCATGGACCACTCCCAGAAGTTCGGGGCTCGGTGACCGGAAGTCACCTTTGAATCGGACAACGCGGACGCTACGCGGAGGGTTCCCGCCGCGTGATCCGGCACACCGTGAGAGCTGGCCGAGGAAACTAGAACACGTTATAGTTCGACGCATGAAGTTCACCCTGTCGATCGCGATGAACCCCCTCGATCAGCTGGGCGAGCTCGCCCGGGCCGCCGAAGAGGCCGGCTTCGCCTCCATCGCCCTGCCGGACTCGCTCTTCTACGCCGAAACGGTGGACACGGACTACCCGTACACCCCCGACGGCAGCCGCTTCTGGACCGCGGAGACGCCGTGGGTGGACCCGCTCGTGGCGACCGCGGCGATGGGCGCGGTCACCAGCCGGATCCACTTCTACACGTCCGTGCTCAAGCTCGGCTCGCGCAACCCCGTGCTGCTGGCGCGCCAGGTCGGTTCGGCTTCGGTGCTCACCGGCGGCCGGTTCGGCCTCGGGCTCGGCGTCGGCTGGCTGCCGCAGGAGTTCGAGTACTGCGGTGTCCCGTTCGAGCGGCGCGGCAAGCGGGTCGACGAGGCCATCGACGTCCTCCGGCTGATCCTCGACGGCGGGATGGTCGAGTACCACGGCGAGTTCTACGACTTCGACAAGATCCAGATGAGCCCGGCGCCGCCGTCGCGGGTGCCGTTCTACATCGGTGGCCACACCGAGGTCGCGCTGAAGCGCGCGGCCCGCGTCGCCGACGGCTGGTCCTCGGCGATGATGAAGCTCGAGGAGCTGCGCGACACCATCGCGCGGATCAAGGAGCTGCTGGCCGAGCGCGGCCGCGCCGACGACCCGTTCGAGTACCAGGCCGTCTGCATCGACAAGTTCGGCCTCGACGGCTACCGCGAGCAGGCCGAGGTCGGCGTCACCGACGTCATCACCATGCCGTGGGTGTTCGACGGCGTCGGGTTCGACGCGCCGATCGAGCCGAAGCTCGAAGCGATCCGCAGGTTCGGCACCGAGATCATCGCGAAGTTCGAGGGGTGAGTTCCATGGGCGTGCAGGTCAGCTGGGACACGGCGGCGGAGCAGCCGCCGGCGCGGCGCGCGGCGTTCGCCTCGATGACCGCGGTGACGGCGGGGGACAAGGACGCTTGGCTGGCGCTCTTCGCGCCGGACGGCGTCGTCGAGGACCCCGTCGGGCCGTCGTTCTTCGACGAGGAGGGCAAGGGGCACCACGGCCGCGACGGGATCAGCGCGTTCTGGGACAAGGCGATCGCCAACGTCGAGCGCTTCCAGTTCACCATCCGCGACTCGCACGCGGCGGGCGACGAGTGCGCCAACGTCGGCACGATCACGACGTACCTGCCGGGCGGCTACCGCGTCGACACCGACGGGGTGTTCGTCTACCGCGTCGGCGAGGACGGACTGATCACGTCGATGCGGGCGTTCTGGGAGACCGAGCGCGCGATGGCGACGGCCCGGCAGGTGACGGAGTAGCGTCCCGGCCAGCGGAAACCCAATTTCATATCTGATACATGATACCTTGACCCGGCGTTGAGCAGGACTCTTTACTAACTGCATGTCCGTCTTACGCCGAACCCGAACCGCGCTGGCCGTGCTCCTGCTGGCGGCCGGTGGCCTCGTCCTGTCTCCGCCCGCGGCGCCCGCCCTCGAGAACGGGCTCCTGCGCACGCCGCCGATGGGGTTCAACAACTGGAACTCCACGCAGTGCAAGGCCGACTTCTCCGAGACGATGATCCGGGGTATCGCGGACATCTTCGTGAGCAAGGGGCTCAAGGACGCCGGCTACACGTACGTCAACATCGACGACTGCTGGGCGCTGCCGGACCGGAACTCGAAGGGTGACCTGGTCCCGGACCCGGTCCGCTTCCCGCACGGCATCAAGGCGCTCGCCGACTACGTCCACGGCAAGGGGCTGAAATTCGGCATCTACACCAGCGCCGGCACGCACACCTGCAACAAGGCGGGCTTCCCTGGCGCGCTCGGTCACGAGCAGCAGGACGCGAACCTCTTCGCCTCCTGGGGCGTCGACTACCTGAAGTACGACAACTGCAACAACCAGGGTGTCGACGCGCAGCAGCGGTACAAGGCGATGCGGGACGCGCTCGCGAAGTCCGGTCGCCCGATCGCGTACTCGATCTGCGAATGGGGCCAGAACAAGCCGTGGACGTGGGCCGCACCGGTCGGCAACTTGTGGCGCACCACCGGGGACATCTCCGACAAGTGGTCGAGCATGATCGCCAAAGCTCAGACGAATCGCGGTCTGGCGCAGTACGCCGGCCCGGGGCATTGGAACGACCCGGACATGCTGGAGGTCGGCAACGGCGGCATGACCGCGGCGGAGTACCGCACGCACTTCAGCCTGTGGGCGATGATGGCGGCGCCGCTGCTCATCGGCAGCGACCTGCGCAAGGTGTCCGACGACAGCTTTTCGATCCTGAAGAACACCGACGTGATCGCGCTGGACCAGGACCCGCTGGGCAAGCAGGCGACGGTGCTGCGCGCCGATGCGGGGCTCGTCGTCTACAGCAAGGTGCTGGCGAACGGCGACCGCGCGGTGGCGCTGTCCAACGAAACGACGGCGACGGCGACGATCAGCACTTCGGCCGCGGCGACGGGCATCGGCAGCGCGTCGTCGTACACGCTGAAGGACCTGTGGAGCAAGGCGGTCCGCACCACGTCGGGGACGATCAGCGCTTCGGTGCCTTCGCACGCGACGGTGCTGTATCGCTTGTCGCCGGGTGCTTCTCGCTACGAAGCGGAGTCGGCGGCACTCTCGGCGGGCGGCACGATCGACTCGAACCACGCGGGCTTCTCGGGAACGGGCTTCGCGAACGGCGCGAACGCGGTCGGCAGCTACGTCGAGTGGCAGGTGAGCGGACCGGCGTCGACGCTGACGTTCGGCTACGCGAACGGCACGACGGCGGCGCGCCCGGTGGACATCGCGGTGGACGGAACGGCGGTGGCGACGGGAGTGCAGTTCCCCGCGACCGGCTCGTGGACGACGTGGAGCACGGTTTCGCGGCCGGTGGCTCTGGGCGCGGGCCCGCACACGGTCCGGTTGACGGCGACGACCGCGGACGGCCCGGCGAACCTGGACTACCTCGACTTGGCGTCGTAGGCCTGCCGAGCGGCTTCGACCTTGCCGAGGTTGGGTGACCAGTCGGCGAGGCTGGCGAAGAGCGGGCCGAGGCTGCGGCCCAGTTCGCTGATCTCGTACTCGACGCGCGGCGGGACCTCGGCGTGGTAGGTCCGGGTGATCAGGCCGTCGCGTTCCATCTGGCGCAGCCGCTGGGTGAGCACCTTCGGGGTGATGGTGGCGATGCGGCGTTCGAGTTCGACGAACCGCTGGCGCCCGTATTCGTTGAGCGTCCACAGGATCGGGGTGGTCCAGCGGCTGAAGACGATGTCGACCACGGGCGCGATCGGACAGGCCAGCTCGGGTGTGGTTCCGGTCACTTTCGGGGCCTCCAGCCATTACTTTCCTCTAGGTATCTACTATACGTCGGAATGTAGCGTCGCTCCCATGATCGTTGTTACGGGAGCTACGGGCAATATCGGACGGCCGTTGGTGGAGGCGCTGACGGCGGCGGGTGAAGAGGTGCGGGCGGTGTCCCGCGGCGGGCCGGTCCCGGCCGACTTGACGGACGCGGCGTCGTTGCGCCCGGCGTTCGCCGGCGCGTCGGCGGTGTTCCTGCTGCTGCCGCCGGGTTTCCGAGGACCGCTTTCGCCGGTCTTGGAGGCGGTCGACGGGGCGCGAGTGGTGTTGTTGTCGTCGCAGGGTGTCGGAACGGGCCGTCATCCGGCGTTCTTCGAAGACGCGGTGCGCGGCTCGGGCCTTCCGTGGACCGTGTTGCGCCCGGGCGGTTTCGCGTCGAACGCGTTGCAGTGGGCGGAAAGCGTCCGTGCTTCGCGGTCTTTGGCGGCCCCGTTCGGCGACGTGGGCCTGCCGGTGATCTACCCGTCGGACATCGCGGCGGTGGCAGCGGCGGCGCTGGTGGACGCCTCGCACACGGGCCGGACGTACGAACTGACGGGTCCGTCCCCGGTGACGCCCCGCGCCCAGGCGGCGGCGATCGGCGAGGCGCTGGGGGAGCCGGTGCGGTTCGTCCCGCAGACGCGTTCGGAAGCGTTCACGGCTTTCACGAGGTTCATGCCGCCCGAAGTCGCGGAGGCGACGCTGGACATCCTGGGCGCGCCGACGCCGGCGGAGCAGCGAGTGAGCCCGGACGTCTCGCGGGTGCTCGGCCGCCCGCCGCGTCCCTTCTCGGAGTGGGCCGCCCGCAACGCGGCGGCGTTCAAGTGACCGAGCTGTCCTATGGAGACACCGGAACCGGCGCGCCGGTGGTCTTCCTGCACGGCAACCCGACGTCGTCCCACTTGTGGCGCAACGTTGTGCCGTCGGTCCCGGGCCGCCGCCTGGCCCCGGACCTGATCGGCATGGGCGCCTCGCCGAGGCCGCCGATCGAGTATTCGTTCGCCGACCACGCGCGGTACTTGGCGGAGTGGTTCGACGCGCTGTCGTTGGAGGAGGTGGTCCTGGTGGGCCACGACTGGGGCGGAGCGCTGGCGGCGGACTGGGCTTCGCGGCACCCGTCGCGGGTCCGCGGGCTGGCGTTCACTGAGGCGGTCCTGAAGCCGATGACGTGGGAGGAGTTCCCGCCGGCGGGAGCGGAGGTGTTCCGCGCGCTCAAGACCCCCGGGGCGGGCGATCCGATGATCGAGATGTTCCTGAAGTCGCTCCCGCCGGAGTACGAGGGCATGTACCCGACCGCGGAGTCGCGGATCCCGTTGCTGCGCTGGGCCCGTTCGATGCCGCTGGGCGGTTCGCCGGCTGACGTGGTGGCCCGGATCGAGTCGTTCGACGCTTGGCTGGCGTCCTCGCCGGAGGTCCCGAAGCTGCTGATGACGTTCGACCCGGGCCCGGACACGATGCTGACCCCGCCGATGGTGGAGTGGATGTCGTCGAACTTCGCGGCGCTGGAGGTGGTCCACCACCCGGTGCTGGCGGGCCACCACACGCCGGAGGAGCAGCCGGAGCTGATCGCGTCGACGCTGGCGACGTGGCTGGCCGGCGAACGTCTCGCGGTTGCGCCCTCATCTTCGTGAGGTTCGTGCCCGGATGGCTCGGATCGTCATGCCGTTTCGAGCCATCCGGGACAGCGGAAGCCCCTTTCGCGGCGGCTGGCCGCGACCGGTTTCACGTGCTAACGACGGGGCTTGTCGTCCTTCTGCACGGTGTTCTTCAGGGCTGCCTTGCCGAGCTCCCTGCTCAGGTCGCGGCGTTCCTTGGGCTTCTGTTCGCCGGATTTCTCCGGCCAGGTCTCGGGGTTCCTGGGCATCGCAACCGCCTTTCCGTGGTTCGAGCCGTGCGGCTCGCGATGCCCCAGTCGCTTTTCGGTGTCCACGGTGTTTCGGATATCCGGTCAGCGATACGTGTTCGAGACCTGGCTGGTGCGACTGGGCGGCGGATGGGCCATCACCTGTAACAGCTTCCAGGGACGCGGCGACTTGTCCGTCGTTCCGTACGACAGGACCGTCTCGGAGAGTCGACATGAATGCCGCAACTTTTTTCGGGCTCGCGTACTTGGTGGGTGTTTTCGTGAGTTGGGCGATCTACTCGCGAAGGGCGGGCCTGGCCGAAATCAAGCACGAGCAAGGCGTTACGTGGCATGAGTTCCTACTGCGCAACCCCGTGTTCTTCGTTCTCATGTGGTTGAAGTCGATCTACTGGTTGCCGGTGCTGGTGACGTGGGTGGTGCTGTCGGCACTCGGGATGTCGCGGTGTCCCTGGAAAGCGGCGACGTCGTTCAAGGGTCGCCCCGTGCGGAAGGTTTTCCGTATTGGGTACCGGCGAGCGATACCGGAACTGAAAGTGCCGGGAGCGGGGACCGTCTCGGCGCAGGAATGAAGCCACTGTCAGTGGTCGATGACTGGAGGTAAGAATGTGTGCTTGTGTCAAAGCCGGCAAGTCCAAGTGTGCGTGGTGCAAGGAGGCGGAGCACCTGAAGCGACCGCCGGCCCGGCACAGCTGCCAGTGGGGCCGCTGTTCCTGATGTCGCGCCGGACGGTGCTCGTCCGGCGCCCGACGAGTGCCGTCCGAACCCACCGTCTGGTGTGAGAAGAGCCGGTATGGCCTGAGCGGAGGGTGGGCCGTCGTCCACCCTCCGTGCTGGTCGGGATGACAGGATTTGAACCTGCGACCCTCCGCTCCCAAAGCGGATGCGCTACCAAGCTGCGCCACATCCCGTGACACCCCCAGGGGGGTGTGTGATCAGCCTAGCGGGTCCCGCTAAACTACCCACGCACCCGGGTCCCTCGGGGGCACGCGGGTGTAGCTCAATGGTAGAGCCCTAGTCTTCCAAACTAGCTACGCGGGTTCGATTCCCGTCACCCGCTCCACCGTACGACGCGGCGTCCGCCTCCAAGGACGCCGCGATCACGTCCAGCAGCTTGTCCGTGTCCACCGGCTTCGTGATGTAGTCGTCCGCGCCGCTGGCTAGCGTCCTGGCCCGGTCCTCCGGGGTTGCCTTGGCCGTCACCGCGATCACCGGCAGGTCCGCGTTGGTCGCTTCCGCCCTGATCGCCGCGATCGTCGCGTTGCCGTCCAGCTCCGGCATCATCACGTCCATCAGCACCAGCGCCGTGTCTTCGTGACGCTCGAGGGCCCGGATCCCGTCCACGCCCGTCTCCGCGTAGACCACCTCCAGGCCCGCCTGCTCCAGGACCGCCGCCAAGGCGAACACGTTGCGCAGGTCGTCGTCGACGATCAGGACCTTTTCGCCGTGGAAGCGCTTCGGTGTCACGTCCGGGGCCGCCACCAGGACCGTGCTCGGCACCGAGGGCAGCCTGGGCGACGACAGCGCCGTCACCGCCGGGTCGACCAGGTTGGCCGCCGCCACCGGGAGGTACAGCGTGAACGTCGAGCCCACTCCCGGCTCGCTCACGACCCGCAGCTCGCCCCCGAGCAGCTCGGTCAGCTGCTGGCTGATGTTGAGCCCCAGGCCCGTGCCGCCGTACTTGCGGCTCGTCGTGCCGTCCGCCTGGCGGAACGCCTCGAAGATGACCGCCAGCTTCTCCTCGGGGATGCCGATGCCCGTGTCTTCGACCGCGAAGGCGATGATTCCCGGGGCGTTGCGAAGCGCCTCCTGCTCGACCTCCGCCGGGTCCGCCGCGCGGATGTGCAGGCGGACGCCGCCCTCGTCGGTGAACTTCGCCGCGTTCGACAGCAGGTTGCGCAGGATCTGCTGGAGCCGGTGCTCGTCGGTGTGGACGCTGCCCGGCACCGGCGGGTCGATGTGGACCGCGAACTCCAGGCCCTTGTCCGCCGTCAGCGGGCGGCACAGCGACTCGACGTAGTCGACCAGCTCCGGCAGCGTGATGTCGGTCATCTGCAGGTCGAGCCGGCCCGCTTCGACCTTCGCCAGGTCGAGGATGTCGTTGATCAGCTGCTGCAGGTCCGACCCGGCCGCGTAGATCGTCTTCGCGAACTGGATCTGCTTCTCCGTCAGGTTCCCTTCCGGGTTCTCCGACAGCAGCTTCGCCAGGATCAACGCGCTGTTCAACGGCGTCCGCAGCTCGTGCGACATGTTCGCCATGAACTCGGTCTTGTACTGCGACGCCACCGTCAGCTGCCCGGCGCGCTCCTCCAGCTCCTGGCGAGCCTGCTCGATCTCGCTGTTCTTGACCTCGATGTCGCGGTTCTGCTGGGCGAGCAGCGCGGCCTTCTCGGCCAGCTCCGTGTTGGACCGCCGCAGCTCGCCCTGCTGGGCCTGCAGCTGCTCCGACCGCGCCCGCAGCTCCTGCGCCAGGCGCTGCGACTCCGTCAGCAGCGCTTCGGTCCGCGAGTTCGACAGGATCGTGTTCACGTTGACGCCGATGGTGTGCCGCAGCTGCTCGAGCAGGTCCTGGTGGACCGTGCTGAACTCGTTGACCGACGCCAGCTCCAGCACGCCCAGCACCTCGCCCTGGAACAGCACCGGCAGCACGATCAAGTTGACCGGCGCGGCCGAGCCGAGCCCGGAGGACACCAGCGCGTACTCCGGGGGAGCGTTGTGGACCAGGATCGTGCGGTGGTCGACCGCGGCCTGGCCGATCAGCGACTCGCCGAGCGCGAACCGCAGGCCGGCGCGGGACTGGGCGAGCCCGTACGCGGCGATGCACTCCAGCACCGTGCCGTCGCGGTCGTCGTCGCGGGCCAGGAAGAACGCGCCCTGCTGGGCCCGGACCAGCGGGGCCAGCTCGGACAGGATCAGCGCCGCGACCGACGCCAGGTCGCGGTGCCCCTGCATCCGCCCCGACAGCTGCGCGAGGTTCGTCTTCAGCCAGTCCTGCTCGCGGTTGGTCCTCGTCGTCTCCTTGAGGTTCGCGATCATCTGGTTGATGTTGTCCTTGAGGTCGGCGACCTCACCGGACGCGTCGACCGTGATGTGCCGGGTCAGGTCGCCCGCCGTCACCGCCGTCGCGACCTGCGCGATCGCGCGGACCTGGGTGGTCAGGTTCCCGGCCAGCTGGTTCACGCTCTCGGTGAGCCGCTGCCAGGTGCCGGACACGCCGTCGACCTCGGCCTGGCCGCCCAGCTTGCCCTCGGTGCCGACCTCGCGCGCCACGCGCGTGACCTCCGAGGCGAACGCCGAGAGCTGGTCGACCATCGTGTTCATCGTGGTCTTCAGTTCGAGGATCTCGCCGCGGGCGTCGACGTCGATCTTCTTCGTCAGGTCGCCCTTCGCGACCGCCGTGGTGACCTGCGAGATGTTGCGCACCTGGCTGGTCAGGTTGTGCGCCATGAAGTTGACGTTCTCGGTCAGGTCCTTCCACGTCCCGGCGACGCCGGGCACGCGGGCCTGGCCGCCGAGGATGCCTTCGGTGCCGACCTCGCGGGCGACGCGGGTGACCTCGTCGGCGAACGCGCGCAGCGTCTCGACCATGCCGTTCAGCGTCTCGGCCAGGGCCGCGACCTCGCCCTGGGCCTCGATGCGGATCTTCTTCGACAGGTCGCCGTTGGCCACCGCGCTCGCCACGGTGGCGATGTTGCGGACCTGGTCGGTCAGGTTGTCGGCCATGACGTTGACGTTGTCGGTGAGGTCTTTCCACGTGCCCGCGACGCCGCGGACGCGGGCCTGGCCGCCGAGGATGCCTTCGGTGCCGACCTCGCGCGCCACTCGGGTCACCTCGTCCGCGAACGCGGACAGCTGATCCACCATCGTGTTCAGCGTGGTCTTGAGCTCGAGGATCTCGCCGCGGGCGTCGACGGTGATCTTCTGGGTCAGGTCGCCCTGCGCGACCGCCGCCGTCACCTGGGCGATGTTGCGGACCTGGTCGGTCAGGTTGTTCGCCATCGAGTTGACGTTGTCGGTGAGGTCCTTCCAGGTCCCGGCGACGCCGGGCACGGTGGCCTGGCCGCCGAGCTTCCCTTCGGTGCCGACTTCGCGCGCCACCCGGGTGACCTCGTCCGCGAACGCGGACAGCTGATCCACCATCGTGTTGAGGGTGTCCTTCAGCTCCAGGATCTCGCCGCGCGCGTCCACGGCGATCTTCTGGGTCAGGTCGCCCCGCGCGACCGCCGTCGCGACCTGGGCGATGTTGCGGACCTGGGTGGTCAGGTTGTTCGCCATGAAGTTCACGGACCCGGTGAGGTCGCGCCACGTGCCGGCGACGCCCGGGACCTGCGCCTGGCCGCCCAGCTGACCCTCGGTACCCACTTCGCGTGCCACCCGGGTGACCTCGTCCGCGAACGCGGACAGCTGATCCACCATCGTGTTCATCGTGGTCTTGAGCTCGAGGATCTCGCCGCGGGCGTCGACGGTGATCTTCTGCGTCAGGTCGCCCTTCGCCACGGCCGTGGTCACGTGCGAGATGTTGCGGACCTGGTCGGTGAGGTTGTCGGCCATCTGGTTGACCGAGTCGGTGAGGCTGCGCCACGTCCCGGCCGCGCCGGCCACCTCGGCCTGCCCGCCGAGCTTGCCCTCGGAACCGACCTCGCGCGCCACGCGGGTGACCTCGCCGGCGAACGCCGAGAGCTGGTCGACCATCGTGTTCAGGGTGTTCTTCAGCTGCAGGATCTCGCCGCGGGCGTCGACGTCGATCTTCTTCGTCAGGTCGCCGTTGGCCACCGCGGTCGCCACCTGCGAGATCCCGCGGACCTGGTCGGTCAGGTTGTCGGCCATCAGGTTGACCGAGTCGGTGAGGTCGCGCCACGTCCCGGCGACGCCCGGCACCTGGGCCTGGCCGCCGAGCTTGCCGTCGGAGCCGACCTCGCGGGAGACGCGGGTGACCTCGTCGGCGAAGGCCGACAGCTGGTCGACCATGGTGTTGATGGTGTTCTTGAGCTCGAGGATCTCGCCGCGGGCGTCGACGTTGATCTTCTGGGTCAGGTCGCCGCGCGCGACGGCGGTGGTGACCTGCGCGATGTTCCGGACCTGCTCGGTGAGGTTGTCGGCCATGAAGTTGACCGAGTCGGTCAGGTCGCGCCAGGTGCCGGACACGCCCGGGACGACCGCCTGGCCGCCGAGACGTCCCTCACCCGCGATCTCGCGCGAGAGCCTCGTCACTTCGGCGGCGAAGCGCGACAGCTGCGCGATGAGGCCGTTCACCGTCTTGGCCAGCGTGGCGTACGCGCCCTGCAGCGGACGGCCGTCCAAGGTCAGGGTCATCGGCTGCGAGAGGTCGCCCTCGGCGACGGCGCCGAGCACCCGGTCCAGCTCGATCGTGGGCCGGGTGAGGTCCTCGACCAGGCCGTTCACGCTGTCGACGGCCGTGCTCCAGCCGCCGGGACCGACCTCGGCCTCGACCCGCTCGCTGAGCCTGCCGTCCTGGCCGACCGCCGCGCGCACCCGCAGCAGCTCGCTGACCAGCCGCTGGTTGCGTTCGGCGATGTCGTTGAACGCGACCGCGAGCTGCGCCGAGATGCCGTCGCCGTGCGGGACGAGCCGCCGGCGGAAGTTGCCGTCCCCGAGATCCCGCACCGCCACGAGCAGCCGCTCCAGCGCCGCCGCCTCGCTCTGGGATTCCGTTGTCATGTGTGCCGACCCTCTCCACCACGCATGCGCCAGCCATGGTCCACGACCCAGCGTGTCATGATTCGCCCTACACTTCGAGCCAGTCCGCCCGCTCACGCGGTAGCCGTGCGATAGCAGTCCGGAGGCAGGAGGTCCGTGCATGGTGTCACGTCCGGCCCCGGCGTCGGCGGCCCTGCCACCGATGACCGGTGAGGACGCGCCGCCGGGCCTCGACGCCTTCGGGCGGGCCGTCCTCGAAGACGTGCGCGACGCGGTGTTCCTCACCGACGCCGAGAGCGTGCTGCGCTGGGCCAACCCGGCCGCGCGGACGCTGACCGGCGGCGCCGAGCCCCGGCTGCACCCCATCGCGGAAACCTCCGGCCACATCGAAGTGGCCGGTAATCGTCGTCCGGCCCGCATCCGCGCCCTCCCCGGCGGCTGGCACGCGTGGACGGTGCCCGCCGAGGAGGTCCCGCAGCGGCACGTCGGCGACTTCCTCGCCGAAGCCGGACCCCGGCTGGCCGCCGCGCGCGGGCGCCACGGCACCGCGCGGGTGATCGCCGAGCTGGCCGCGTCCGCGCTGGCCGAAACCGTCTTCGTGCTGCTGCCGACCACCCGCGGCCGGTGGGAGTGGTGGAGCTGCGAGCGCCCGTCGGCGCACGGCCACGGCCGGATCCGGCGGGTCCCGGCGCAGGTCGCGCCGGTGCTGGCGGCGACGTTCGGGACCACCGGCAAGCCTGAGCTCGCCCAGGTTCCCGCGCCCGAGCTGGCCACCCTGCCCCCGGTCGTCGCCGACCGGTTCGCCGGGCACGCCGAGGTCGCGGTCGTGTCCCTGGGCCCGAGCGCCGGCGCCGGTGTCACCGGCGCGCTGCTGCTGGGCCGCCGCGGCGACCCGGAGTTCGGCGCCGAGCAGAGCCGCGCGGTCGTGGAGTTCGCGAAGGCCGCCGGGACGGCACTGGTCAACGCGCAGCGCTACGCCCGCCAGGAGGAGGCCACGCGCGGCCTGGAGACCACGTTGCGCCCGGTCGACCCGCCCGAGCTGGACGGCGCCCGCTTCGAGACCTGGTACGAGCCGGCCGGCGGCGTGCTCGCGGTCGGCGGCGACTTCTTCGACGTCCTCGCCCACGACGACGGCAGCGCGTTCCTCGTGCTCGGCGACATCTGCGGCAAGGGCGCCGAAGCCGCGGCGCTGACCGGGCGGGTCCGGCACGCGCTGACCGCGCTCGCCATGGTCGAGCGCGACGGCCGGACGCTGCTGCGGCTGCTCAACGAGCTGCTCATCGCGGGCGGCAGCAGCCGGTTCGCGACGCTGGTGCTGGGCTCGGCCCGGCCGTCCGACGGCGGCGTCGACCTGACGCTGGCCTCCGGCGGGCACCCGGCGCCGCTGATCGTGCGCGGGGGCGGCGTCGTCGAAGAGGTCACCGTTCCGGGGACGCTGGTCGGCATCTCGCCGCAGGCCCGGTTCGCCGAGGCGCGGGTGCGGCTCGAGCGCGGCGACGTCTGCCTCCTGTACACCGACGGCATCACCGAGGCCCGCAACCGCCACGACCAGACGGAGCTGTTCGGCGACGACCGGCTGCGCGCGGTGCTGGCGACCGCGGCGGGGCAGCCGGCCCGCGAGGTCGTGCGGCGGCTGCGCCAGGCGGTGCGCGACTGGCTGGGGAGTTCGGCCCACGACGACATCGCGGTGCTGGCCATCGAGTGTTCCGACTGAGTCCACTGTGGACCGGGTTTGACCGGCTTTCGAGCGGGTAATTCGTTCGTGCATTGATCCCGACGGAGGGTTTCCATGGCGAACGCACTGCAAGGACGCCGCGTCGCGATCCTGGCCGCGGACGGCGTCGAACAGGTCGAACTGGAGAAGCCGCGCCAGGCCGTCCTCGACGAGGGCGCGACGGTGGAGCTGGTGTCCCTGGACACCGGCGAGATCCAGGCGATGAACGGCGACATCGACAAGGGCGACCGGTTCGCGGTCGACCGCAAGGTGGCCGACGTCGAGGTCGGCGACTTCGACGCGCTGCTGCTGCCGGGCGGCACGATGAACCCCGACAACCTGCGCACGGACGACGCGGCGGTCAAGTTCGCCGGCGACTTCGTCCGGTCGGGCAAGCCGGTGGGGGTGATCTGCCACGGTCCGTGGACGCTCGTCGAAGCGGATGTCGTCCGTGGCCGCACGCTGACGTCCTACCCCAGCATCCGGACCGACCTGCGTAACGCCGGCGCCACGGTCGTCGACGAAGAGGTAGTGGTCGACAACGGCTTGGTGTCCAGCCGCAACCCGGACGACCTGCCGGCGTTCTGCCGGACGGTCGTGCGCGAGTTCGCGGGCTGAAGTCCTTTGTAGACATTCACCCGGCCGTGTGTTAAGTCCCGCTTAAATCTGTTGGCTTTCGGCGTCCCGGCGGAGGACGCTGAGGGTGTGACCAGGATCGCCCGTGGAGAGGAGGTGGACGCGATGACAGTGCAGGCCCGCCGTTACGGCCGCTGGTGCCGGGAGCACTTCGACGTGGTCGCCGCCGCCCAGGGCGTTGTTCCCGCACCCCGGGGCGCCGACTCCGCGGAGGTTCCGCCGGAGCCCGAGCCGCAGCCCGAGAAACCGGTGGCCGAACAGCCGCACGGTTAGTGCTCGAAACGTGAAGAAGGCCTCCCCGGCTCGGCCGGGGAGGCCTTCTTCACGTGCCGGTCAGTGGTAGCGGTAACCGCGGCGGTACCAGACCCGCTTGGGGCCCGGCACCCCGATCCGGGTGATCACGTCCGTCAGGATCGCGCCGATGACCAGCCAGATCACCGCCGCGAGGCCGTCGTTCAAGAACGTCGCCAGCTTCTCCGAATCCGGCGTGAACAGGTTGCGGAGGCCGAGGGACACGCCCGCGGACCACTCGTTGATCATGTGCGCGAAGCCGTTCGCCATGTTCGCGTCGCCCAGCACCAGCACGATGTGGACGGCGAGCACCAGCGCGAACACCGCGCACACGAGGTGGATCAGGGCGTTGACCGTCCGCACGATCCGGATGCGCGGATGGGTGCGCTCCACGACTTCTTCGGCCTCGGCCGCGTCGTAGGGCGGTTCGTACGGCTCCTGGGGAGGGGGATACGGCATCGTCGGCGCCGTCCTTTCGACTGTCCGATGTGGACGTATCTGGGCGAGCGGTGGCAATGGTGGGGAATTACCCGGGACCCGGGTGGGCGAACCCCCGCTTCCGCAAACTTCCCTGACAAGCGGCATGGTACGGTAATTTGCGGAAACGAGGAGGGTGATGGAGGTCTTCTCCGTCGACCAGGTCGCCGCGATGCTCGGGCTGCACGTCCGGACCGTCCGGAACTACGTGCGGGACGGGCGGCTCAAGGCCGTCCGGATCGGCAAGCAGTACCGGATCACCGCCGACGATCTCGAGGCCTTCACCGGGCTTCCGGTGACGGAACCGCGGCCGGACCGGCCCGTCGCCGAGCTTTCGAGCGTCGTCGAGGTCTCCGGCGTCGACCGGGCGGCCGCCGACCGGATCGCCGCCGTGGTCGCGGGGGCGGCGGCCGGACCGCGGGACGCCGGCGCGCGGCCCCTGCGCGTCGAGACCATCCACGACCCGGACCGCGCCACCGTGAAGATCATCGTGCTCGGTGACCTCGCCGCCGGCGCCGATCTGCTGCGGTTCGTCGCCTCGTTCACCGAGGGACCGGCGTGACTCGCTGAGCCACGCGGCGGAACCTCGCGACGCCGCGCAACCCCGGCCGCCGCGGCACGTCCAGGTGATCATGAGAATCCCGGCGCTGCTGGCGTCCGTCCTCACCATCCTGGCCCTGTCGGGTTCGCCCGCGACGGCGGAAACCGCGGTCCCGCAAGGGTTCCGGCCCGCTTCGACGAGCTGGACCAGCTCCGCCACCGGGTACGTCCTCGGCTACTCGCCGTGCGCGAAGGGGTGGTGCCCGGCGCTGCTGGGCACGACCGACGGCGGAACGCACTGGCGGCGCCTGGGCGCGCCGCCGATGCCGTTGCCCGACAACCACAACCACGTCGCGCTGACGGTCACCGGCGAACGCATCGCCTACGTCAGCGACGGTGTCCACGTCCTCACCACGCGCGACGGCGGCGCGAGCTGGCACCCGGTCGGCCTGGTCGGCGCGCGGGAGCCGTACTACCTCTCGAAGCTCACCGAAACCGGCGGCCGCGTCTTCGCCGTGCTCACCACCTACGGCGAAGGCCGCGGTTCGACGCGGCTGTACGCCGGCACCGCCGGCTCACCGGTGCTGGTCCCGGTGCCCGGGTTCGCGGTCACCGGCGGGCTCACCTACGGCGACCTGGCCGTCGGCGGCGGCCTGCAGGTCGCCCTCGGCGCGGATTACGGCACCGAGCAGTACTGGACCTCGCACGACGGCGTCCGCTTCACCCCGGCCGCCCCGCCGTGCCCGGCCGGGACGGTCGCGTCGCTCGCCGGGGTGCGCGACCGGCAGGTGGTGGCGTTGTGCAGCGGCAGCCCCGGCTCGCCGCAGCCCGGCTCGACCGAGCGGCGGCTGCGGCACGCGGGGCGGCTCGGCGGACCGTTCAGCGGCGACGACTCGGTGCCCTACCTGGGGATCAACCAGGGTTTCGCCGCCGCGTCGCCGACGGCCGCGACCGTCGCGGCCGAAGGCGGCGGCACCGGGTTCCTGCACAGCACGACCGACGGCGGCCGCACCTGGACCACCACCGAGCTGCCGGACCGCGGGTTCAGCCTGACCGATTTGGACTTCCCGGGCGGCGGCACCGGCGTGGTCGTCGACGGCCAGCCGGACGCCGACGGCGGCTCGGCCCTGTACCGCACCACGGACGGCGGACACATGTGGCGCGAGCTGACCATCGGGTAATAGTGCCTGGCAGGTAAGGCCCTTCGGCCCGGTTCACTTGGTGAACGGCATGTCGTAGTCTGAGCACTGTCCGTTGCCGGACACAGGTGGCCGGACCCGGGCAGGGGGCCGGCACCACACGACGAGGGAGAACAGCCGATGACGCCTGGCGACCTGCGGTCCGGAACCGAGGGGGGCTCGGCGTCCCTCGATTTCTCCAAGGCGAGCCTGGCCCGGTTGTCGGACGCGTTGCTGGGCGGGCACGACCACTACGAGGTCGACCGCGAAGCGATGCGGCGCCTGCTGGCCATCGCGCCGGGCGCGCGCGCGATGGCGAAGGAGCACCGCGACTGGCTGGTGCGCGCGGTCCGGTTTCTCGCCGGGAAGCGCGGCATCGACCAGTTCCTCGACCTCGGTTCCGGCATGCCCACGGCGGAAAACACCCACGAAGTGGCGCAGCGGTACAACCCGGACGCGCAGGTGGTGTACGTCGACAACGATCCGGTCGTGCAGGTGCACGGCCGGGCGTTGCTGGAAGAGAACTACTTGACTCACGTCACCGGCGCCGACCTCACCAAGCCGGCGGAGACGCTGAAGGACGAGGTCGTCAAGGAGTACCTCGACTTCACCCGGCCGGTCGCGCTGATCCTGACGTCGATCGTCCACCACATCGACGACTACGAGCGCGCGAAGTCGATCGTCGCCGAGTACGTGGCGGCGCTCGCGCCGGGCTCGTACCTGCTGCTCACGCACCACTTCGACCCGGAAGAGGACTCGCCGCGCCAGGAGCTGGCGCGGCTGCTGGAAACGAGCTTCCAGGGCACCGGCCTGGGCAGCGTGCACCGCACGCGGGAGCAGATCACGGGCTTCTTCGACGGCACGGAACTGCTCCGGCCCGGCCTGGTCTACCTGCACGAGTGGTGGCCGGACGGCCCGCGCCTGCACCCGCTGAGCGAGCTGAACTTCCTCACCCTCGGCGGAGTCGGCCGCAAGCAATGACGTGAATGACTCGTTCCCGTCTTCAGAAGACGGGAACGAGTCATCCGGGGTCAGGCGGCGTTGAAGGTGTCCGGGTCCGGGCCGGTGCGCTCGCCGCGGTCCAGCGGTGCCAGCGACTCCAGCTCGTCCTCCGACAGGGTGAAGCCGAAGACGTCGAAGTTCTCCTCGATCCGCGACGGCGTCACGGACTTCGGGATCACCACGTTGCCCAGCTGCAGGTGCCAGCGCAGCACGATCTGCGCGGGCGTCCGGCTGTGCTTCACCGCCAGGTCCGCGACCACCGGGTCGCCCAGCAGCGAACCGCCCTTGGCCAGCGGGCTCCACGCCTCCGTCGCGATGCCGTGCTTCGCGTCGAACTCGCGGACCTCCCGCTGCTGCAGGTACGGGTGCAGCTCGATCTGGTTGACCGCCGGGACGACGTCGGAGGCGTCCATCAGCCGCTCGAGGTGCGCGGGCTGGAAGTTGGACACGCCGATCGCGCGCACGCGGCCGTCGGCGTACAGCTTCTCGAACGCCTTCCAGGTGTCGAGGTACTTGTCGCGGCCGGGCGTCGGCCAGTGGATCAGGTACAGGTCCAGCTGCTCCAGGCCGAGCTTCCGCATGCTTTCGTCGAACGCCTTGAGCGTCGAGTCGTAGCCCTGGGCGGAGTTCCACAGCTTGGTGGTGATGAACAGCTCGTCGCGGGCGACACCGGCTTCGGCGATGGCCCGGCCGACGCCCTTCTCGTTGCCGTAGACGGCGGCGGTGTCGATGCTGCGGTAGCCCGCTTCGACGGCGGCCTTCACGGCGGCGGTGGTCTCGTCGTCCGGGACCTGGAACACGCCGTAGCCCAGTTGGGGCATCCGCACGCCGTTGTTGAGTTCGATCACGGGCACGCTGGTCACGATTGTTCCTTTCGGTGGGTGGTTCATCGGGCGGGTACCCGTTCCCCGGCTTCGAAACTAGCCGGGGTCCTGCGGTCGAGCAGGCCGGAGACGACCGCCACGGCGAGGCCCGCCGCGGCGAGCACGGCGCCGATCCAGTTGGGGGCGGTGTAGCCGAGGCCGGCCTCGATGGCCTGGCCGCCGAGCCACGCGCCGCCGGCGTTGCCGAGGTTGAACGCGGCGATGTTCGCCGCCGAGGCCAGCGCCGGCGCGCCCTCGGCCTTGGCCAGGACGCGAGCCTGCAGCGGCGGCACCGTCGCGAAACCGGCCGCGCCGAACAGCGCGATGGTGATCGCGGCCGGGACCTTCGCGTGCGCGGTGAAGACGAACGCGACCAGCACGATCGCCAGCGCGGCGAGGATGACGTAGAGGCTCGGCATGAGCTTGCGGTCCGCGGCGCGGCCGCCGAGCAGGTTGCCCGCGAAGAGGCCACCGCCGAACAGTACGAGCAGCCAGGTGACCGCACCGCTCGAGAAGCCGGCGACCTCGGTCATCATCGGCGCGATGTAGGTGAAGGAGGCGAACACGCCGGCGAAGCCGAGCGCCGTCATGACCAGCGCGAGCCACACCTGCGGGCGGCGGAACACGGCCAGTTCGCCGCGCAGGCCCGCGCCCGGCTCGGGTTCCTGGTGCGGCACCAGCGCGAGGATGCCGATGGCGCCGGCCACGCCGAGCGCGCTGACCACCCAGAACGTCGAGCGCCAGCCGAAGGCCTGGCCGAGCGCGGTGCCCGCGGGGACGCCGAGGACGTTCGCCACGGTCAGCCCGGTGAACATCAGCGCGATCGCGCCGGCCTGCTTGGCCGGGGCGACCAGCGACGCGGCGACGACCGAGCCGACGCCGAAGAACGCGCCGTGCGACAGCGCCGCGACGACCCGGCCGGTCATCAGCAGGCCGTAGCTCGGAGCCAGTGCCGAGAGCACGTTGCCCGCGATGAACAGGCCCATCAGGGCGACGAGCACGGTCTTGCGCGGCACCCGCGAAGCGAGCGCGGTGAGCAGGGGGGCGCCGACGACGACGCCGAGCGCGTAGCCCGAGATGAGCAGGCCTGCGGACGGGATCGAGACACCGAAGTCGGCCGCGACCTCGGGCAGCAGGCCCATGATCACGAACTCGGTGGTGCCGATCCCGAAAGCGCTGATCGCCAGTGCTAGCAGAGCGGCGGGCATGGACTTCCTTCTTCCGGAGGTAGACTGAGGGCGTTGGCAACTACGAGCGTCCGAGATAGTTGCAGACGCCGTATATTGCACAGGCTTGATAGTGCAGCGTGCAAGGGAGCACGCGCAAGCCGGGGAGAGGTGAACCGTGTCACTGGACGACGACGCCGTCGAAGCGCGCGCGCAGGGCTGGCGGACGCTGGCCGCGCTGCACGCGCGGATCGAGGACAGGCTGCAGCGCGCGCTGGAGCGCGACCACGAGCTTTCGGTGAGCGAGTACAGCGTGCTCGACGCGCTGGCCCGCCAGGACGGCTTCCACCTGCGGATGAACCAGCTCGCCAACGCCGTGGTGCTCAGCCAGTCGGCGACGACCCGGCTGGTGACGCGGCTGGAGGGCCGGGGGTTGCTGGCCCGGTACCTGTGCGCCGACGATCGCCGCGGCATCTACACGGAGGTGACGCCGGCGGGTCAGGCGTTGCTGACGGCGGCGCGTCCCACGCACGACGCGGCACTGGCGGAGGCGCTCACGGACGCCGAGAACTTGCCGGAACTTTCGCCGCTCGTCGCCGCGCTGAGCAAGCTTTCCTTCCCGGCGGTGCCGTCGGCCTGACGCAAACTTGCGCAAGCTCCGCCGACACTCCCGCTGAACGGTACGGGCCCGATCGGTGGGCGGATTACGGCGTCCGCGCGCCCTAACTCCTGCTCCATCCGTGGGACACTTTTGCTTGCCGCGTGCGATAGTTGCGCTGGTCAGCACCGTTTGTCCGGCTTTCGCCCGCGGTCCTGGCGCGTTGACCGGATCGTTTCGCCCGCCCTAATTTGTTGTTCCACCAGACGAACCGGGGCGGTGTCGGCGTGGACTCCTCCTTCTCCCTCAAACCGGTGCGCCCGGCCGACCAGGCCGCCGTCCGCCGGAGCAACCTCGCGCTGGTGCTGCGGCACCTGCGAGACGCCGGTCCCCGATCGCGCGCGGCGATCGCCGCGGACACCGGGCTCAACAAGGGGACCGTGTCGAGCTTGGTCTCGGAACTCGTCGGCCGCGGGCTGGCGCGGGAAGGCGAGCGCGAACGCGCCGGCGCCGTCGGACGTCCCGGCACGATCGTCGAACTGGACGGCCGCGGCGTCGGCGGCATCGGCGTCGAGATCAACGTCGACTACCTGACCGCGCTCGCCCTCGACCTCACCGGCACCGTCCTGTTCGAGCAGCGCGTGGCGCTCGACGTCCAGGCGCTCCCCGTCGCGAAGGTCCTCGACGCCGGCGCGGAGCTGACCGCGCGGGCGCTGCGGGAGTGCCGTCGCCTCGGCGTCGTGCCGGCCGGGGTGACCGTCGGGATCCCGGCGCTGGTCGACGTCGCGAGCGGCACGGTCGCCTTCGCGCCCAACCTGCACTGGACCGACGTCCCGGTGGTCCGCGGCATCACCGACCGGCTGACCCGGCGGCTCGGCCCGCCGTCGTTCCCCATCCGCACGGCCAACGACGCCAACCTCGGCGCGCTCGGCGAACACGCGATGGGCAGCGTCGCCGGCACGGCCGACCTGGTCTACCTGACCGGCGAGATCGGCGTCGGCGGCGGGGTGATCTCCGGCGGCAGGCTGCTCGGCGGCGCGGAGGGGTTCGCCGGTGAGATCGGGCACATCCAGGTCGATCCGGCCGGGCGCCTCTGCGGGTGCGGGCGCCGCGGCTGCTGGGAGACGCTCGTCGGGCTCGCCGGGATGCTGCGCATGGCCGCGTCGCCCGCCGACCCGGTGCACGACCCGTCGCTCGACCTCGAACAGCGGCTCGACATCATCCGCCGCCGCGCCGAGCGGAAGGACCGGCGGACGCTCGACGCGCTCGCGCGGGTGGGCACCGGGCTCGGCGTCGGCGCGGCGGTGCTGGTCAACGTCTTCAACCCGCGGGTGGTGCTGCTCGGGGGCTACTTCGCCCAGCTCGGGCCGTACCTGCTCGGCCCGATGCTGGCCGAGCTGGAGACCCGGGTGATCGCCCCCGGCATCGGGGGCTGCCGCGTCGAGCTGTCGTGGCTCGGGTTCTCCGCGGCTTCGCGCGGCGGCGCGCACGTCGCGCTCCAGGCGGTGTTCGACGACCCGGCGCTGGTGCCGGCCGGTGCGGAAAGGGACAGCGGATGATGCTCCGGCTGACCGACCGGAAACACCCGATCGGGTACCGCGATGTAGATCAGGTGGACCCGCGCGTGGGGAGCGGGATCTCCAGCCGCGGCACGCCGGGGGCGGTGGGCCGGGGCTGACCCGAGAACAGGTGGAGGAATTCATGAGGAAGATCGGTGTCTGGCTGATCGGTGCCCGGGGATCGGTGGCCACGACCGCCGTCGCCGGGGCGGCCGCCATGCGTGCGGGACTGGCCGCGCGCACGGGGTGCGTGACCGAACTGCCGGACTTCGCCGGGGCGGACCTGCCCGGGCTGGGGGACCTGGTCTTCGGAGGCCACGACGTCGTCGACACGCCGCTGGTCAAGCGGGCCGAACAGCTCGCGGCGGCCGGGGTGCTGCCGGCGACGCTGCCCGGCGCGGTGAGCGCGGAGCTGGAAGCGGCGGAGGCCCGGCTGCGCCCGGCGCCGTCGGGAGGTGGCCGCGCGGCCGCCGAGCAGATCGTCGCCGACCTCGCGGAGTTCCGGGCAGGTCTGGACCACGTCGTCGTGGTCAACGTCTCCTCGACCGAACCGCCGTGCGCTCCGCACCCGGCGCACGCGTCCCTCGCCGCGCTGGAGGGCGCGCTGGACACGCTGCCGCCGAGCGCGCTGTACGCCTACGCGGCCTTCCGCGCCGGGTGTGGCTTTGTCGACTTCACCCCGTCGACCGGTGCGCGCCTGCCCGCGCTCGACGAACTGGCCCGCGCGACCGGGCAGCCCTACGCGGGCCGGGACGGCAAGACCGGCGAGACGCTGCTGCGGGCGGTGCTCGCGCCGATGTTCGCCCAACGGGGGCTGAACGTCCTGTCGTGGTCGGGCACGAACCTGCTCGGCGGCGGCGACGGCGCCACGCTCGCCGACCCCGGCGCCGCGTCCAGCAAGAACGCCTCGAAGCAGCAGGTCCTCGAGCAGAACCTCGGGCACGCGGTCGACGGCGAGGTCCACATCGACTACGTCCCGGCCCTCGGCGACTGGAAGACCGCCTGGGACCACGTGCTGTTCGAAGGCTTCCTCGGCACGCGCATGACGCTGCAGCTGACCTGGCAGGGCTGCGACTCCGCGCTCGCCGCGCCGCTGGTGCTCGACCTGGCCCGGCTGACCGGCAAGGCCTGCCGCGACGGCGTCGCCGGCCCGGTGGCCGAGTTCGGGTTCTTCTTCAAGGACCCCGTCGGCGACGGCCCGCACGACCTCGCCTCCCAGTACGCCGCTCTGCGCGAGTGGGCGAACCGGTGAAGGCGCTCGTCGAACTCGTCCGCGCGCCCGCCGCACTGACCGTGCCCGGGGACGCCGTCGCCGGTGCCGCCGCGTCGGGCTGGCCCTTCGGCCGCCGCACCCTGGCCCTCACCGGCGCGTCCGTCTGCATCTACTGGGCGGGCATGGCGCTCAACGACTACGCCGACCGCCACCTCGACGCGATGGAACGGCCCGAGCGGCCCATCCCGTCGGGCCGGGTTTCGCCGGGCACGGCGCTCGGCGTCGCGACCGGGCTGACCGCGGGCGGGCTGGGCATCGCCGCGGCCGCCGGCGGGAAGCGTGCCCTGCGCGTCGCGCTGCCGCTGGCCGCGACCGTCTGGGCCTACGACTTCGTCCTCAAGGAGACCGTGTTCGGGCCGGCGGCGATGGCCGCGGCCCGCACGCTCGACGTCCTGCTCGGCGGGGGCGGGGCCCGGGCGGCCGTGCCGGCGGCACTGACCGTCGGGGCGCACACCTACGCCGTGACGGCGTTGTCGCGGTCCGAAGTGGACGGTGCGAAGCCCGCGCTGCCGGCGGCCACCCTCGCCGCCACGGCCGGGGTGCGCGTCGCCGCGGGCCGCGTCGGGCCGCTGGCCTCCGCGCTGCTCGGGACATACGCGCTGACCACCGGGCGGGCGCAGTACGACGCCGTCCGCGACCCGGCCGCGCCGAAGATCCGCCGTGCGGTCGGCGCCGGGATCCACGGCATGATCCCGTTGCAGGCCGGGCTGATCGCGCGCACCGGAGCCTGGCGCTCGGCGCTGGCCGTCGCGGCCGCGTTCCCGATCGCGCGGGCGCTGAGCCGGAAGGTGTCGCCGACATGAGGTTCGGGTACGGCACCAACGGTTTCGCCAACCACCGCCTCGGCGACGCCCTGCGCGTCCTGGCCGACCTGGGCTACGACGGCGTCGCGCTGACGCTCGACCATCAGCACCTCGACCCGTTCGGGCCGGACCTCGCGAGCCGCGTCGCGTCCCTGGCCGGCGAGCTGGACCGGCTCGGGCTGGCCGTCGTCATCGAGACGGGGGCCCGGTTCCTGCTGGATCCGTGGCGCAAGCACTCGCCGACGTTCCTCGACCCCGACCGCGCGCGCCGCGTCGAGTTCCTGACCCGGGCCGTCGAGATCGCCGAGGACCTGGGCGCCGAGGCCGTGTCGTTCTGGAGCGGGAACAAGCCCGCCGACCTGTCCACTGAGGACGCTTGGGCGCATCTGGTCGACGGGTGCGCCGACGTGCTCAAAGCCGCCGACGAACACGACGTCAAGCTCGGCTTCGAGCCGGAGCCGGGCATGCTCGTCGAAGACCTGGACGGCTACTTCGAGCTTTCGCGCAGGCTCGGTGACCCGGAGCGGTTCGGGCTGACCCTGGACATCGGGCACTGCCGGTGCAACGAGTCCGCGTCCGTGCCCGACTGCGTCCGGCGGGCGCTGCCGCGGCTGGTGAACGTGCAGATCGACGACATGCGCCGCGGCACGCACGAGCACCTGGAGTTCGGCCGCGGCGAGATCGACTTCCCGCCGGTGCTCGAGGCTTTGACGCCCTACGCCGGGCTCGTCGCGGTGGAACTGCCGCGGGACAGCCACGCGGCCCCGCGGATCGCCCGCGAGTCCCTCGCATTCCTGCGGAAGGCGGTGACGGCGTGAACGCCTGGCTGGAAAAGGCCCTGCACGACGTCGCGGCCGACGCGACCGCGCTGCGCACGGTGTTCCCCGGGGTCGGCCGCCGGGTCGGCCGGGGCCCGTCGGACGTCCCCGGCTGGACGGTCGACGACGTGGCCCGCGTGGAGCTGCTCAAGGCTTCGCCGGGCGCGGCCGCCGAGATGCCGGACCTCTACCGCTACGGCGACGCCGCCGAGAAGCGGGCGGTCCTGCGTGGACTGTCCGTTGTGGACATCGGTGCCGCCGGGCTGGACCTGGTCGCGGACGCCCTCCGCACCAACGACACCCGGCTGGTGACCGCCGCGATGGGGGAGTACGCCGCCGAGCACCTCGATGACGCCGCCTACCGGCACGGCGTCCTCAAGTGCGTCTTCATGGGCATCCCCCTCGCCGAAGTCGCCGGTCTCGACCGCCGGACCGACGAAGAGCTGCTGCGCATGATGCGGTCCTTCGCCGCCGAGCGCACCGCCGCGGGCCGTGACGTCCCCGCCGACCTCCGCCCGCTGCTGAACGAACAGGACGCCTGATGCGCATCTTCGACCCGCACATCCACATGAGCTCGCGGACCACCGACGACTACGCGGCCATGTACGCCGCCGGCGTCCGCGCGCTCGTCGAACCGGCGTTCTGGCTGGGTCAGCCCCGCACCAACGTCGGCAGCTTCACCGACTACTTCGACGCGCTCGTCGGCTGGGAACCGTTCCGCGCGAGCCAGTACGGCATCGCCCACCACTGCACGATCGCGCTCAACCCCAAGGAGGCCAACGACCCGCGCTGCGCGCCGGTGCTCGACCTCCTGCCGCGCTACCTGGAGAAGGACGGCGTCGTCGCGGTCGGCGAGATCGGCTACGACTCGATGACCGCCGACGAGGACAAGGCGTTCGCCGCGCAGCTCGCGCTGGCGATCGACCACGACCTCCCGGCGATGGTGCACACCCCGCACCGCGACAAGGCCGCCGGCACCGAACGCAGCATCGCCGTCGTCCGCGAGTCCGGTATCGCGCCGGAACGCGTGGTGCTCGACCACCTCAACGAGATGACCGTCGCGATGGTCAAGGAGTCCGGCTGCTGGATGGGCTTCTCGATCTACCCGGACACCAAGATGGACGAAGAGCGGATGGTCGCGATCCTTCGCGAACACGGCACCGAACGGGTGCTGGTGAACTCGGCCGCGGACTGGGGCAAGAGCGACCCGCTCAAGACCCGCAAGACCGGCGACGCGATGCTCGCCGCCGGCTTCACCGAGGACGACGTCGACCGGGTGCTGTGGCGCAACCCGGTGGCCTTCTACGGCCAGAGCGGGCGGCTCTCGCTCGACGAGACCGCGCCGGAAGCCGAGTTCGCGGGCAACTCCATCCTGCGGGGTGCGCGCAAGTGAGGTTCCGGCACCGCGACGGCACGCTCGTCCACCTCGCCTACTGCACCAACGTGCACCAGGCCGAGGACCTCGGCGGCGTGCTCGCCCAGCTGGCCCGCTTCGGCGAGCCGGTGCGCGAGCGCCTGGGCGTCGACCGGCTCGGGCTGGGCCTGTGGCTGGCCCGGCCGGTGGCCTCCGAACTGACCGCCGACCCGGGGGCCGTTTCCTCCCTCCGCAAGGAACTGGCGGCGCGCGGACTCGAGGTCGTCACCCTCAACGGGTTCCCGTACCAGGGGTTCCACGACCCGGTCGTCAAGCACAAGGTGTACCGGCCGGACTGGTCGACGCCGGAGCGGACCGCCTACACCCTCGACCTGGCCCGGCTGCTCGCCGAGCTGCTGCCGGACGACGCCGCGCGCGGCAGCGTTTCGACGCTGCCGCTCGGGTGGCGCACCGAATGGCGGGACGACCGCGGCCAGCTCGGCCTGCTCGCCGAAGGGCTGGCGAAGAACGACCGGCCGGTGCGGGTGGCGTTCGAACCCGAACCCGGGTGCGTCATCGAGACGACCGCGCAGGCGGCGGCGTTGCTGTCCGGTGTGGACACCGAATGGCTCGGGGTCTGCCTCGACACCTGTCACCTCGCGGTCGGGTTCGAGGACCCGGCGGCCGCTTTGAGCAGGCTCGAAGCCGCCGGGCTGGACGTCGTCAAGCTGCAGGCGTCCGCGGCCCTGGCGGCCGCGTCGCCGAGGGACCCCGCGACCCGGCGGGCCCTGGAGTCCTTTGTGGAACCGCGGTTCCTGCACCAGAGCAACGAAGGTGCCCCACCGGGCGCAGACGACCTCGACCTCGCTCTGGCCGGCGGGCTGCCCGGCGACGGGCCCTGGCGCGTGCACTTCCACGTCCCGCTGCACGCCGACCCGGCACCGCCGCTGACGTCGACCCGGCCGGTGCTGGCCGCGACGCTGGCCGAGCTGTTCGGCGGCGAGCGCGCCCGCACCGACCACGTCGAGGTCGAGACCTACACCTGGCAGGTGCTCCCGGACGCACCCGCCGACGACGCCGGTCTGGTCGCGGGCATCGCGGCCGAACTCGACTGGACCCGGCGTTCCCTGATCGAACTAGGCTTGGAAGAGGTTTACGAATGAGTTTGCTCGTCCTCGACGTCGTCGGGCTGACGCCGCGGCTGCTCCCGCACATGCCCAACCTGCGCAAGATGGCCGAGCGCGGCTTCACCGCGCAGCTGGGCACCGTGTTCCCCGCGGTCACGTGCTCGGTGCAGTCGACCTTCCTCACCGGCCTGCAGCCCGCCGAGCACGGCATCGTCGGCAACGGCTGGTACTTCCGCGACCTCGGCGAGATCTTCCTGTGGCGCCAGCACAACCGCCTCGTCCAGGGCGACAAGTTCTGGGACGCGGCCCGCCGCGCCCAGGCCGGGCATCGGGTGGCGAACGTCTGCTG
This sequence comes from Amycolatopsis sp. NPDC003865, assembly GCF_053605345.1. Lineage (NCBI taxonomy): Bacteria > Bacillati > Actinomycetota > Actinomycetes > Pseudonocardiales > Pseudonocardiaceae > Amycolatopsis > Amycolatopsis sp. NPDC003865. Next base: position 256,897 of record NZ_JBSGJA010000005.1, on the reverse strand, counting down.
GTGGTACGCGATGGGCATGGACGTCGACCTCACGGTCACCCCGCGGCCGATCTACCACGCCGACGGCAAGAAGTCCCCGGACGCCTACACCCACCCGCCGCAGCTGCACGACCGCCTGGTCGGGGAGCTCGGGGAGTTCCCGTTGTTCACCTACTGGGGTCCGACGGCCGCGATCACGTCGTCGAAGTGGATCATCGCCGCGGCGCGGAAGATCATGGCCGAAGACAAGCCCGACACCACGCTCGTCTACATCCCGCACCTCGACTACGACCTCCAGCGCTTCGGTCCGGACGCCCCGCAGGCCGCGGCCGCCGCGCGCGAGATCGACGCGGCCCTGAAACCGCTGCTGGACTTCGCGGCCGCGGGCGGGCACACCGTCGTCGCGCTCTCGGAGTACGGCATCACCAACGCGAGCCGGCCGGTCGACATCAACCGGGCGCTGCGCCGTGAAGGCCTGCTCAACGTGTATGTCCAGGCCGGCATGGAGTACCTGGACCCGTGGACGTCGCGGGCGTTCGCGGTGGCCGACCACCAGGTGGCGCACGTCTACGTCGCCGACCCGGCCGACATCCCGCGGGTGCGCGACATCGTGGCCGGACTGTCCGGAGTGGACGTCGTGCTGGACCGCGAGGGTCAGGTGCCGCTCGGCATCAACCACGAGCGGGCCGGTGAGCTGGTCGCGATCGCCGAGCCGGACGCCTGGTTCACCTACTACTACTGGCTGAGCGACGACCGCGCGCCGGACTTCGCGAAGACCGTCGAGATCCACCGCAAGCCCGGCTACGACCCGGCCGAGCTGTTCTTCGACCCGAACGACCCGGCGGTCAAGCTGAAGGCGGCGTCGGCGCTGGCGCGCAAGAAGCTCGGCCTGCGGTACTCGATGCAGGTCGTCCCGCTCGACCCGGCGCCGGTGCGCGGCAGCCACGGGCGGCTGCCCGACACCCCCGAGGACGGGCCCGTGCTGCTGTGCTCGGACCCGGCGCTCGCCCGGGAGAAGATCCACGCCACGGAGGTCAAGGAGCTGCTGCTCGCGGCGGCTGTCCGTACCGAGTAACCGCACCCAGGAGGTCACGAGATGGCACGACCGTTGACGTTGTTCACCGGGCAGTGGGCCGATCTGCCGTTCGAGGAGGTGTGCGAGCTGGCGAGCGGCTGGGGTTACGAAGGCCTCGAGATCGCTTGCTGGGGCGACCACTTCGAAGTGGATCGCGCGCTTTCCGAAGACGGGTACGTCCCGGCGAAACGGGAAACGCTGGCCAAGTACGACCTCAAGGTGTGGGCCATCTCGAACCACCTGGTGGGCCAGGCCGTCTGCGACCACCCGATCGACGAGCGGCACGAGGGCATCCTGCCCGCGCGGATCTGGGGCGACGGCGAACCCGAAGGCGTCCGGCAGCGGGCGGCGGCCGAAATGCAGGCCACCGCCCGCGCCGCGGCGAAGCTCGGGGTGTCCACTGTGGTCGGTTTCACCGGCTCGTCGATCTGGCACACGGTGGCGATGTTCCCGCCGGTGCCGCCGTCGATGGTCGACCGCGGGTACGCCGACTTCGCGACGCGCTGGAACCCGATCCTGGACGTCTTCGACGAGGTCGGTGTCCGGTTCGCCCACGAGGTGCACCCCAGCGAGATCGCCTACGACTACTGGAGCACCGTCCGGACCCTGGAGGCCATCGGGCACCGCGAAGCGTTCGGGCTGAACTTCGACCCGTCCCACTTCGTCTGGCAGGACCTCGACCCGGCCGGGTTCCTGTGGGACTTCAAGGACCGGATCTACCACGTCGACTGCAAGGAGGCCCGCAAGCAGCTCAACGGCCGCAACGGGCGGATGGGCTCGCACCTGCCGTGGGCCGACCCGCGCCGCGGCTGGGACTTCGTCTCGACCGGCCACGGCGACGTCCCCTGGGAGGACGTCTTCCGCATGCTCAACGCCATCGGGTACGACGGCCCGATCTCCATCGAGTGGGAGGACGCGGGCATGGACCGGCTCACCGGCGCTCCCGAAGCGCTGGAGTTCGTCCGCAAGCTCAACTTCACCCCACCCACGGCGGCGTTCGACGCCGCGTTCTCCTCGAAGTAGCGCTTCTGTTCAACGGGTGACCGCCAGCCCCGTCGGAAGGTGATCGAAACCGGCTTCGCGCCACACCGGGGCGAAGCACGCTCAAAATCAGGAAGGATCCACATGTCTCCGTCCCCACCGAAGTGGGCGAGGCTGTTCGGCGCCGCGGTACTGGGCGCCGGCCTCCTGCTCACCGTCGACACCCCGGCGCGCGCGGATATCCCGCCCGCGGACTACCAGCAGGTCGCCCTGGCCACCGGCGCGGCCGAGCTGGGCGAGGCGATGTCGCTCGCCGTGCTGCCCGACCGATCGGTCGTGCACACCTCCCGCGACGGCACCGTCCGGGTCACCACCGCGGCCGGCGCGACCTCGGTCGCGGCCAAGCTGAACGTCTACACCCACGACGAGGAAGGCCTCCAGGGCGTCGCCGCCGACCCCGGCTTCGCGACGAACCGGTTCGTCTGGCTGTACTTCTCGCCGCGGCTGTCCACACCGGACGGTGACGCGCCCACCGACGGCACCGAGGCGGACTTCGCGCCGTTCAAGGGCGAGCTGCACCTGTCGCGGTTCGTCCTCAAGACCGACAACACCCTCGACCTGGCCAGCGAGAAAGTCGTGCTGAAGGTCGCCAACGACCGCGGCCAGTGCTGCCACGTCGGCGGGGACATCGACTTCGACGCCGCCGGCAACCTCTACCTGACCACCGGCGACGACACCAACCCGTTCTCCTCCGACAGCTACTCGCCGATCGACGAGCGGACCACGCGCAACCCGCAGTTCGACGCGCAACGCTCGTCCGGCAACACGAACGACCTGCGCGGCAAGCTGCTGCGGATCCACCCGGAGGCCGACGGGACGTACACGGTCCCGGCGGGGAACCTCTTCGCGCCGGGCACCGCGAACACGCGGCCGGAGATCTACGCGATGGGCTTCCGCAACCCGTTCCGGATGAGTGTCGACAAACCGACCGGCGTCGTCTACCTCGGCGACTACGGCCCGGACGCCGGCACGACCGACCCGAACCGCGGGCCGCAGGGGCAGGTCGAGTTCGACCGGATCACCGGGCCGGGCAACTTCGGCTGGCCCTACTGCACCGGCTCGAACACCACGACCGAGACGTACAACCACTACACGTTCCCGAGCGGCCCGTCGGGCGCGAAGTACGACTGCGCGGGCGGGCCGACCAACTCTTCGTTCCGCAACACCGGTCTCGCCAAGCTGCCGGTGCCGAAGCCGGCGTGGATCAAGTACGCGGGCGACGAGGGCTCGCCGCCGGAGTTCGGCAGCGGCTCGGAGTCGCCGATGGGCGGGCCGGTCTACCGGTACGACGCCGCTTCGACGTCCACCGTCAAGTTCCCGCAGTCCTTGGACGGCAAGTTCTTCGCGGGGGAGTACGGGCGCAAGTGGATCAAGGCGGTGACCGTCAACGCGGACGGGACCCGCGGTGGGATCGAGGACTTCCCGTGGACCGGCACGCAGGTGATGGACATGGCGTTCGGCCCGGACGGCGCCCTGTACGTCCTCGATTACGGCACCGGGGACGACAACCAGGCGCTCTACCGGATCGAGTACCTGGCGGGCACCAACCGCAACCCGGTCGCGAAGGCCGCGGCCGACAAGACGTCCGGACCGAATCCCTTGACGGTGGACTTCTCCTCCGCGGGAAGCACCGATCCCGAAGGCGGGGCGTTGACCTACCGCTGGGACTTCGGCGACGGCGCCACGTCGACGGCGGCGAACCCGGCGCACACCTACACCACCAACGGCACGTACTCGCCGACGTTGACCGTGTCCGATCCGGAAGGGCTGACCGGCACGGCCAGCCTCGTGGTGACGGTCGGGAACACGGCGCCGTCGGTCACGCTCGGATCCCCTGTGGACGGTCAGCTGTTCTCCTTCGGTGACACCGTGCCCTTCCAGGTGACGGGCAGCGATCCGGAGGACGGGCCGCTGGACTGCTCGAAGGTCAAGGTCACCTACCTCCTCGGCCACGACAGCCACGAGCACCAGATCACGCAGGCGACCGGGTGCAGCGGCTCGATCGCGGTCCCGGTGGACGGTGAGCACGACGCCGCGGCCAACATCTACGGCGTCTTCGACGCGCAGTACACCGACCAGGGCGGGCTGACCTCGCACAGCGTGCGCAAGCTGCAACCGCGGCACCGCCAGGCGGAGCACTTCGCGGCGCAGTCCGGCATCCAGCTCGCCGACCACAGCGCGGCGGAGGGCGGCCGGACGGTCGGCTACACCGACAACGGCGACTGGATCTCGTTCACGCCGTACGCGCTGGGCAACGCCACGTCGATCAGCGCGCGGGTGTCCTCCGGCGGGCCTGGCGGCACCCTGGAGGTCCGGGCCGGCTCGCCGACCGGCACCCTGCTGGGCTCGGCGGCGGTGGCGAACACCGGGGACTGGGACACGTTCCAGACCGTCACGGCGAACCTGGCGAACCGGCCCTCCGGGACGACGGCGCTGTACCTCGTGTTCGCCGGCGTCACCGGGCAGGGGAACCTGTTCGACCTGGACGCGTTCACGTTCACGACCGCGTCCCCGGCGATCGAGGGCGAGTCGTTCACGTCGGGCTCCGGCGTGCAGATCGCGCCGCACGCCGCGGCGAGCGGTGGCAACACCCTCGGCTACCTCGAAGACGGCGACTGGGCCGGGTACGCGTCGGTGAGCACGGCGGGCGCGCGGTCGTTCTCGGCGCGGATCTCCTCGGCCGGCGCCGGCGGCACGATCGAGATCCGGTCCGGTTCGGCGACCGGGCCGCTGCTGGGGTCGGTGGCCGTGCCCCCGACCGGGGACTGGGAGACCTTCCAGAACGTGACGACGTCGGTGTCGGGTGGTTCGGGGCCGTTGTTCCTGGTGTTCCGCGGCGGTTCCGGTTCCCTGTTCGACGTCGATTCCTTTACGCTGAGCGGTATGCCGACGCAGGTGGACCCGTCGTACGACGTGCTGGTGTTCTCCAAGACGGCGGGCTTCCGCCACGACTCGATCCCGGCGGGGATCCAGGCGATCCGGGAACTGGGCGAGGCGAACGGCTTCACCGTGACGGCGACCGAGGACGCGTCGGTGTTCACGGCCGCTTCGCTGGCTTCGTACGAGGCGGTGGTGTTCCTCTCGACCACGGGTGACGTCCTGGACGCGACGCAGCAGGCGGCGTTCGAGTCCTATGTGGAGGGAGGCGGCGGCTACCTCGGGATCCACGCCGCGGCCGACACCGAGTACGACTGGCCGTGGTACGGGCAGCTGGTCGGCGCGTGGTTCAAGAGCCACCCGGCGATCCAGCAGGCCCGGTTCGTGACGGAGGACGCGACCCATCCCGCCACGGCGAACCTGCCCGCGGTGTGGACCCGCACGGACGAGCTGTACAACTACCGCACGAACCCGCGCGGCAGCGTCCACGTGCTCCAGACGCTGGACGAGTCGAGCTACACGGGCGGCGAGATGGGGGCCGACCACCCGATCACGTGGTGCCACCCACAGGGGAGCGGCAGGGCGTTCTACACCGGCCTTGGCCACACGATCGAGTCGTACTCGGACGCGGTGTTCCGCACCTCGCTGCTGGGCGCGATCCGGTACGCGGCGGGGGTCGCCCCGGCGTCGTGCGGGTCTTCGTCGTCCACTGTGGAGGGTGAGTCGTTCACGTCGGGCTCCGGGGTGCAGATCGCCCCGCACGCCCCGGCGAGCGGCGGCAACACCCTGGGCTACATCGAGAACGGCGACTGGGCCGGCTACGCGTCGGTGAGCACGGCCGGGATTTCGCGGTTCAGCGCGGTGGTGTCGTCGGCCGGCGCGGGCGGCACGATCGAGATCCGCGACGGCTCGGCGACCGGCGCCCTGCTGGGCACGGTGACGGTGCCGAACACGGGCGGCTGGGAGACGTTCCAGACGGTCTCGACCGCGGTGACGCCGGGCTCGGGCCCGCTCCACCTGGTCTTCCGGGGCGGCTCGGGTTCGCTGTTCGACATCGACACGCTCACGGTGTCGTAAGTCCGTGCAGGGCGCGTTGAGGGCCACTCAACGCGCCCTGCACGGCTTTCAGGGGGTCACTTCGGCGATCCCGAGCATGTTGCCCTCGCTGTCGCGGAACCACGCCGCGCGTTCGCCGCTGCCCTTGCTCGGGTAGTTGCCGCGGATGTCCATGATCCCGTTGACACAGCCCTCGTACTCCTCGAACACCACACCGCGGGCCCGCAGTTCGGTGACCGCCGCCTCGATGTCGTCCACGTAGAAGCCCATCTGCGTGAACGAACCGTCGGACGCGCCGGCGGAGGCGAACAGGCAGAACACGCCCGACGCGCCTTCGTAGCGCAGGCCGCCTTCGCGCTCCTCGGCCGCTTCGAGACCGAGCTTCTCCGCGTACCACCGGCGCGCCCGGGCCAGGTCCTGGGTGGGGATGCGGGCTTCGAACTTCGCGTCGCGCAGCATCCCCCCAGGCTAGCCGTCAGCGGACGCCGAGCAGGTGCTCCAGGGCGAGCTGGTTCAGCCGGGTGAAGTGGTACCCGCGCTGGGCCGCCGCCTCCACGTCGAAGTCGTCCTTCAGGACGTCGTCGAACGTCTCGCCCGGGGCCAGCGTCGGCGTGGCCAGGTCCGGGACGCGGGAGGCGGCGAGGGCTTCGACGACCTCCGGGTCCGAACGGAACTTGGCCGACTTCTCCTTCAGGATCAGGTAGGTCCGCATGTTCGCCGCCGCGGACACCCACACGTCCGCCGGGTCCTCCGTGCGCAGCGGCTTGTAGTCGAAGTGGCGCGGACCCTCGTAGCCGCCGTTCTCCAGCAGGTCGACCAGGAAGAACGCGCTCTTCGTGTCGCCGTGGCCGAAGATCAGGTCCTGGTCGTACTTCGGGCCGTGCTGGCCGTTGAGGTCGATGTGGAACAGCTTGCCCTGCCACAGCGCCTGCGAGATGCCGTGCACGAAGTTGAGGCCGGCCATCTGCTCGTGCCCGACCTCCGGGTTCAGCCCGAACATCTCCGGCCGCGACAGCTGCGAGATGAAGCCCAGCGCGTGCCCGATCGTCGGCAGCAGGATGTCGCCGCGCGGCTCGTTCGGCTTCGGCTCGAGCGCGAACCGCAGCGAGTAGCCCTTCTCGACGACGTAGTCCGCGAGGAGGTCGAGACCCTCCTTGTAGCGGTCGAGCGCCGCCCGGACGTCCTTGGCGGCGTCGGACTCGGCGCCTTCGCGGCCGCCCCAGACGACGTAGGTCTCGGCGCCGAGCTCGGCCGCGAGGTCGAGGTTGCGGCGGACCTTCCGCAGCGCGTACCGCCGGACGTCGCGGTCGTTGCTGGTCAGCCCGCCGTCCTTGAACACCGGGTGGGTGAACAGGTTGGTCGTCGCCATCGGGACCTTCAGGCCGGTCTCCGCGAGCGCCTTGCGGAACCGCTCGATCGCCGTGTCCCGGTCGGGCTCGGTGGCCAGCAGGTCGTCGTCGTGGAACGTCACGCCGTAGGCGCCCAGCTCCGCGAGCCGGTGCACGCTCTCCACCGGGTCCAGCGGCGGCCGCGTCGCGACCCCGAACGGGTCGTTCGCGGGCCAGCCCACGGTCCAGAGGCCGAAGGTGAACTTGTCGGCCGGCTGGGGAGCGTAGTCGCTCATGACTGTCCCTTCATTTAGTTCACGTTGTAGACTAAATATGCGCCGCGGGGGTCCCGGGCGTCAAGGGGCCCGGTTAGAGTGCTTCTCGGGAGGACGCGATGACCCAGGCCGTGCGGCACGATTCGATGCGCGCGCGCAACCTCGAGGTCGTGCTGGGCGCCGTCGGCCGCGGCGGCCCGCTGACCCGCGCCGCGCTCGCCGAACTGACCGGCCTGACGAAGTCGACGGTCTCGAAGCTCGTCGGCGACCTGGTGGACGCGGGCCTGCTGGCCGAGACCGGGCCCGCGCGCGCGGGCGAACGCGGCCGGCCAGGAGTGGAGGTCGTGCTCAGCGGGGCGCGCGTGGCGTCGCTGGGACTGGAGATCAACGTCGACTACCTCGCGGTGCGCGTGCTCGACCTCACCGGCGGCGTCCGGTTCGCCGCCCGCCGCGAGCGGGACAACCGCGGATCGCGGCCGAAGAAAGTCCTCGCCGAACTCCAGGCACTGGCGGCCGAGGCGCTGGCCGAAGCCCACCGGCTGGGGCTGGAGGTGGCGGGGGCGGTGCTGGCGGTGTCCGGCCCGGTCGGCGACGGCGTGCTGTTCAGCGCCCCCAACCTCGGCTGGCAGGACGTCCGCGCGGCCGACCTGCTGCGCCTGCCCGTCCCGGTGGAGCTGGACAACGAAGCGAACCTGGCGGCCCTGGGCGAGCTTTGGTACGGCGACGGCGAGCGCGACTTCCTCTACGTGTCGGGCGAAGTGGGCATCGGCGCGGGACTGGTCGTGAACGGCACGCTGTTCTCGGGCGCCCGCGGGCTGGCGGGGGAGCTGGGCCACGTCGTGGTCGCTCCGCAGGGGCCGCTGTGCCGGTGCGGCGGCAGCGGGTGCCTGGAGACGTTCGCGGGCCAGGAAGCATTGCTCACGGCGGGGGAGGCGGCGTCGCTGCCCGCGTTGCTGACCGCTCTCCAGCGCGACGACCGGGTGGCGCTCGAGGCGTGCGAAGCCGCGGGGAACGCTCTGGGCCTCGCTCTGACGTCGGCGGTCAACCTCCTGGACGTGGACCGGATCGTGCTGGGCGGGGTGTTCACGCAGCTGTACCCGTGGCTGTCCGGCCCGGTGTCGGAGGTGCTGTCGGCCCGGCTCGGCGGCCTCCGGGGCGAGCCACCGGTGCTGTCGGCGTCACGGCTGGGCGGAGCCGCCGCGACACTCGGTGCGGCGGGCCGGGTGGTGCACCGGGTGCTGGCCGATCCGGCGCCGTTCGTGAGCCGGGCTCAGGAGGCGTAAGCCGCCGGGGCGGCGAGCCGGGTGGTCCAGTAGCGGGTCCGATCCAGGTAAGCCGTCTCCGACGCCGGGCCGGAAGTCCCATAGGCGCCCGCGAAAGTCTCGTACCCCGAAGCAGGCGGAGCCGAGCGAGCCGGTTCGATGGCCGATCCCTCGTGCCACTCGTTGAACGACGTCACCGAAACCCAGTCCGCCCCCGACGCGAGCGCGTTCTGCCACTCCCGGTCGTAAGTCGCCCCGTCGTCACGGCCCAGCGTCGGTGTCGTGTTGCCCGGCACCGCGCGGTCGTCCACGTACCCCGGCCCCACCGAGGGCGCCCACACCAGGCCGTTCGCCTCGCAGTACGCGCTCGCACCCGCCCAGCCGGGCGCGGTGGCCCCGGCGATCGCGTCGTAGGTGTACATCCCGCCGAAGTGCGCGACCTTGCTCGTGTCCGTCGTCTGCGCCAGCACGATCGCCGACGGCCGGACCTGGTCCAGCTCGGTCCAGTCCGTGGTGCGCAGGCTTTCGAAGACGTAGAACGCGCCGCGCCCGCCCTCGCGGTAGTACGCCGGGCTCGAACCGTAGCGGCTCTGGATGTAGTTCACATCGGCCACAGTGGACGCCGCCGTCCGCCCGCTGTACGGCTCGAGGTGCCACGCGACCTTGATCCCGTGCCGGGCCGCGGCTTCCAGCACGCCGGCCGCCAGACCGTCCTCATAGGACCCCTGGCCCCACCAGCTGTAGACGATCACCCCGGCGCCGGACTGCTCGATCCACCGCATGTGCTGCTCGACGGCCCCGGAGTAATCGCCGGAGTCGTACGGTCCCAGCACCGGGTAGAAGTTCGCGCCGATGTCGGAGGGCGGCGTGTGGCCGCCTTGCGTCCAATGCCGGTAGCCGGTGGAACCGCCGCCGTACCACGGGTAGTAGAACAAATGGGTACGACCGGAAAGTTCCGCCGCGTGCGCGGCACCCGGCAAAGTGGCCGCCAGCAAGAGAAGTGCGGCGAAGAACGTCGAAATCCGGCGCATGTTCGGAGACCATACGGACACGCACCGAAGGTGGACAAGAGTTGACCGCACATACGCAAACTTGCGTCGGAAACCCACCAGCGGATACGAAAACCGCCCCGGGCGCACCCGGGGCGGTTTCCGTTGAGCGGGACTAGCTCACCGCGTTGACCAGCACCAGCGAGGAGCCGACCGTGACCCCGGTGTCGGTCTGCACGGTCAGCTGACCGCGCAGGATCCGGCCCGCCGCGGGGGCGGCCGTGGCCGTCACCGTCGCCGGCACCGTCCACGACGTGCCCGACGCCCGCGCCGCGTTCGCGTCGGTCACCGCGACCGAACCGAACGCCGGGTTGGTGAACACGTCGAGGTAGTCGTACTCGGTGGTGCCGGCGGGCACGGCGTACCCGTCGACCAGCGCGACCCAGATGCCCGCCGCCGGGTTGGCGATGGTCACCGACTCTTCCGAGTCACCGTCGGCGCTCTGGCCGGCCACCACGCAGGTACCGGTCGTGCAGTTGTACAGCACCAGGTCCAGGTCGGCGCCGACGTCGGACGTCTTGCCGATGGTCGCGGTCAGCGACGTCGAACCCGGCGTCACCGCGATCTGGTACTGCTGCTGCGCGCCTTCGGCGATCGACGGCCGCGAGACCTTCGCGCTGCCCAGCGTGGCGCCGTTCAGCTTGCCGGTGAACGCGCCGAGCGTGTTCTGCACGGTGTAGGACCGCGCGACCGGCTGGCCCAGCGTGGCCGAGGCGATCGTGTCCGGGTTCGGCGTGATCGCCGTGCCCAGCACCGACGCGCTCAGCTTGTACGCCGCATTGTCCACATCGGACGTCCGGCGCGCTTCGACGACGATCTCCCACACGCCCGGCAGCGGGTTCGCGAACGTCCGGCTGGTGGGCGTGCCGCCCGGGCAGCCGGCCCCCGCGTCGGGGAGGTAGCAGTACGTCGTCGAGGTGCTCGCCTCGGCCGGTACGCCGGTCGGGTCGTAGCGCAGGAACCGCACCTGGCCCTTGCCCGGGGCGCCGGCGCCGGCGTCCAGGTCCACCTTCAGCGCGCTGGCGCCCTGCGGCACCCGCACGAAGTAGCTGGTCGCCTGGTTGCGGGCGATCTTGCCGGACACGTCGACCTGGAAGCCCTTGCCGGCGGTGAACTCCTGCGGCGCGAAGACCGTGTTGAGGGTCTGCACGTCGATGCCGATCGTCAGCGGGTTGTCCAGGTACAGCAGCGCCGAGTGGACGCCCGCGTTCTTCGGGTTCACCTTGACGTCGAACTTCACCGGCGTGTTCAGCGGCAGGACCACCGTCGACGCCGAGGAGAACGTCCCGTCGTTGCCGGTCCACCGCGCGAAGTACGGCACCGGGTGCGCCGAACCCGTGGTGCGGGTGATCGTGTACGTGCGGGTGTAGGCCTTGCCCGTGGTCACGCCTTCGCGGTCGTGGATGCCCACGCCGGTGTTCGGCTTGGCCAGCAGGCCCGACAGCGCGGTGTGCACCTCGACCGACGTCGAAACGGCGTCCGGCTTCGGGTTGAGCGACAGCGCGACGAACGCGGCCGGGACGTTGAACAGGCCCGCGCCCTGGGCGTACGCGCCGATGCCCGGCACGAACCGCGCGGTCGACTTGATCGCCGAACGCAGCTGCGCCACCGGCGGCCGCTGGCCGTTGTGCGTCGCCTTGTACGCGCTCACCAGCAGTGCCGCCGCGCCGGTCGCCTGCGGCGCTGCCATCGACGTGCCCTGCAGCATCGCGTAGCCGGCCGGCAGGGTGTACGTGCCGGCCACCGGGCCCGGTGCTTCCCAGCGCGGGGTGGTGGAGATCGCCGCGCCGGGCGCGATGATGTCCGGCTTGAAGCCGCCGTCCTCACGCGGGCCGCGCGAGGAGAACGGGTGCAGCGACTCGGCGTTCTGGGTCTTCGAGCCGTAGTTCGAGAGCCAGGTCTCCTTGGTGATGTACGAGCCGACCGAGATCGCGTCCGTGGCCACCGACGGGTCGCCGACGGTGTTCGCCCCGGCGCCGCTGTTGCCCGCCGAGATGAAGATCTGGACGTTGTACTCGGCGATCGTGCGGTTGTAGAGCTCCGCGCGGGCGTTGTTGCCGTCGTTGAGCGCCGGCAGGCCGCCGATCGAGATGTTGATGACGTCGGCGCCGTGGCTCGCGGCGTAGACGACCCCGTCGACGAGGCCGGAGGAGGTGCAGGCGCTGCCGGTGAGGCAGACCTTGACCGCCAGGACCTTCGCGCCCGGGGCCGCGCCGTCCATCTTGCCGCCGAACAGGTCGTTGCCGGTGGCGATGCCGGCGACGTGCGAGCCGTGCTCGGCGCCGGCGATGCCGATCCCGACGTAGCCCGGCTTGTCGGTCTGGACGACGAAGGCCATCCGCTCGGCGATGTCGGTCGCCGGGTTGTCGGTGCCGAAGAAGCCGACGTCGTACTTCTTGGCGTAGTCGGTCATCGGCTTCTCGTCGGTGAAGTCGCCGTTGCCGTTGAGGTCGACGCGGACCTCCTTGGTCGCGCTGTCGAGCAGCACGCCCCAGGAGTCGGCGCGGTCGCCGTCGCGGTTGATGTCACCGCCGGTCTCGCTGTCCGCCGCGCCCAGGTCGCCCGCGGTCTCGCCGAACACGCCGAAGGTGTACGGGCCGCCGGTCGCCGGAGCCGTCCAGCTCTTGCCGTTCGCGGTGAACGTGCCGGTGTAGGTCTGGGTGGACTGCTTGACCCAGGTGCCGTCGCCGGAGTTGGTGGCGTTGGCGTTGTACCAGTCGACGATCTTGCGTTCGCCGTGGCTGGTGGTGGCCAGCGCGGGGGAGTCGAGGTCGACGCCGGAGTCGAGCACCGCGACGGTGGTGTCCTTGCCGTCCCAGCTGGGCAGGACCTGGCCGAACTGCGCGGCGTAGGTGTCACCGGTCGGCAGGTACGGGTTGACGCGCGGGGTGTCCTTGCCCGGGGCCGGCTGCGGCAGCGGGGTGGTCGCGCCGTCGGGCTTCGGGTCGTCGCGGTAGACGAGGCCGTCGACGTCGACGGCGTTGACCGCCTTGAGCTTCGCGGCCTTCTCCGCCTTTTCGGGCGCGATGGTGACCTTGACGTAGTCGAGCTTGGTGTCGGTGGACTGGACGACGCCACCGAGCGCCTTGAGCTGGTCGACGGCCGCGCCGGTCTGGCCCTTCTCGGCCGCGATCAGCAGCGTGACGTCGGGCTTGCCGGCCTTCTCGGCTTCGGCGACGAGCGCGCGGTCGTGCTCGTCGAGCGTCTTGCCGTCGGCCGCGCCCGAGGTCGGCGGGGCGGTCTGGGCGGCGGCCACCGGAACGGCCACGCCGAGGACGGAGGCGCCGAGTGCGGTGGCGAGGACGGTGATCCCGGCCCGCCGTCTCCAGCGCGATCTGAGCTGTGTCACTGAGAACGACCCTTCGTGAAGAGATGCGTCCGAGAAGTACACATCGTGAGATCTTCGTCAGCAATCAGACAGTTAGCCCATCGACCGCAATTGGTTGTGGGCCGAATGGCCCAACGTGATCACCGGTTAGGCGGCAACCGGAACCGGCACTTTCACGTGAAAGTGCCGCCTTGCTATACGTGCGTGTAGCGCGCTATATTTGCGTGTAGTCGACTACACGCACGTATAGGACCTTCATGAGCACCGAAGACTTCACCGCACGGGCCCGGATCCGGGACGCCGCCATCAAGCTCTTCACCGAGCGGGGCATGGAGAAGACGTCGATCCTCGACATCGCGGGGGAAGCCGGGGTCTCGGGTGGCCTGATCCGCCACCACTTCGGCTCCAAGGAAGGTCTGCGCGAGGCGTGCGACGACTACGTCTTCGACGAGCTGGTGAAGTTCAAGGAGGAGGTGCTGGCGAAGGGGGCCGCGAACCCGGGCTTCCTCCCGACGTTCGACGCCCGCCAGCTGCTGTACCGCCGGTACCTGGGCCGCGCGATGATCGACGGCTCCGATGCCGCCGCCGCGCAGTTCGTCGAGATCGTCGACAACACCGAGCGCTACTTCCGCGAGCAGGGCCTGGACATGCCCGACCCGCGCGGTGTCGCGGCCGCGCTCGCCGCGATGACCGGCGGGCTGATGATCCTGCAGGACCACGTCGCCCGCGCGCTCGGCGAACAGCCGGGCACGAGCGAAGCGATGCTGCGGATGTCGGCGGCCGCCGGGCACCTGTTCATGAACCCGCTCGCCACCCCCGAAGTCCTCGAAAAGGCCCGCGAAGCGCTGGCCGCCTACCAACGGAAGGAATGACGATGGCCGAAGCGATCACCGCCGACGGCCTCACCAAGGCGTTCGGTCCGGCGATTGCCCTCGACGGGCTCGACCTGACCGTCCACACCGGCGAGGTGCACGGGTTCCTCGGACCCAACGGCGCCGGCAAGACCACCACGATCCGCGTCCTGCTGGGGCTGATGCGGGCCGACGGCGGCCGCGCCACCCTGCTCGGCGGCAACCCCTGGACCGACGCCACCGAGCTGCACCGGCGGCTCGCCTACGTGCCCGGCGACGTCACGCTCTGGCCCAACCTCACCGGCGGCGAGGTCATCGACCTGCTCGGGCGCCTGCGCGGGGGGCTCGACACCGCCCGCCGCGCCGAGCTGATCGAGCGCTTCGACCTCGACCCGCGCAAGAAGGGCCGGACGTACTCGAAGGGCAACCGGCAGAAGGTCGCGCTGGTCGCCGCGCTCGCGTCCGAGGTGGAGCTGCTGATCCTCGACGAGCCGACGTCCGGGCTGGACCCGCTGATGGAGGAGGTGTTCCGCGAGGTCGTCGAAGAGGAGCGGCGCCGCGGCGACCGGACCGTGCTGCTGTCCTCGCACATCCTCTCCGAGGTCGAGGCGCTCTGCGACCGCGTCACGATCATCCGGGCGGGGAAGACCGTCGAGTCGGGGACCCTGGACGAGCTGCGGCACCTCGGGCGGATCACGATCGACGCGTCGCTCGCCGACGTTCCGGCGGATCTGGGTTCGCTGCCGGGGGTGCACGACCTGAGCTCGTACGGCTCGCACGTCCACCTGTCGGTCGACCAGGCCGCGCTGGACGACGTCATGCGGCACCTGGCGGCGGCGGGCCTGCGGAACCTGGTGAGCCGGCCGCCGACGCTCGAAGAGCTGTTCCTGCGCCACTACCAGCACGACGAGCCGGTCGGAGCGGCGCGATGACCGGGACGTGGTCGTTGCTGCGGCTGGTGCTGCGCCGTGACCGGCTGCTGATGCCGCTGTGGATCGTCGGCCTGGCGATCGCGCCGATGGGCTACCTGTCGTCGATCGAGGCGGCCTACCCGGACGCGGCGGCGCGGCAGCACTTCTACGATCTCAACGCGTCCAGCGCGACGTTCGTGGTCCGCAACGGGCCGCTCTACGGCTCGTCGGCGGGGAACCTCCTGGCGTGGCAGTGCGGGTTCGTCCCGGTGATCGTCGGGCTGATCGCGGTGCTCACGGTGGTCCGGCACACCCGGACCGAGGAGGAGGCGGGCCGCCGCGAGCTGACCGGCGCGACGGTCGTCGGCCGGCACGCGGGCTTGGCGGCCGCGGTGCTCGCTTCCTGCGGCGCCTGCCTGGTGTTCGGGATCCTGGTCGGGCTCGGCGTCGGCGCGCAGGGCGTTCCGTTCGCCGGGGCGTTCGCGCTGGGCTTGGGCTTTTCCCTGGCGGGGTGGGTGTTCGCGGGCGTGGGGGCGGTCGCGGCGCAGCTGACGTGGGGGGCGAGCGGTGCGCGGGGCCTCGGGATCGGCGTGCTGGTGCTCGCGTTCCTGCTGCGGGCCGCGGGGGACAGCGGTTCGGCGGGGTGGCTCGCGTGGCTGTCGCCGATCGGCTGGGCGCACCGGATGCGGCCGTTCGCGGGGGAGCAGTGGTGGGTCTTGCTCTTGGCGCTCTTCGCGACCGGTTCGCTGGTGGTGCTGGCGGTCGCGTTGTCGGCTCGTCGCGACCTCGGCGCGGCGCTGTTGCCGGCCCGGCTGGGGCGTTCCGGCGCGCGGGCGTCGCTGCGGTCGCCGTTGGCGCTGGCGTGGCGGCTGCAACGGGGGACGCTGCTGGTCTGGACCGTCTGCCTGGCGCTGGTCGGGCTGCTGATGGGCGGGGTCGCGCAGAACGTCGCGGAGATGATGCGGGACAACCAGGCCGTCGCGGACGTGCTTTCGCGCATGGGCGGCGGAGGCGGGGTGATGGACGCGTACCTGGCGGGCACGATGACGCTGTTCGGGTTGGCAGCGGCGGGCTACGCGGTCCAGGCGACGTTGAAGCTGCGGGCGGAGGAAGCGGCGGGCCGGGCGGAGCCGGTGCTGGCAACGGCGGTCGGCCGCACCGGCTGGACACTGGCGCACCTGACGTTCGCCTTGGCGGGCTCGGCGTTCCTGCTGGCGGTCACGGGCCTGGCGACCGGCGCGGCGTACGGCTCGTCGCTGGTCCCGGCAGCACTGGCCCAGTTGCCGGCGGTGTGGGTGCTGGCGGGACTGTCGACGTTGCTGATCGGCTTCTTGCCACGTTTCGCGGCGGCGGCCTGGGGTCTGCTGGGCGCGTTCCTGCTGCTGTCACTGGTGGGATCGGCATTGCAGTGGAACGACGCGGTACTGGGGATCTCGCCGTTCCAGCACCTGGCGCGCCTGCCGGGAGGAACGTTCTCGGTCACACCGGTGGTCTGGCTGGTCGCGATCGCCGCGGCGGCCGGCGCAGGAGGCCTGGCCGCGTTGCGAAGGCGTGACATACCGGTGGGCTGACAGCGAAAGGTGACCACGGCCGGGGGTCCAGGGGGCTTGCCCCCCTGGCGGGGTCTGGGGGTTCGACCCCCAGGAGACACCGCGAGGCGAGGCCAGGTTCGCGCTTTCCGCGAACAGACCTCGCCCCGAGAATCGCTCGCGGCAACCGAGGGAGTCGAACCCTGCGCGGCTTGTGAAGGCGGCGCCCATGGACCGGCCCTGACCCTTCGGCGGGCGACGGCTGCCATCTCGTACAACGGTAGCTAATACCCATCTCATTCCCATCTCACTCCGTGCTTCACCCGGACGGGTCCGCCTGGCAGGGTGGTCGCATGGATGATCTACTGCTGCGCCGCGTGCGGGTGGGGCTCGGCGGGGAGCTCGCGGACGTCCGGGTGAACGACGGCCGCGTCGCGGCGATCACCGAGCCGGGTTCGGCGGGGTTCGCCGCGCGGGTCGTCGACGGGCACGGCGGGACGCTGTTGCCCGGGCTCGTCGACGCGCACGTCCATCTGGTGCAGTGGGCCACCTTCCGGCGCCGGATTCCGCTGGACGCGGCGCGGTCGGCGGGGGAGGCGGTCGAGCTGTTGCTGGCGCACCTGCTGGCGACGCCGTCACGGCCGTCGGAACTGGTGGTGGGCGCGGGGTTCCGCGACGCGCTCTGGCCGGACAAGCCGCACAAGGACCTGCTGCAGCGGGCGCTGCCCGGCCGGGCGGTCGCGTTGTTCAGCGCGGATCTGCACACGCTGTGGCTGAGCCCGGCGGCGTTGCAGCTGATCGGCCGCGACCACCCGACGGGTGTGCTGCTGGAGAACGAGTGCATGAGCGCGACGGCCCAGTTGCCGACGGCCGCGATCGACGTCCAGGACGAGTGGGTGGCGGAAGCGGTGTCCGCGGCGGCCGCGCGCGGGGTGACGCAGATCGTCGACTACGAGTACGCGGACACGGTCGCGGACTGGATGCGCCGGGGTGCCCCGGCGGCGCGGATCTCGTGCGTGATCGCGCGGCACCTGCTGGACCGGACCATCGAACGCGGGCACCGCACGGGTGACGTCCTCCCGGATTCGGACGGGCTGCTCACGGTGGGCCCGTTCAAGCTCTTCGTGGACGGATCCCTCAACACCCGCACGGCTTATTGCCACGACCCCTATCCCGGCGGGGACTCCACGGGGCTGCTCGAGCTCCCGCCGTCGGAGCTGGTTCCGTTGATGGAGCGGGCTTTCGAGCACGGGCTGATCCCCGCGGTCCACGCGATCGGCGACCGGGCGAACACGATCGCGCTGGCCGCGTTCGAGGAGGTGGGCTGTCCCGGCCGGATCGAGCACGCGCAGCTGCTCTCGGCGTCCGACGTCACGCGGTTCGCCGAGCTGGGCGTGATCGCGGCGGTCCAGCCGGCGCACCAGCCGGACGACCGCGACGTCGCCGACCGTCATTGGCACGGACGGACTTCCCGCGCGTTCCCGTACCGCTCGTTGCTGGAATCCGGGGCCCGCCTCGAATTCGGGTCGGATGCCCCGGTGGCGCCGCTGGACCCGTGGGACGGAATCGCGTCGGCGGTGTTCCGCACCGACGACGACCGGCCCGCGTGGCACCCGGAGCAGTCCATCCCGTTCGCCGACGCGCTGGCGGCGTCTTCGGGCGGCCGCCGGGGGATCGCGGTGGGGGACGTGGCGGACCTGATGGTGACGGCGGCGGACCCGTCGACGTTGTCGGCCGCGGACCTCCGGGCCCTCCCGGTGACGGCGACCGTCCTGAACGGGCACGTCACACACCAGAGCTGACCGCCCTCCGGGGCTTGATTTGTCCACCGGACAACGGAAAAGATCGCACACGATATGTGACAACGTTGTCAGGAGGACACGGATGAGAACGCGCACGCGCGTCCTTGCCACCCTGCTCGCCGGGGCCACCACGATGGCCCTCGCGACCCCCGCCGAAGCGAGCGCGAGGTTCGCCGGCGACCCCACCACCCTCGTCGACACCTCGATCGGCAACAACGGGGACGGCACCACCTTCCCGGGCGCCACCACCCCCTTCGGGATGGTGCAGCTGTCCCCGGACACCCAGCTCAAGAAGTACGCGTCCTACGACTACGCGCAGGACACCACCCTCGGCTTCAGCCACACCCACCTCTCGGGCGTCGGCTGCCAGACCATGGGCAACTTCCGGTTCATGCCCACCACCGGCGCCGTCACCAGCAGCGACCCCGCCCAGTACGGCGCGAAGTTCAGCCACGCCGACGAGACCCGGGAGCCCGGGTACTACGGCGTCAAGCTCGCCAACGGCATCGAAGCCGAACTGACCGCCACCCAGCGCAGCGGCCAGCACCGCTACACCTTCCCGGCCGGCGCGAGCGAGAACGTCCTCATCGAGGTCGGCGAGAGCAACGGCTACACCTACGCCGGCGACGTCCACGTGGTCGGGGACGACACCGTCGAGGGCTGGTTGCAGGGCGGGAACTTCTGCTGGGAGACGCAAAAAGAGCGTTACAAGGTCTTCTTCTCCGCCAAGTTCGACCGGAAGTTCACCGGCTTCGGCACCTGGACCGACGACAAGCTGACGCCGAACCAGCGTGACGCCGCGCTCGGCACCCAGCGCACCGGCGCCTGGCTCAGCTTCGGCAGCGACAAGAGCCAGGTCGGGGCCTCCGTCGGCCTGTCGTACACCTCGATCGACGGCGCTCGCCTCAACCGCACCGCCGAGCAGCCCGAGTCGTTCGACAAGGCGCGCGCCGCGGCCCACGACACCTGGAAAGACGAGCTGAACCGCCTGCGCGTCGCCGGCGGGACGACCGCCGACCAGCGGACCTACTACAGCGCGCTGTACCGGTCGCTGCTGCACCCCTCCGTCGGGTCCGATGTGGACGGTTCCTACCGCGGCTTCGACGACGCCGTCCACCGCGGCCGGGACACGTACTACCAGATGTTTTCGCTGTGGGACACCTACCGGTCGCAGAACCAGCTGGTCGCGCTGCTGCACCCGGACAAGGCCGCGGACATGACCAAGTCGGTCCTGAAGATCTACCAGGACGGCGGCTGGGTGCCGCGCTGGGCGCTGGCCGGCGGCGAGACGAACGTGATGAGCGGCGACCCCGTCACGCCGTGGGTGGTCGACAACTACCGCCGCGGCCTGCTCGACGACCGGACCGCGCGGCAGCTCTTCGACGCGTTGTGGCGCAACGCCAACGAAGTCCCGGCCGACCAGTCGGTCTTCCGCGGCCGCGACGGCAACCCGACGTACGTGAAGAACGGCTGGATCGGCTACCAGGACCTGCCGGGCTACACCTACGGCGACACGCGCCAGGCCGGTTCGGCCACCCTCGAGTACGCCCTCGCCGACTGCGCGCTGTCCACCATGGCGGCCGGGCTGGGCTACCGCGACAAGGCGGCGACGCTTTCCGCTCGCTGCGGCAACTTCGCGAAACTGTGGGACACCAGCGTCGAATCGCACGGCTTCACCGGGTTCCCGCGCACCCGCGCGGCGGACGGCACCGGCGTCGGCGACCCGGACCCCGCCCAGTCGACCGGCTTCCACGAGGGCACGCCGTGGCAGTACCAGTGGCTGGCCCAGCAGGACACCGCGAAGCTGTTCGGTCTGATGGGCGGCCCGGCGCAGGCCGAAAAGCGGCTGGACACGTTCTTCGACACGCCGCTGCTGCTCACCGACCCGGCGAAGGCCGCCAAGGACTCCTGGGTCCACGGCGCGTACGACTACCACAACAACTTCGCCTTCAACCCGAACAACGAGCCCGACCTGCACGCGCCGTGGATGTACAGCTGGACGGGCGCGCCGTGGAAGACCTCGGCCGTGCTGCGCGCGGCGCGGACATTGTTCACCGACACGCCGTACGGCATGCCCGGCAACGACGACCTCGGCACCATCTCGTCGTGGCTCGTCTTCGGCATGACGGGCGTCTTCGAAGCCCAGCCGGGCTCCGGGACGTACCTGCTCAGCACGCCGATGTTCGAGAAGGTGGAGATCCGCCCGGCCGGTGGCCGCAAGATCGAGATCGAGGCGCCGGGCGCGAGCGCGGCGAAGCTGCAGTACACAAAGGACGTCCGGATCGGACACCGGAGCTACGACCGCAGCTGGATCTCGCACGCCGACCTGCTTCGCGCGGGCAAGATCCGCTTCTCCCTGAGCGACACCCCGACGGCGTGGGGCACGAAGGCCGCCCCGCCCGCCATGTGATTCAGGAGGGGCACCTTCACGGCCGTGAAGGTGCCCCTCCTGGCTTTCAGGCCCGGCGTAGGGAGGGCAGCAGCGCGGCCACGCCGAGGACGGCCACGATCAGCGGCACCACGAGTGCCGCCTGGAGGCCGCTGGTGGCGGTGACCGCGGAGACCACGCCCAGGGTCAGGGCCGGGCCGATCTGGAACGCCGTGTTCACCAGGCCGCCCGCCAGGCCCTGGTCGGCCGCCGGGACGCTGTCCGCCGCGGCCATCGTCAGCGGACCGTACGTCAGCGTGAAAGCCAGGCCCACCAGCAGGAACGCGGGGAGCATCAAGGTCGCGTAGCCGCTCGAAGCGTCCAGGGACAGCAGCAGCGCATAGGCCGCCGCGGACGAAGTCAGGCCGGCTAAAGCGACGCGTCCCGAACCGAACCGGCCGACCAGTGGTGCCGCGATCCGCGGCGCCAGAATGGCGACGACCAGGCCGCTCGGGCACACGGCCAGCCCGGTTTCCAGCGCCGACCAGCCGCGGACGTCCTGCAGGTACAGCGTGACGAGGAACAGCGCGCCGACCCAGCCGCCCAGCAGCGACATCGCTCCGACGTTCGCCCGCACCAGCGCGCCGGACCGCAGGATCCCGAGGCGCACCAACGGGCTCGCGACCCGGCGTTCGATCACGGCGAAGGCCGCCAGCAGTGCCGCGACGGCCACCAGCGAGCCGAGCGTCCGCACCGACACCCAGCTCGCGTCCGGCGCCTGGACCAGCGTGAACACCAGGAGCAGCATCGCCGCCGTGACGGTCGCCGAACCCGCGACGTCGAACCCGCGACCCGGCGCCGGAGCCGAGCGCGGGACGACGGCGAACGCGCCGGCCAGCGTGGCCAGGGCGACCAGGACCGGCGCGTGGAACACCCACCGCCAGCTGACCTCGGTGAGCAGCCCGCCCGCGACCAGCCCGAGCGAAAACCCGGTGGCGCCGGTGGCGGTGTAGATCGACAGCGCCTTGTTGCGGACAGGCCCCTCGGTGAAGCTCGTCGTGATGATCGAGAAGCCGGCGGGCGCGCTGAAGGCGGCGCTGATCCCGGTGACGAACCGGGCGGCGACGAGCAGCGGGCCGCTGGTCGCGAAGCCGCCGAGGGCGGTCGCGACGGCGAACACCACCAGCGCGCCGATGAGCATCCGGCGCCGGCCGAGCAGGTCGGCGGCGCGCCCGCCGAGCAGCAGGAACCCGCCGAAGCCGAGGACGTACCCGCTGACGACCCACTGCAGGGAGCCGGGGGACAGGCCGAGCTCGGCGCCGATCGACGGCAGCGCGACGCCCTTCATCGAGACGTCGAGCGCGTCGAGGAACATCGCGCCGCAGAGCACGAGCAGCAGGACGCGGGCGCGCGGGGTGAGGCGGTCGTGGACCGCGGGAGCGGAGCTGGTCAAAGGAACCCCCAGATGAGTCGGACCGATCGGTCCGGGACCGAACGGTCCGAATCATGGCGAGGGTCGGAAGCCGTTGTCAAGCGGGGACCCAGAATGTGGACCGTTTGGTCCGGTACGATGGCGCCATGCCGCGCAAGCCGACGCCGGACGCCCGCGAGCGGATCCTCGAGACCGCCACCCGGCTGTTCAACCGCCACGGGGTGCACGCCGTCGGGATGCAGCAGATCATCGACGAGTGCGGCTGCGGCAAGAACCTGCTCTACACCCAGTTCACCGGCAAGGACGACCTGGTCGTGGCCTACTTGAGGCGCTGCAGCGGCGACTGGGACACGATCGTCGCCGACGCACGCGCGGCCGCGGGGAGTGCCGAGGGACAGCTGGTCGAGCTGGTGCGCGAGGTGGGAGTGCGGGTGAACGTGCCGGGCACGCGCGGTTGCCCGCTGCGCAACACGTTCGCGGAGTTCCCGGAGCGCGAGCACCCGGCCCACCGCGTGTCGATGGACCACTTCGTGCGAGTGCGGACGCAGCTTCGCGAGCTGGCGGCCGAGACGGCGGCGCCCGACCCGGAGCGGCTGGCCGACCGGATCATGTTCATCATCGACGGCCTGTACACGAACGGCCCGATCTTCGGCGAGGAAGGAACGCGCACGGCGGTCGCGTTCGCCGAGGACGTGGTGAAGTCGGAGACCTCAGCGAAGCCGGCGAAGAGCCGCTGACCAGGCCTGACGCGAGACGGTGAGCTGACCGGCGGCGGGAGCCTTGCTGTCCCGCACCCCGACGGTGCGCTCGATCGCCACCTCGACACAGTCGCCTTCGTTGCCGCTGTGCGAGGACTTGCGCCAGGTCATCAGGCCTCCGGCTGTCGGGTCACCTCCGCGATGAGTTCACGGGAGGCTTCTTCGCTGAGGGCATTGCCGGACACCATCTTAGCGAGCTGGCGATAGGCGGTGATGTGTTCTTTCTCCGAGAGGAACACGCTCCCGCTGTAGTTCTCGAGGAAGGCGATCGGCGGCAGGTCCTCGTAGTCGTAGAGGAGGAAGCTGCCCAGCAGGCCGGGGTGGTACCCCTCGCCCGACCGCAGGATCCGCAGCGAGACGTTCGGCAGCCGGGACATCGCCAGCAGGTGGTCGTACTGGTCGGACATGATGTCCTCGTC
The DNA here is from genome assembly GCF_053605345.1 of Amycolatopsis sp. NPDC003865. Classification (NCBI taxonomy): domain Bacteria; kingdom Bacillati; phylum Actinomycetota; class Actinomycetes; order Pseudonocardiales; family Pseudonocardiaceae; genus Amycolatopsis; species Amycolatopsis sp. NPDC003865. The sequence continues at coordinate 233,557 of NZ_JBSGJA010000005.1, read as the reverse complement.
GCCGACCGGCTCGCGGAACGCGGCCTCGTAGAGCACCGCGCTCAACCGGATCGGATCGGGGCGGGTGAGGATCTTCTGCCGGCCGAGCCGCACCGCCAGCCGCGCATCGGCCTGTGCCACGGTGAGGTTGGAATTGCTCAGCAGAGCGCGGGCGTAATCAGCGGTCTGCAGCAGTCCGGGAATGATTCCGAGTGCCCAGTTGGTAACCGAGGTGGCAGATCGCTCGCATTCGAGCAGGCCGCTGAGCGGCTCGGGGATTTCGGGAGACCCGGCACTGACCCAGTCGGGATCTCGGGCGGTCCTCGCCAATTCCAGAAGGTGTTTCTGCTTTTCGCCTCGAACCTTGAAGAAGCCGAGGATGAGGGCCACGTCCGCCACGGACGGCAGTCTCAGCCCCTTCTCCCACAACGACAACACTTGCGGCGCGAAGCCGAGTATGCGCGCCAGCTGGCGCAACCCCACTCCGTGCGCTTCGCGTACTTCGCGCAACCCGGCGGCCAACGCGCGGGCGCGCGGCGTGGAAGAAGTCGCTTTCATGGCGTCGATAATACGAACGCCGTCCATCACTCCATCAGCGTGTTGGTGTCTACCGGATCGGACAGATTGAATGGTCCCATGTTGAGGTGGCAGCAAGCGGAGGGAAAGCGCCACGCGCTCGACGGGGCTTTCCCGCCGCGTCCCGAAGAACAGTTCACGACCCTGTGCGGGGCGGAGGTGACCGTCGCGGTGCGCGATGTTCCGCAGCTCGGCGGGAACTGGTTCGACCCGACCTGCGCCGAATGCCGGGCCGCGTGGCTGGCGCGGTGCTGACCGAAGCCGACCGGGACGTGCGGCTGCTCGACCGCGTCCGGGACCTGCACACGTCGCTCGCGCTGGACGTCGCGTGGCTGGCGCGCACCCTCGACGACGAGACACCCCGCCCCGACATCCTCCGCGACCTCGGCGAACGGCTCGCCGACCTGGGCGCGGACCTGATCGCCCGCGCCGACGAGCTGGATGCCCGCGTCCGCGCCACCCTCCCGGACCACGGCTGGCTCCCCGAAGCGGGCGCACGGCGGCGCGCGCTGGCCGTCGCCCACCAGGTCGGCCCGCACCCCCTCCGGTGCGGGCCGATCTTCCTGGCCGTCTGCGGCGCGGCGTGCTTCCCGTTCTACGGCACGGACCCGACCGGCCGGACAGCTCGGCACGAACGGTGCGAAAGGTGCCTCCACGTGCGCTGACCAGCCGTTCGTGCTGAGCTGGGGGCATGTCGGAGACGAAGACGACCGCGACCGAGAAGTTCTTCCGCGTCGCGATCGCGATCAAGGGCCTCGACGGCGCGCTGCAGGTCGTCGGGGCGCTGATCCTCGCGTTCATCCCCGCCTCGACCGTCAGCGGGTTCACCCACGCGGTGATCACGCGCGACCTGCTGGGCGACCCCTCGGGCACCCTCGCCCGCCACCTGCAGTCGGCGACCGAGAACTTCCTCCACGGCGACACGAAGACGTTCGCCGTCGCCTACTTGCTGGCCCACGGCCTGATCAAGCTCGGCCTCGTCTGGGCCCTGGCCCGCAAGATCGTCCGCGCGTACCCGGTCGCGGCACTCATCCTCGCGGCGTTCGTCGTCTACGAGATCTTCCGGGCGATCCACACCCACTCGATCGCGCTGCCGTTCTTCGCCGCGCTCGACGTCGTGATCATCGTCCTCGTCCTGCGCGAGTACCGGCAGCTCAAGCGCGAGCGCTAGGCGGCGACGGGAAATCGCACCGTCGTGACGTCGGCCTCCAGGGGTTCGACGTAGACGGCGGTCGCGTTGTCCGAGCCGCCGCGGGCCAGCGCCGCCTCGACCAGCTCCGCCGCCCCCGTGCCCGGCCGGGCCAGCACCGCGCGGATGCCGGTGCTCGCCAGCGGTTTGTGGACGCCGTCGCTGGTCAGGAGCAGGCCCGCGCTCGTCGTCTCCGCCGTGCCGATCTCCTCCGGCTTCGCCGTGCGGACGCTCGTGGTGACCACGTGCTCCATCCGCGGGGTCACCGGCTGGTGCCGGGCGCGGAAGTACTCGGCGAGCGTGTGGTCGGTGGTCAGGCAGGCGAGAGTGGTGCCGTCCCAGGCGTACGCGCGGGCGTCCCCGACCCAGGCGATGCGGTACCCGCCGTGTCCGGCCGGCATGGCGACGACGAGCACCGCGTCCCCGAGCGTCTGCTCCCGCACCGCGCGCTGCGCGGCGAGAACCGCCTCGACCGGTCCTTTGTGGACAGGCGTACGGGCCGCGGCCGCGGCGGCGGTACGGGCGGCACGAGCGGCGGCGGGATCGTCCCCGACCCCATCGGCGAGGGCGAACACGACACCGGGCCCCCCGGCGGCGGCATAGGCGCCGACGGCATCGGCATTGAGCGAGCGCGGCCCCTGGGCGCTCGCGGTGTGCCAGCGCGGGTAACCCGGACGTGTCGTGATCATCGCGGCCTCCTCATCCCTCTGAAACCCATGATCCGCGCCGAACCTGTGGGCCGTCTGAGACTTTCCTGTGCCGGCGGTGTCGATACGATCGTTTTCGTGGACGACTACCGCGCGCTCGAAAACCTGGTCTATTCCTACGCGTCGCTGGTCGACGCTGGGGATTTCGACGGCGTGGGCGAGCTGTTCGCCGACGGCGCGTTCATCGGCAGCGTGGGCTACTTCCGCGGCGCCGAGGTCGCGCGGATGCTGCGCGACACGGTGATCGTGTATGACAACGGCACCCCGCGTACCAAGCACGTCACGACGAACCTCGCACTCGAGGTGGACGGCGACACGGCGTCCGGTCAGGCCTACTTCACGGTGTTGCAGGCGGTCGTCGGGTTGCCGTTGCAGACGGTCGCCGCGGGCCGGTACGCCGACCGGTTCACGCGCACCGCCCGCGGGTGGCGATTCACCGAGCGCCGGGCGACGGTCGACCTCGTCGGGAACGTCGGCCAGCACCTGCGGCCCCGGCCGTAACGAGCCGCTGACCTGCGACGACTTCGGTTACACGACCGAAGGAGCCGACGATGGGCGCAGCGTCGCAGGACTCACTGCCGCTGATGGTGTACGGCCTGCGCTTCCCCGGCGCCACGGTGGACGAAGGCGATCTGCTCGCCGTGGTGGAGCTGCAGGCTCAGCTCGGGTCGGCCGTGCGGCTCGTCGAAGCCGGCGCGGTCACGGAAGAAGACGTCCGGGACGACCTCATCCTGATCGGTGGCAATTCCCTGACCGAAAGCGTTCTCGAGCGGCTGGACGGCGTGCTCTCGCTCGGGTTCGCCGAACACGGCTCCGCGGTCTACGACCGCAAGTCCGGCTTCGCGGCCTCGCCGCGCTACGACGACGCCGGTGAGCCACGCGTCGACTACGGTCTGGTCATCCGCGCGGCGAACCCCTTCGCGCCGGAAACGTCGGAAGTCGTGGTCGTCGCCGGGTGCGGGGGCTACGGCACGGCCGCCGCGGCCGAGGCGTTCGACGAGGCCGAAGCCCTCGGCGGGTACCGGCACTTCGAGGCTCTCGTCGAGACGACCGTCTTCCGGGGCGCCCACCGCGACACCTTCGTCCGCGAAGCCCGCGGGATCGCGTGAAAGGGCCCGGGCTTCCGAAGAAGCCCGGGCCCGGGGAACTCACTTCTGCAGGTCGTAGACCGTCTGGCCGTCGACCGTGGTGGCGGTGAAGTTCGCCGTCACCCAAGCGGTGATCTCCGACGAGCCGCCGCCCGGGCCGCCGCCGCGGCCGCCGTCGATGTAGTACTCGATCTCGCCTGCCGCGACGTACGCCTTGAACTCGTCCAGCGTGGGCGCCGGGTCGGAGCCGCTCCAGCCGCCGATGCCGATCACCGCCCTGCCGCCGGCCAGTTCCAGCGACGCCGCGTTCTGCGAACCGGTCGTCGCCGCGGCCCACTTCGTCGTCGTCTTCGCCAGCAGCGCACCGATCGCGTCCGACGACGACTCGGGGTCGCCGCCGAAGCCACCGCCCATCGCGCTCGACGTCGGCCCCGAGGTCGGGATCGAGCCGCTGTGCGCGACCGACGCCGTCTCGACGCCGTAGGCCGCCGTCGACACGCCCAGGGTCAGGACCACCGCCGTCGCCACGACCGCGGCCGCCTTGCGGACGGTCGGCACACCCATCACGAGCACCGTCCCGACGAGGACGCCGAGCACCGCGACGATCCAGCGCAGCGCCGGGAACCAGTCCGGCGTCCGGTCGAGGAGGATGAACGACCACACCGCCGTCGCGACCACCATCCCGGCCAGCGTCGCCCGTGGGGCCAGGTTGGCCCGGCCCTGCCACAAAGCGCGGCCCGAGATCGCGACCAGCGCGGCGATCGCCGGGGCGAGCGCGACCGAGTAGTACGGGTGCACGATGCCGCTCATGTAGCTGAACACCAGCGCGGTGACGACCAGCCAGCCGCCCCACAGCACCAGCGCCAGGCGCGTGGAGTCGGTGCGCGGCGCGCGGCGGGTGAACCAGAGTCCGGCGACCAGGCCGATCAGCGCGGCCGGCAGCAGCCACGAGATCTCCGTGCCGAAGCTCGACCCGAACATCCGGAACAGCCCCGACGCGCCGCCGAAGCCGGTGTTGCCACCGCCCATGCCGCCGCCACCGCCGGGTCCACCGCCGTCGCCGCCGCCGAAGATGCGTGACAACCCGTTGTACCCCAAGGCGAGTTCGAGCAGACTGTCCCCTTCGGACCCGCCGATGTAGGGACGCGACGCCGTCGGCCACAGGTCGACCAGCGCGATGTACCAGCCCGCCGAGACGATCAGGGCCACCACCGCGCCGCCGAGGTGCAGCAAGCGCTTGGGCAGCGACGTCGGCGCCGCGATCAGGTACACCAGCCCGAACGCCGGCAGCACCAGGAACGCCTGCATCATCTTCGTCAGGAAGCCGAACCCGATCGCGACACCGGCCAGCGCGAGCCACTTGGGCGACGCCTTTTCCGTGGCCCGCACGACAAAGTAGGCGCCGGCGACCATGAGGAGCACGAGCAGCGCGTCCGGGTTGTTGAACCGGAACATCAGCGCGGCCACCGGGGTCATGGCCAGCATCGCGCCGGCGAACAGCCCGGCGACCGGGCCCGAAGTCCGTTTCACCGTCAGGTAAAGGATGCCGACGGACGCGACGCCCATCAGCGCCTGCGGGGCGAGCACGGTGAAGCTGGAGAAGCCGAAGATCCGCGCGAAGGCCGTGGCGACCCACAGGGCCGCGGGCGGCTTGTCGACGGTCAGCACGTTGCCCGAGTCGAGCGAGCCGAACAGCCACGCCTTCCAGTCCTGCGTTCCGGACTGCACGGCGGCGGCGTAGAAGCTGTTGCCGTAGCCGGAAGCGGTGAGGTTCCAGAAGTAGAGAACGGCGGTCGCGGCCAGCAGCCCGAACACCGCCGGGCGGACCCAGCGCGGCGGCGCGTGCGCCACGGTTTCCTTGCGGTGACGCGGTTCCTGCGTCACGGTGCCGGACAGGACGGCGGTCATCAGGACTCCTTCCGGGTGGCGGCCTGGCGGCGCGGGTTGAACACCCAGCCGCGCAGGAGCAGGAACCGGAGCACCGTCGCGGCGAGGTTCGCCAGCACGAGCACGGTGATCTCCAGGACCAGGCCGGGGGTGGTGGATCCGTTGAGCAGGGCGAGCGCCCCGCTCGTCAGGGCGAGGCCGAGACCGAAGACGATCAGGCCTTCGAACTGGTGGCGCCCGGCGCCGCCGCGGCCGCGGATGCCGAACGTGAGCCGCCGGTTCAGCGCGGTGTTCCCGATCGCGGTGACCAGCAGCGAGGTGAAGTTCGCCGCCTGCGCGCCGACGACCGTCCGCAGCAGCAGGAACAGCACGAGGTAGGCGAGCGTGCTGCTGACGCCGATGGCGGCGAACCGCACGAGCTGCGTCACCAGCCGCGGCGGCACCCCCGGCGCGTCGACGCCGATCGGCCGGCGGCCCAGCTGTTCGCGCAGCCTGCTGATCGGGATCTCGCCGGTGAAGGTGGCCTTCGTGACCCGGGCGATGCCCTTGAGGTCCGCGGCGGCGGTCTTGACGATGTTGACCGAGGAGTCGGGGTCGTCGACCCAGTCGACGGGCACCTCGTGGATCCGCAGCCCGGCGCGTTGCGCGAGGACGAGCAGCTCGGTGTCGAAGAACCAGCCGGTGTCCTCGACGTGGGGGAGCAGCTCGCGGGCGACGTCGGCGCGGATGGCTTTGAAGCCGCACTGGGCGTCGCTGAACTTCGCGGCGAGGGTGGACTTGAGGATGAGGTTGTAGGCGCGGGAGATGAACTCGCGCTTCGGCCCCCGCACGACTCGCGCCCCCCGGGCGAGCCTGCTGCCGATGGCGAGGTCGGAGTGCCCCGAGAGCAGCGGGGCGACGAGCGGCCCGAGCGCGGCGAGATCGGTGGAGAGGTCGACGTCCATGTAGGCGAGGACGGCGGCGTCGGAGGCCCGCCAGACGGCGTTGAGCGCGCGGCCGCGGCCCTTCTCGTCGAGGTGGTGGACGGTCACCTCGGGGAACTCCCGGGCGAGTCGTTCGGCCACCCGCAGCGTCTCGTCGGTGCTCGCGTTGTCGGCGACGGTGATCCGGTAGGGGTAGGAGACGTGGTCGGCCAGGTGGGCGTGCAGCCGTCGGATGCACGGTTCGAGGTCGGTCTCTTCGTTGAAGACCGGGATGACGACGTCGAGAACGGGGCGCGGCCCGGCCAGATCGACCGGGACGGTCCCGGGCCGTGCTGCGGAGGCGGTGGCTGTCATGGGTACTACGGTCGCGGGCCCCGCTTTGGTGATCGTGTGATCGCCCTGTGCGGTTGCTGTGCGCCCGCGCCCGGCCGGGTGACTCACCACTTCACTTCCGCCTGGGTTCTCCAGGTGCCGGTGGCCAGGTTGAACCGGGCGCTGATCTCGTTGTGGGAACGCTACGAGCCTTCGCGCGGTCTGTGGGCTTGGGGCAGTGGCGATCTCCCGATCTGGATGACGCTCGACGCCGTGACGGCTCTGCGCGCCGTCGCTCCCGCCGAATGACAACCACACCTTTTCGCAGCATCTGCAGCTTCGGTACCGCGCTCCGCCCGGTGGAAAGAGGTCGATCATGAAGCCTTGGCTGCAGGCGTTGTCGCAGGCCTTGAGAGCCGGTGGCCCGGCGGGGGTCATCAACCCCGTACTGATCGTCGCGCTGGCCTGCGTGGTCTTGGAGACACCCGCTGCGGCCATCTACGCCATCGCTGTCCTGCTGATGGCCGCCGCTTTCCTGACCATCGCCGCAGTCGTGGTTTTCCGGTTCTCGAAGACGGCCGACACCGGGGAAAAACCAGAGGACTGACCGCGCCGCGCCCGGCGTCCAGCACCTGGACGCCGGGCGCGGACTCAGCTGTGCGCCCGCAGCGGGACGACCTCGCCCGGGGACACCGCGCGACCCGGCTCGCTGCGGGGCGCCTTCGCGCAGATCGTCAACGTCACCAGCGCTCCGTACTTCGGGTGGCGGTCCACGTAGATCTCCGACGCGAAGCACGCGTCCGCCAGCACGTCGCGCCGCGAGTGGATCTGGTCGAAGCCGATGCCCGCCGGGCAGAACAGCGACACCACGACGTCGCCGTCGAGCGGGCGGGTCCACAGGATCGCCGGGCGGCGGCCGTCGACCGTGCAGATGCGGGCGCTCGCGAACGCCGTGCGCAGCCGGTGCTGGACCACGATCGCGCGCAGCCGGCCGCGGACGTGGCGGCGGGCCGCGCGCCAGTAGAACACCCAGTTGAACGCCGCCGCCAACGCCACCAGGGACCAGACCGGCCCCAGCCACAAGAACAGGTTGACCAGTGCGTACGGCAGCAGCGTGGCGGCGAGGATCTCGTAGCGCCAGTGGTAGAGCCACAGCAGCGGGTTGGGCCGCTTGACGGGGGCCAGCTGCCGGGCCAGTTCAGGGATTTCGTGGGTCATGACCGTGCTCCTTCGCAGCCGTCGGCGACCGGGACGGCGGTCGCTGGTGCCCGGCGGACGACTCCGGTTCCGGCGCAGCCCGGGCAAGCCGTGCCATCGGAGGGGGTGCGCCCGTGGCCGCCGCACGCGCCGCAGGCGTGCACGGTGTCCCAGCGGGGATCGCGGTAGACGCGGGTGCCTCGGGCTCCGCGCCGGACTTCCCAGCCGCGCGCGGTCGCGCGGGCGTCTTCGTCGGCGGCGAACAGCCACTCGCCGAGGCGGAGCAGCAGCCGATCGAACCACTTACGTTGGCGGGACGTAGGTAGGTTGTGGTCTTGCATCGTGACACCCCCGGAAAGAACGCACGGACTCGGACGGGCGGCCCGGCACGGGCGCCCACGGGCGGCTCGGGGAGGCCGCCGGGCACATTCCGTAGTGCCCCAGGTGCGCGTGGTCGCGTGTCGCTACGACGACTAGGGGGTCCGCGAGCTGGGGCTGCAACCCGTTCGGGCGAGTCGACCCCAGTCCGCACCAACAAAGAGTGCCCGATGGGATAAGGTGCGCTCTGTGTCCACATATTGTCACCTCCCCTACGTGGGCCTACCTGAGTAGGTAAGGTAGATGTCGAGTGCTTACCTACATTCTACGGCCGCGCGGCGGCCGTTAGGTAGTGATGATGTGGTAACAACCGAGCACGTCGGCGCCGAACTGCGCCGGCTGCGCAAGGCTGCCCGGCAGACGCAGGCCGACGTGGCCGCGATCGTGGGCGTCGCCCGCGCGAACCTGACCCAGTGGGAAGCAGGCCGGTACCTGCCTTCGGCGGAGAACGCGCGGCTGCTCGACGATCACTTCCGGGCCGGGAATTCCCTGGTGGACATGGTCGAAGCGGCCCGCTCGCCCGCCCCTGCGGCGGCCGGGGCGCTGACCACGGCGGGGTCCCTGCTCGAGGTCTTCCGCCGGGCCGGGACCAGCCTCGCCGACGAGCTGATCCGCGACGGGGACGGCCGCGCCGTCGGCTGGCGCCACAACCTGCAGAAGCGGGGCGCGCACACGACGCTCGCCACCGCCTACGGGATCTCGGCGATGGTCGTGGTAGGCGAGCCCTACATCGACCTACATACGGTCGTGAAGGACCTCTACGAGCGGCGTTCCGACTTCGGCTGGCAGGGCCGGTCGGAAGGCCGCCGTCCCGAGGTGACCGCGGCGGTCGTGGGCGCCCTGTTCCAGGCCAGCACCATCCTCACCGCCGAGGAAGGGCTGAGCTACCTCGAGAAATCGCTCGACGACCGCACCCGGACGCGGCCGTTCCTGCTCTCCGCCGCGTTGCGCACTTCGGTCCGGCTCGCGCCGGACGCGCCGCTCACCCGGCGCCTGACCGACGACCTCCTCGCGGCCCGGCTCGACTTCGACGGCGTCCCGCTCTGGGGCGAGAAGAAGGAGGAGGGACTGGTCGCGCCGGAGCCGTCGACCGCCCACACGGCACGGGCGCTGGTGGCCCTGCGCGAACTGCAGCGCTCCGGACGCGGCAGCGACGAAATCTCCGACGCCGTCGACGTCGGCACCCGGTGGCTCGTCGAGCGGGTCCACCCCGACGACGGCGTCTCCGAAGACCTCGCACTGCCGCAGCCGCAAGGGCGGCCGGACGTGCGGGTCACGATCAAGCACTTCACTTCCGCCTGGGTTCTCCAGGCGCTGGCCGAGGCGCCACAAGTGCCGGTGGCCAGGCTGAGCCGCGCGCTGAATTCGTTGTGGGAACGCTACGAACCTTCGCGCGGTCTGTGGGCTTGGGGCAGTGGCGATCTCCCGATCTGGATGACGCTCGACGCCGTGACGGCTCTGCGCGCCGTCGCTCTGGCCTTCCCGGCCCCGCAGTTCCTTCCCCCGACAGCCGCAGAATAGAGATTCCCGCGATGAGCACGACCCCCCTGGTGGGCAACGGCGATCACCCGTTCCCGCGGCAGCTGGCGGAAGCGTTGCGCGGCAACGGTTCCCACCCCGGCCTCGCCCGGCTCGAAGCGGCGGCCGCGTACGTCCGCGCCCACCGCCCCGCCTTCGCGGCGTGGCTGCGCGACCTCGCCGGCGACCCCGCCGCGACCGCCGAAGTCGCGAAACGCTCTTACTGGCACCCCAACGGTTTCGCGAAGATCGTCCTGCACGCCGGCATCGAGCCGGAGTTCCGCGTCCGCCTGCACGTCTGGCCGAGCAGCGACACGGTCTCCCGCGGCGAGTCGAACCCGCACAGCCACCGCTGGGAGTTCGCCTCCCACGTGCTGACCGGCACCGGCATGCACATGGTCGAGTTCGCCGAGACCGCCGAGGGCGGCAAGCCGTTCCGGCGCTACCGCTACGGCGCCGACCCGGCGAACCCCGCGGCCCTGGTCGCCGACGGCGAAGTCCGCCTCAAGCGCCGCGCGTCGCCGCACGTCCAAGGCGGCGACGTCTACACCTGCGACACCTCGATCGTCCACACGGTACGGCCGGTCGACGCCGGGCTCACCGCGACCGTCGTGGTCCAGGGACCCCGCCGGACCTCCACCACGGTCGTCTACTGCGAACCGGGGGAAAGCGACGACCAGCCGAACTTCGACCTCACCCCAGCGGACTTCGAGGAACTCGTGACCGCCGTACTGGCGAAGCTCGACAGCGGGGTCGCACCATGAGGCCCGTGCGGCCCGACCAGCCCGGCGTCCTCACCGACCGGGCGATCCGGCGGGCGTACGAGACCGGGCAGCTGCGGGTCGACCCGTTCGACGCGGCGCTGGTGCGGCCGGCCGCGCTCAGCCTCCGGCTCGGCCGCGAAGCGTTCTCCCTCGTGACGCGCGGGCCGGTCGACGTCGCAGACCGGGCGACCCACCCCGAACTCGTCCCGAAGGCACTGGACGCGAGCGGGCGGCTGACCGTCGAACCGGGCGAGGTCGTGCTCGCGCCGACGCTGGAGAAGATCGGCCTGTCCGAACACCTGGCCGGTCTCGTCGACGGCACCAGCGACTACGCGCGCCTCGGCATCGGCGTGGTGCTGTGCGGCCAGGTCAGCCCCGGGTTCGGCCGCGACACCGGTGCCGTGCTGACCCTGGAGATCGTCAACCACCTGCGGCACCCGGTGCTGTTGTATCCCGGCACCCGGATCTGCAACTTGATGCTGTTCGCTTCGACCGGGAGCGAGCGGCCGTACGGCGCCATGCCGCACAACTACTCGAACGACCACACGGTCGTCGCGTCCCGATTGGCGGATCATGTCCGGCAGCACTGAAACCCTCGGCGACCTGGGGGAACAGCTGATCCAAGAACGCGTCCTGCGACCGCGCTACGGCGGGGTCGAAGGCTTCGGCGACGACAGCGCCCTGCTCGGCACGGTGACGACGCCGAGCGAGCTGGTCGCCACCACCGACAGCTGCCCGGCGCCGGTGGTGAACCTCCTGCGCGAGCCGGACCTCTACCACGCGGGCTGGCTGCTGGCGACGATCAACCTGTCCGACCTCGCGGCGGCCGGCGCCGAACCGCTGGGACTCCTCGTCAGCTACACGCTGCCCAAGACGACCACCGTGCGCGAGTTCGAGCGGCTGCTCGACGGCGTGGACGACTGCTGTGCGGCGCACGGCACCAGGGTCGCGGGCGGGGACATCCGGGACGGCGCCGTCCAGCTGACCGCGACGGCGATCGGGCGGTGCGCTCCGGGCAGCAGGCTCCGGCGGTCCGGGGCGAAAGCCGGGGACCGCCTGCTGCTCGTCGGTTCCGCCGGGTACCTGTGGGCCGCGGCGTTGCTGGAGACCGGGCGGGCGACGCTCCCGGCGCCGGCCCGCGACGAGATCTGGGACCGCGCCTGCCGTCCGATGGCCCAGCTCGAGGCGGGGAAACTGCTGGCCGCCGCGGGGCACGCGCGGGCGGCGATGGACGTTTCCGACGGCCTGTTCGCCACGGTCCGCACGCTGTGCGAGGCCAACGGCCTCGGCGCGACCGTCGCCGACGAGTTCGTGCTCGACAAACCCGTGGCCGAGGTCGCCGCCCAGTGCGGCGTGCGGCCGTTCGACCTCGCCCAGACCTGGGGCGACTGGGGGTTGGTCGTCGCGGTGCCGGCGCAGGACGTCGGGCTGGTCGGGAAGAAGCTGGACGAAGAAGGCATCGCGGCCCAGGAGATCGGGACCCTCACCGCGGACACCCGGATCACGAAGGGAACCGCTCCGTGGGACGGGATCGCCCAGGAGCGGTTCTCGGCCAGTTCGTGGCACGGCGGCGAGCTGGCGGCGTTGCTCACCGAGGTGCTCGGCCGCTAGCTGTGCGCCCGCAGCGGAACGACGTTGCTCGGCAGGACCGACCGCTCGCGCGGGGCCTCGGTCGGGCTGATGGTCAGCGTCACCAGGCTCGCGTACTTCGGGTGGCGGTCGACGTACACCTGCGGGACCGCGCACGCCGCCGCCAGGACCGCCCGGTGGCGGTGCAGGTGCTCGAACGCCTCGCGGCCGAACAGCGACACCACGATGTCGCCGCCGCGGGGGCGCGACCACAGGATCGCCGGACGGCGGCCGCCGGGCAGGCGCAGCAACGGGAACGCCGCCCGCAGGCGGTGCTGCACCCGGATCGCGCTGATCCGGTCCCGCACCCGCCGGCGGCGCAGCAGGGCCAGGCCGAGCACGACGGCGAAGACCGCCGTCGTCCAGAGCGCGCCCGCCCACAGCGCGAACGTCACCAGGGCGTAGGGCAGCAGCGTCACCGCCAGGATCTCCCACCGCCAGTGGTAGAGCCGGGTGGGGAACGACGCTTGCCTGCTGGTCATTTCCGTGCTCCTTCCGGTGAACCGGCGGCGAAGGAGGCCGCCGAGGTGGCGCGAGAGACGTCCGGCGGCGATGCCGAGCACGAGGGCCGCGACGATCGCGAGCCCGGACGTCATGTCGGGATCCGGGTCTTCGGGGCGGGCTCGGGCCTGCGGTCGCGGTCGCGGCCGAGCTGCCAGGTCCAGCGCCACGCCGCCCAGATCGCGACGACGGAACCCAGCAGGATCAGCGCGAACGCCTGGCCGACGAGCCCGTCGAGCGGCGCGAGTCGCAGCAGCACCAGCAGCGCCCACAGCTGGGACGCGGTGAACGGGATGACGAGCCCGGCCGCGTAGACGCCCCGGCGCCAGCGGCTGCGGCGCGGTGGGGTGGTGTAGGGGTCCATGAGAGTGCCCTCCTCTGCCCGTGGATCCAGGAAACCTCCGGGTCGCCGCGGTCTCTGTGTCAGCTGACACAGAAGGCGGGATTCAGCTCGCCAGCCGCCGAAGTTCGCCCATGCGGTGGATCGTCACCTGTCTTCTGCCGGTGCTGATGACGCCTTGACGCCGCAGGTCGCGCGTCACCCGCGCCCAGGACTCGCGGGAGATCGCCGCGGTCATCGCCAGTTCCGCCTGCGTGGCCGGGACCGCGATCTCGATGTCCCCGCCGCGCGGCACGCCGTGCTGGACGGCCAGCTGCATCAGCTGCGCGGCCACCCGCCGGATCGCGGCGCCGCCGCCGAGTTCGAGCCACTGCCTGCCGACCGACCGCAGCCGCGTCGACAGCACCACCAGCAGCGCCCAGGAGATCCGCGACCGCGTCCGGCACAGCGAGGCGAACCGCTCGCCGGGGACTTCCAGCACCTCGACGTCGTCGAGCGCTTCGACGGTCGCCGAGCGCGGCTGCGCGTCGATCGCGGCCAGCTCGCCGATGACGTCCCCCGCGCCGCGCACCCCGGCGACGACCTCGCGCCCGTCCGGCGTCCCGTGCACGATCCGCACGTGCCCGCTCAGCAGCACCAGCACGACGCTGGACCGGTCGCCTTCCCGGCAGAGCGTGCCACCGCGCGGATAGGCGCGCCGCGTGGCGGACTCCGCCAGCACCCGGCGATCGGCGGGGCCGAGGTCGGCCCAGAATCCCGTCGGTTCCACATCCCCACCTCGTTTCCGGTCCCTACGCGGTCAGCCCTTCCTCCGGCACACCGGCTTCGGGCGTGTACAGCCAGCCGCGAAGCCGTTCTTCACCGAGCTTGATGTGGACGGACTGGGTGAACGCCGTGTGGTCGATGCCGGGGTAGCCGTGCCGCACGACCGAGCGGTGGATCTCCTGCGAGATGGCGAGCGCGAGCGGCGCGGTGGTTTCCCTCAGCCGCCGCTTCAGCTCGGGGGCGTCGACCAGCCGGCAGGCGATGTCGACGTCCTCCCCGTAGGGCCCGCGGTTGTCGCGGTGCACTTCACCGGCGTGCACGGCCACGCGGAGCCGGAAGGCGAGGTCCGGGAGGTTGCGGGCGTGCTTGTCGAGCAGATCGGCGAGCGCCGGGACGAAGGTGGCGAGCAGCAGCGTCTTGGGCACCTGGTCGAAGGGCCGGACGAGGCAGAGCGCACCGTCGCCCCGGTCGACGAAGGCGTCCCGGTGCTTGCGGCCGATCCCGGCGATCGTGAAGGACTCTTCGAGCAGCTGGTAGAGGACGTTCCGGAGCAGGGCTCGCACCGAGTTCGGGTGTTTGGTCGACCCCTCGATGTCGACCGCCACGATGGCCCGGTGCCGGGGTATGTCCGCTGGAGTACTCATTGGCCCGCTCCTGCCTTCAGGTATGAACTGAAGTTCAGTCAAGTTCACTGTAACGGGTGGAGTACCCTGGAACAACCTGGATGAACCGGTGTTACCCGTTTGCTGTGCGGAGGTTTGGCCCGACGTAACGTTTCAGTCCTCGTATCCGCGGGTTGCCGATCGCGGCTTTAGGTGCGAGGAGTACTATCAGGCCACTTTCCGCACTACTGAAATTTACTGAAGGGTGGCGGAGGTCGTGTCCTCAGTCGCGCCGCGTGCGCTCGCTCGCCGTCTGAAGGCGTTGCGCGAGGAGCAGTGGCCGGACGCCGGGCTCACCCAGGGGCAGCTGGCCCAGGCGCTTGGCAAGCTCAGTATCTCGCTGATCTCGTCGTGGGAGAACGCCGACAAGCCCGTCCGCCCGCCGGTCCGGCGGCTGGAGGCGTACGCGACGCTGTTCGCCACCCGCCGCTCGTTGCGCGGGGACAACCTGGAAGTCCTCCCGCTCGAAGAACTGACGGACGACGAGCAGGACCTGCGCAGCAAGCTGCTGCACGAGCTGCTGTGGCTGCGGGAAGGCAATGATCCCCTCGAGGAGGACGGGCCGGCCGACCTCTGGACCTTCGAGGAGGACCAGCGGATCACGATCGTTTGCGCCCAGCTCCCGGAGAAGTACCGCCGGAACCTCGACTACGCGGACCCGGAGAGCCCCGACTTCGTTTCGCTGTACACCTACGCCGACCCCGACGCGCTGATCGAGCTGTTCGGCCACATCCGGGCGCGCAACCCCGAGAACCCGGTCACCTTCCGCACCAGCGACGCGCTCGAGCCGGACGACTACACCAGCCACCTGGTCCTGCTCGGCGGGGTCGACTTCAACAGCGTGACGAAGGACGTGATCGAGCGGGTGGACCTGCCGGTGGAGCAGGTCGGCCGGGCCGACAACGCCGAGCACGGCGGCTTCCGGGTCCGGGAGAACGGCCGGTCGAAGCTGATCGAGCCGCGCCTCGACGCCGCTGAGCATCTGCTCGAAGACGTCGCGCACTTCTACCGGGGCGTATCTCCGTTCAACCGGAAGCGCACTGTGACCGTGTGCAATGGTATGTACGGTCGAGGAACGCTGGGTGCGGTGCGAGCGCTGACGGACGGCCGGTTCCGGGACCGGAACACCGCCTACGTGCGGGAGCGGTTCGGCGACGCGAGGTCCTTCAGCATCATCAGCCGGGTCCTGGTGCTCGACGGCAACGGCCTGACTCCCGACTGGACGATCGAAGAGAACCGGCTCCACGAGTGGCCCGAGGCGGCCGGGTGAACGCGCAACAGCACCGATCGCACCAGGACCTGCTGGCCCACTTCGCCTCGGCCGACGCCCCGAGAGGGTCGCTGGACGCGATCGTCGTCCCCAACGGCCGTCCGGCGGCCTACCTCAAAGAGGCCATCCAAGCGGCCCGTCTCCTGGACGCCCACCTGCTGCTCCTGTGCAGCATGCGAGCCGACGCCTCGAACGCGGCGCTGGCCGCCAAGCGGCAGGGGGTGCAGGCGACGGCCGTCGACGTCGACCTCCTGCCCGACGGGGTCGTGCCCCGGTTCGCCACCGACCAGCTCCTCCGGTTCGGGAAGTTCAACCGGCCCGTCGACACGAGCCTGAAGCGGAACCTCGGCCTGCTCGTGGCCAGCCTCGTCGGCTGGGAGCGGATCGCGTTCCTCGACGACGACATCGTGCTGCCGCGGCCGCGCGATCTCGAGGCGGCCGCGGGCCTGCTCGCGAACCACCCGGTCGTCGGGCTCGCGAACGTGGGGATGCCGGACAACTCGGTGGTCTGCCACGCGGTGCGGGACACCGGTGGCGTCCAGGACACGTTCATCGGAGGCGGCGCGCTCGTGGTCGGCAAGGCCGCGTTCTCCTCGTTCTTCCCGAACATCTACAACGAAGACTGGTTCTTCCTGCTGGACGGGTTGCGGCTGCGGCCGTCCGCGGTCGTCGGTACCGCGTGGCAGTACGACTACGACCCCTACAACGACCCCCGGCGGGCCCGGGGCGAGGAGCTGGGCGACACCCTCGCCGAAGGCGTGTTCGGCCTCCTCGACAACGGCCTGGGGCTGGCGCACGCCGAGGAAAAGTACTGGGCCGAGTTCCTGCCCGAGCGGCGCCGGATCATCAGCACGACCATCGAGCGAGTGCTCGCCTCCGACATCGAACCCGCGCAGCAAGCGCGGATGGTCGCGGCGCTCAAGGCCTCGATCGGGCGCAGCCACCTGATCACCCCGGAGCTGTGCGTCCGCTACCTGCGGGCGTGGCAGAACGACTGCGTGCGCTGGCGCAAGCACATCCGTGAACTCCGCCGCGAACACCGCGGCGGCCTGGGGATCGACGGCGCGATGGCCGCCCTCGGCATGGCGCCCTCGCGCCGGTCAGTACCGGCTTGAGACGCCGATCCTGGGCTCACCGCGCGGTTCCGGCGTGACCACCGTGAGGTCCTTGACCAGCACGTGGCAGCGCTCGGGCACCTGCAGGACAGTGCCGTCCGGCAGGGTCAGCTGCGCGTAGCAGATGACGGTGCCGTGGCCCCAGTCCCGGTAGCCGAGACGGTCGTACAGCCGGGCCGCGGCCGGGTTGTCCGTGCGGACCGCCAGCGCGACCCTCTCGTGGCCCAGGCCGGTCAGGTGCTGCTCCACCGCGCCGACGAGCGCCGCGCCGACGCCGCGGTTGCGCAGTTCGGGGTGCACCTGCAGGTGGGTGAGCAGCGCGACGCCCGGCAGGTGCCGGCGGATCGGTGGCTCTTCGGCCTCTTCCAGCCACAGGTAGACCGCGCCGGCCGGGCGGGCGCCCAGCCAGGCGAAGAACAGCACGCCCTGGCCGTTCCGCTGGCGGATCAGGCGATCGATGAGGAATCCGCCGTCGCCGAGGGCCGCGGCGAACGGAAACAGGTCTGCGGAGCGGGCCCGCCCTACGTTGGGCTCGGTCATCTGCAGAAGCCTCCGTCCTCCGGGTACTTCCCATAGTGCAGGAGGCGGCCCGGAGTTGACCAGGTCGCGCGGCACTCACCCTGCTTTCGTCGGTTTCCCCGTCAGGAGGCCGCCGTGAGGTCGTAGACCGTTACGCCGTCCACCGTGGACGACTGGTACGTCGAGGCCACCCATTCGGCGATCTCCTGCGCCGCGTCCGATCCGGTGGAGCCCCGCATCGTCATGCCCTCGCCGAGGAAGTAGTGGATCCGTCCGCTCGCGACGTACTGCTGGAACTGTGCCAGCGTCGGGTACGGGTCCGTTCCGTTGAAACCGCCGACCGCCATGACCGGGGCGCCACCGGCCAGCTGGTAGCCGGCCGCCGCGTTCGAGAGGACCGTCGCCGCCGTCCACGTGTACTTCGACGCGTCCTGCCGCAGCAACGCCGTCAGTGACGCGCCCGGCATCGTCGTGGACAGCAGCGAACCCGGGCCGCCGCCGAAGCCGCCGCCCGGCCCACCGCGAGAGCCGAAGCCCGACGAAGGACCGGCCGACGGGATCGCTCCTTCGTGCGTCGTCGCCGCTGTGGCCAGCGTGTACGCGCCGCTGCCGGCGAGCAGGACGACCAGTGCGAAGCCGGCCACCAGGGTGGCCGCCCAGCGCGTCAGGTGGGCCGCGAAGAACAGCGTCACCGCCGCCAGCAGCCCGCCGACCAGCGCCGCCGGGGCCGGCCACGGCTGCCACGACGAGCCGGACAGCAGCAGGTACGTCGTCACCGCGGTCAGCGCCACGCCACCGCTGAGCAGGCCGGACGCCACCGGACGGGAGCGCAGCAGCCACAGCTGGACCGCCGCCGTGCCGACCAGCGCCGCGATCGCCGGGGCCAGCGCGACCGTGTAGTACGGGTGGATGATCCCGCCCATGTAGCTGAACACCAGCGCCGTCACCAGCAGCCAGCCGCCCCACAGCAGCAGGGCCGCCCGCGAGCGGTCGGTGCGCGGGGCGCGGCGGGTGAACCACAGGCCCGCGCCGAAGGCGAGCACGGCCGCCGGGATCAGCCACGCGATCCCGCCCGCCATCTCGCTGCCGAACAGGCGCGTCAGGCCGGTCGAGCCCCAGCCTCTCCCGGCCCCGCCGCCGACGCTGCCGACCTCGTCGCCGGTGAGGCGGCCGAAGCCGTTGTAGCCGAAAACCAGTTCCCACAACGAGTTCGTCTGCGATCCGCCGATGTACGGCCGGTCCGCGGCCGGCCACAGCGCGACGACGACGAGGTACCAGCCCGCCGCGGCCACGGTCGCCGCGAACGCGCCGAGCAGGTGCAGCAGCCGCTTGCCGAGCGGCACCGGCGCCGCGACGAGGTACGCCGCCGCGAACGCGGGCAGCACGAGGAACGCCTGCAGCATCTTCGCCAGGAAGCCGAACCCGACCGCGACACCGGCCAGCGCGAGCCACATCGGGCTCGCCTTCTCCAGCGCGCGGACGACGCAGTACGCGCCGGCGACCAGGAGGAGCACGAGCAGCGCGTCGGGGTTGTTGAACCGGAACATCAGCGCGGCCGCGGGAGTCAGCGCGAGCACCAGGCCCGCGACGAGCCCGGCGGCGGGGCCGGAGGTCCGCTTCACCGTCGCGTGCAGCAGCCACACCGAGCCGACGCCCATCAGCGCCTGCGGAACGAGGATGCTCCACGCGTTGACGCCGAACAGCCGCGTCGACAGGCCCATCACCCAGAGCGCGGCCGGGGTCTTGTCCACGGTGATCGCGTTCGCCGCGTCGCTCGACCCGAAGAACAGCGCCTTCCAGCTCTGCGAACCGGCTTGCGCGGCGGCGGAGTAGAAGGCGTTGGCCCAGCCGGAGGCGCCGAGACCCCACAGGTACAGCGCGGCGGTGCCGAGCAGGAGCACGGCGAGCGCCGGCCGGTGCCAGGTACGGCGGGCTGGAACTGGAGGAGTCATAACAGGTTCGCGTGACGCGAGAGCGGTCATGAGATCAGCTTCCGGTCTCCAGCTGGGGGCGGCTTGTGCCGATGCTGTGCACCCGCTGTGCGGGCACGGCCACGGGCAGGCGCACCGCGAACTCCGTCCGGCCGGGGCGGCTGTGCACCTCGATCGTGCCGTGGTGGGCGAGGACGACGGCGCACGCGATCGCCAGCCCGAGCCCGGTGCTGCCCGCCGTGCGGGAGCGTGACGAGTCGCCGCGGGCGAAGCGTTCGAAGACGTCCGGGAGCAGGTCCGGCGCGATGCCGGGACCGTTGTCGGTCACGGTGATCACCGCGCTGCCGTCGGCCGAGCGGGCGAGCGACGTCGCGACCGTGGTGCCGGGCGGGGTGTGCGTGCGGGCGTTGGCCAGCAGGTTCGCCAGTACCTGGTGCAGCCGCTGGACGTCGCCGAGCGCGAGCACCGGGCCCGCGGGGAGCTCCAGCAGCCACCGGTGGTCGCGCCCGGCGACCTGGGCGTCGCCGACGGCGTCGGCGACCAGCCGGGTGAGGTCGACTTCGCGCACGTCGAGCGGGCGCCCCGCGTCGAGCCGGGCGAGCAGCAGGAGGTCTTCGACGAGCGCGCTCATCCGGACGGCTTCGGACTGGATCCGCCCCATCGAGTGCGCGACGTCGGGCGGCACCAGCGAGCTGCCGCGGGCGGCCAGTTCGGCGTACCCGCGGATCGCGGCCAGCGGCGTCCGCAGCTCGTGGCTGGCGTCGGCGACGAACTGGCGGACGCGCAGTTCGCTGTCGTGCCGCGCTTCGAGGGCCTGCGCGACGTGGCCGAGCATCAGGTTCAGCGCCGAGCCGACCTGGCCGACCTCGGTCCGCGGGTCGGTGTCGGCTTCGGGCACGCGGATCGACAGCGCCACCTGGCCGCGGTCGAGCGGCAGTTCGGTGACGCGGCCGGCGGTGGCGGCGACGCGGTCGAGCGGCCGCAGCGTGCGGCGGACCGCGAACGCGCCGAGGAAGGCGGCGCCGAGCACGCCGGCCGCGGCGACGCCGAAGAGGATGAGTGCGACGGTGAGCAGCGTTTCGTTGACCGGCTTCATCGGCAGGCCGGTGACGACGACCTCGGACGTGCCGGTGACCGGCAGGGCCATCAGCCGGTACTCGCCGAGGTCGTCGAAGGACACGGTGTGCGGCTTGCCGTCGGTGGGCACGGAGAGCAGCACGGCCTGCTGGGCGGCGGTGAGGTTCAGCCGGGAGCCGTGTTCGGAGATGCTGTCGTCGTGGACGAGCCGCCGGCCGTCGAAGGTGCCGCTCACCGTGCCGACGTTCTGCCCGAGCGGGTGCTGGCCCTGGTCGCTGGGCTGCGGGCCGCCGTTCTGAGGGCCGGCGTTGCTCGCGAAGACCAGGGAACGCGTCGCCGCGGCGGAGAGCTGCTGGTCGATCTGGCGGGTGAGGAAGAGGTCGAGCGCGAGCTCGCTGACGACGCCGACGATCAGGCACACCACGGTGAGCAGCACGACCATCGAGCCGGTCAGCTTCGCGCGCAGCGAAAGGCGCCCCCGGCGGGGGTGCGGTGCAACGGTTCGCGCGGCCATGGGTAAAGCGTCCGTCCGCGCCGTGTGTGCGGGTTGTGTGCTGCCTGTGAGGCGGCTGTGCGGTGACCGGCCTGTCGCGGAAGTCCGGTTCCTCCGGTCACAGGAACGGCTGACGGCGGGCACAGTCCGCACACAGCCGGCGGCCGCAGGGTGGAGCGCACACCTCGTTAAGGAGCAGCACCATGACCACACCGCAGGCACCGTCCACTCCGGACCAGACGTGGGGCGCGGCGCCCGCACCGGGCACCCCGCCACGGCCGGCTTGGTCGCCGGGCAAGAAGATCGCGGCGGGAGCCGTCGCGGTCGCCATCGTGGCCGGCGGGGGAGCGGCGATCTGGGCGGCATCGTCGTCGACGGCTTCCACCACGGGCCCGGGCGGAATGCCGGCCGGCCCGGCCGGCATGCAGGGCGGCTTGGGTTCGGCCCTGCACGGCGAGTACGTGTCATCGGACGGAAACGGCGGCTACGTCACGAAGATCACCCAGACCGGCGAAGTGACGGCGCTGAGCACGACGTCGCTGACGGCGAAGAGCGAGGACGGGTTCTCGAAGACGTACACGATCACGTCGGACCAGGCAACGGGCTTGGCAACGGGCGACACGGTGACGGTGCTGGCCACGGAATCGGGCGACACGGCGACGGCGACCTCGGTGACGGATGGCGCTCCCGGGGGCGGGCTGCCCGGTGGTGGGCAGGGAACCCCGCCGTCGGGCGCCCCCACCCGGACCGGCTGACCGGCGCGGCGGCCCCGGGGTCAGCGGCGGTCGTAGTCGACCGCCACCTCCGGGGTCGTCGCCCGGGCCCGGCACGTCAGGATCCGGTTCGCCGCGGCGTCGTCCTCCGTCAGCGCGTAGCGGACGTCCATCTCCACCTGGCCGTGCCGCAACGTCGCCCGGCACGTTCCGCACGCCCCGCCCGTGCACGAGTACGGCACCTCGAACCCCGCGCGCATCGCCGCGTCCAGCACCGTTTCGCCGGCTTCCGCGTCCACGCACGTCGTCGTGCCGCCCAGTGTCACCGCCACCTTCGCCGCGATGCCCGCCGGGTCGCGCAGGGGGGCCGCGCCGCGGAACAGTTCGAAGTGGACGTTCTCCTCCGGGACGTCCGCGTCGGCCAGGGTCCGGCGGACGAGGTCCATCAGGCCGCGCGGGCCGCACAGGAACCACTCGTCGACCTTCGCCGGGTGCAGGCGGTTCTGCAGCAGCGCTCGCAGCCGCGTCCCGTCGAGGCGGCCGCGCTGGTAGCGCTCGTGGGAAATCGCCAGCGCTTCGCCGAGCATGTCGAACTGGCGGGGCCGGTGCGCGTGCAGGTCCGGGTCGCGCTCGTCGGTCCGGTAGTGCACGACGTGCAGCCGCCCGCCGAACCCCTCGGCGAGCCCGCTCAGCTCCTTCGCGAACAGCGTCGTCGCGCCGGAAGTGTTCACGTACAACAACGTCGCGCGGCTGTGCGGCTCCGCGGACAGCGCGCTGACCACGATGGACAGCACCGGCGTGATGCCGCTGCCCGCGGCCAGTGCGACGTAGTGGGCGGTCCGGGACGGGTCCGGTGTGAGCGTGAACCCTCCCGAGGGCGGCAGCACGTCCAGGAAGTCGCCCACGGCCAGCGTCGTGGTCGCGAACCCGGAGAACGCGCCGCCCGGACGGCGTTTCACCGCGATCCGCAGCTCGCCCGCGCCCGCCGGGGCGCAGATCGAATACGTCCGGCGCACCGGCTGCCCGTCGAGGACCGCGCGGACCGCGACGTGCTGGCCCGGCGTGAACCGGAACTCCTCCGCCAGCTGCGGCGGGACGTAGAAGGTGATCGCGACGGCGTCCGCGGTCAGCGGGCGGATCTCGCGGACGCGCAGCCGGTGGAACCGGCTCGGCCCGAGCGGGGGCGGGGCCGGTGCGGGCACGGACACCTCCGGGACGCCGTCGAGACCGGCCGCCGCCCGGTACTCCGCCGCGGTCAGGTCCCGGCCGCCGGCGGTGCGGATCGGGACGTCGCGGGCCAGGTACGCCTCGCGGTTCTCCAGCCAGACCCGGCGGTACCGGTGGAACGGGACGGCCGGGTGCAGGTGGTGCACCAGGTGCAGGTTCTGGGCCAGCAGCACCGGGGTGAGCAGCCAGTCGGAGCCGACGCGCACGCGCGTGGTGCCGAACCGGCCCGCCTGTGTCACGGCCGGGAGGCCGTGGTGCGGCAGCCACCCGAACGACCACGCGAGCAGCCCCAGCCCGACCCGCTGCGGCACCAGGTAGACCAGCAGCAGCTCGACGCCGTGCCCGGCCGCGACCAGCGCCACCGCCGCCGACAGCGCCGCGGCGAGCACCACCAGCGTCTCGGCCAGCTCGTGGGTGGGCCGGGAGCGCAGCCGGGAGACGTAGCAGCGCGCGTACGCGAAGTCGAGGGTCAGCCAGCGCAGCGGCAGCTGCCAGCGCGGGCCGCGTGAGGTCCAGGCGTCCGGGTCGGCGGGCACCGACGAGTTCGTGTGGCGGTGGTGCTCGCCGTGGGCGAACCGCAGCGAGGGGAACGACGCGTACGCCGCGACGAACGGGACGGCCAGCCGGCCGAGCACCTCGTTGACCCAGGTCAGCTTGCCCGCCGAGTGGTGGGCCGACTCGTGCACCACCGTGTACATGGCGAACGTGACGACGGTGTTCAGCACCACGGTGACCACCGCGGGCACGAGCCCCGCGAGCAGCAGCCAGGTCGAGGTGATCCCCAGCGCCAGGCCGCCGGCGAAGAGCAGGAGCACCGGCACCGAGACGGCGGGCAGGCTGATCCGCGGCGCGGGCACGCCCCGGGCGGTCGTCTCACCGGTCGCCACGACAGCAGGGCCGTGCTGCTGGGTGAGGGCGACGGGCATCGAGCGGTCTCCTCGGTCGAGAAGCTCCTGGCCAGGCGGGAGTCACCGTAGACAACTCAGCGGGGTTTGTAAACGTTACAGCAGAGCTCGAAAAAAGGTGTCGGCCAGCGGGAGGCAACCCGCGGGTAAGCTCGCGCTGTGAACGCGGTCACCCACCCGGCGCCGGCGCGTACCCGGGAGAAGCTGCTGGCCGCGGTGGCCGATGTCATCGAGGCCGACGGCTGGGCCGCCGTCACGATGGGCAAGCTGGCCGCGCGGGTCGGCGTGAGCAGGCAGACGGTCTACAACGAACTGGGCTCCAAGGCCGAGCTCGCCAAGGCGCTGATGCTGCGCGAGACCGACCGCTTCGTCGAGCGCGTGGCCGACGACGTCGCCGCCCACCCGGACGACCCGGTCGACGGCGTGACGGCGGCGTTCCGGCACACGCTCGAAGCGGCGCGCGCGAACCCCCTGCTGGAGATCGCGCTCGGCGCCCAGCAGGGCGGCCGCGACGACTTCCTCCCGCTGCTCACCTCCCAGCCCGAGGCGGTGCTGGGCCGGGCGGTCGACGCCGTCGCCGCGGTCTTCGCGCGCAGCTACCCGGCCGTCCGGCTGACGGCGTCGGAGTGGGCGGTGGCGGTCGAGGCGTGGATGCGGCTGCTGCTGTCCCACCTGGTGCAGCCCAGCGGCTCGGCCGAGCACGCGGTCGGCCAGATGCGCTGGGTGATCGGCCGGATGCTCGCGCCGTGACGCCGCAGGTGGCCCCCGCCCCGGCGGCCACGGCGGCTGGCCTAGACTCGGACGTCCCGGTCTGCAGGTGACCAGGGGCCATTTCCGCAGGATTGTCCTACACAATCGTTACCGCTCGAGGAGAAGACCTTGAAGAGCACCGTCGAGCAGCTGAGCCCGACGCGAGTCAAGATCAATGTCGAGGTGCCGTTCGACGAGCTCAAGCCGAACTTCGACCGCGCCTACCGCAAGATCGCCCAGCAGGTGCGCATCCCGGGCTTCCGGCCCGGCAAGGCGCCCGCTCGCGTCCTGGAAAGCCGGATCGGGCGCGGCCCGGTGCTCGACGAGGTCGTCAACGAGGCCATCCCGGCCAAGTACATCGAGGCCGTTCGCGAGAACGAGGTCCGCACGCTCGGCAACCCCGAGTTCGACGTGACCAAGCTCGAGGACCGCGACGTCCTGGAGTTCACCGCCGAGGTCGACGTGCGCCCGGAGATCGAGCTGCCCGACCTGGACGGCTTCGCGGTCACCGTCGACGACGTCGAGCTGACCGACGCCGAGGTCGACGAGCAGCTCGACGAGCTGCGCGCCCGCTTCGGCACGCTGACCGGCGTCGAGCGCCCGGCCGAGACCGGCGACTTCGTCTCGATCGACCTGTCCGCCACCGTCGACGGCGAGGCCGTCGAGGAGGCGAGCACCACCGGGCTGTCCTACGAGATCGGCTCCGGCCAGCTCGTCGACGGCATCGACGAGGCCATCGTCGGCGCGAACGCCGGCGAGACGAAGACCTTCACCACGCAGCTCGTCGCCGGGGAGCACTCCGGCAAGGACGCCGAGGTGACGGTGACCGTCCAGTCGGTCAAGAAGCGCGAGCTGCCCGAGGCCGACGACGAGTTCGCCCAGATGGCCAGCGAGTTCGACACGATCGAAGAGCTGAAGAACGACCTGCGCGAGCGGCTCGGCCGCGTCAAGAAGATGCAGCAGGGCGTCCAGGCCCGCGACAAGGTGCTCGACGAGCTCCTCGAGCGCACCGAGGTGCCGATCCCGGAGAAGGTCCTCGACGCCGAGATCGAGAACCGCAAGCACGACGCGATCCACCCGTTCGACCACGACGAGGCCCAGTTCGCGCAGGCCCTCGAGGCCGAAGGCCGCACGCTCGAGGAGTTCGACGCCGAGACCCGCACCGAGTCGGAGAAGGCCGTCCGCACGCAGCTGCTGCTGGACACCATCGCCGACAAGGAAGAGGTCTCGGTCAACGACGGCGAGCTGACCGAGCGGATCATCTACCAGGCCCAGCGCTTCGGGATCAGCCCGGACGAGTACGTCCAGCGCGCCCAGCAGTCCGGCCAGCTGACCGCGATCTACGCCGACGTCCGGCGCGGCAAGGCGCTGGCCTCCGTGGTCCGGAAGGCGACCGTCACCGACGGCTCCGGCACCGAGGTGGACCTCACGGAGCTGTTCGGCTCCGACGAGCCGGCCGCCGACGAGGCAACCCAGGAGACGCAGGTCACCGACGAGACGGCGAAGACTCCGGCGGAGTGAAGCTGTGAGCGAACTTGGGCGGTGTCGGGCATTCCGCACCGCCCGAGTTCGTTAGGGTCGGATACAAGATCTCAAGCATCTGAAACGACAGCGGCGGCCGTCAGCACCGGGCCGCCGCCGGCGAAAAGGCAGGCAGACGTGACGCAGCACACGCCCGAGGCGCGGACCGGCACCGCAGGGCTCAACCTCACCGACTCGGTGTTCGAGCGGTTGCTCCAGGAGCGCATCGTCGTCCTCGGTTCCGAGGTCAACGACGAGGTCGCCAACCGGATCACCGCGCAGCTGTTGCTGCTCGACGCCGACGACGCCGAGTCCGACATCCGCTTCTACATCAACTCGCCGGGTGGTTCGGTCACCGCCGGGTTCGCGATCTACGACACCATGCAGCTCATCCGCCCGGACGTCGCGACCTACGCGATGGGCATGGCGGCCTCGATGGGGCAGTTCCTGCTCTCCTCGGGCACGCCGGGCAAGCGCTACGCGCTGCCGCACGCGCGCATCCTGATGCACCAGCCGTCGGCGGGTGTCGGCGGCACGGCGTCGGACATCGCGATCCAGGCCGACCTGTTCAACAAGTGGAAGCAGGAGCTGGCCCGGATCACCGCGGACCAGACCGGCCAGACGGTCGAGCAGATCATCAAGGACGGGGACCGCGACCGCTGGTTCACCGCGCAGGAGGCGAAGGACTACGGGTTCGTGGACCACGTCCTCACCGCCGACATCGCCCGTCCGGGCTCGAACTGAGCGCGAAGCACACAGGAGACTCGATCATGAGCAACTTCCGGCTCCCGGGTGACTTCCAGGCCCCGAGCACGCCCCAGTCGCGGTACATCCTGCCGTCGTACGTGGAGCGCACCAGCTACGGCGTCAAGGAGTCGAACCCGTACAACAAGCTGTACGAAGAGCGGGTCATCTTCCTCGGCGTGCAGGTGGACGACGCGTCGGCCAACGACGTGATGGCCCAGCTGCTGCACCTCGAGCACGAGGACCCGGACCGCGACATCCTGGTCTACATCAACTCGCCGGGTGGCTCCTTCACCTCGCTGATGGCGATCTACGACACCATGCAGTTCGTCCGCCCGGACATCCAGACGTACTGCCTCGGCCAGGCCGCCTCGGCCGCCGCGGTGCTGCTGTCGGCCGGCACGCCGGGCAAGCGCTACGCGCTGCCGAACTCGCGCGTGCTGATCCACCAGCCCGCCACCGAGGGCACCTACGGCCAGGTCTCCGACCTGGAGATCCAGGCGAACGAGATCCAGCGGGTGCGGCGCCAGATGGAGGTCATCCTGGCCAAACACACGAATAAGGACCCGGACCAGATCCGGGCCGACATCGAGCGCGACAAGATCCTGACGGCCGAGGAGGCCAAGGCGTACGGCATCATCGACGAGGTGCTGCCGTACCGGAAGGCGTCGGCTCTGTAGATCCGCCAGGCCGGTGTGTGTCGAGGAGACGACATACACCGGCACTCTGGTTTAGGGTCGTCCTCTGACGTGCTCCCGGCGCCTGTGGGTGTTCCCGCCCACGGCATCGGACGGGTACCGTCAGTGGCAATGCGTGAGGCTCCGCTCGGTCGTCCGTGACCGCCGGGTCGCACCGTCGCAACACACGTCAGGCGCGCTCAACCCGCGCCGGAGGGGACGAGGTCAACGGCCATGGCACGGATCGGTGACGGCGGAGACCTGCTGAAGTGTTCTTTCTGCGGGAAGAGCCAGAAGCAGGTGAAGAAGCTCATTGCCGGCCCCGGGGTCTACATCTGCGATGAGTGCATCGACCTCTGCAATGAGATCATCGAGGAGGAGCTGGCCGAGGCCGGCGACGTCAAGCTCGACGAGCTGCCCAAGCCCGCCGACATCCACGAGTTCCTCGAGCAGTACATCATCGGCCAGGACGACGCCAAGCGGACGCTCGCGGTAGCGGTCTACAACCACTACAAGCGGATCCAGGCGGACGACAAGGCCGGGCCGAAGGACTCCAAGGAGGAGTCGGTCGAGCTCGCCAAGTCGAACATCCTGATGCTCGGCCCCACCGGGTGCGGCAAGACCTACCTCGCGCAGACGCTGGCGAAGCTGCTGAACGTGCCGTTCGCGATCGCGGACGCCACGGCGCTGACCGAAGCCGGGTACGTCGGCGAGGACGTCGAGAACATCCTGCTCAAGCTCATCCAGGCGGCGGACTACGACGTCAAGCGGGCCGAGACCGGGATCATCTACATCGACGAGGTCGACAAGATCGCCCGCAAGAGCGAGAACCCGTCGATCACGCGGGACGTCTCCGGCGAGGGCGTGCAGCAGGCCCTGCTGAAGATCCTCGAGGGCACCACCGCCTCGGTGCCGCCGCAGGGCGGCCGCAAGCACCCGCACCAGGAGTTCATCCAGATCGACACGACGAACGTGCTGTTCATCGTGGCCGGCGCGTTCGCCGGGCTGGAGAAGATCATCAACGAGCGGGTCGGCAAGCGCGGCCTCGGCTTCGGCGCGGAGATCCGCACGAAGTCCGAGATCGAGGAGAGCGACGTCTTCTCCGACACCATGCCCGAGGACCTGATCAAGTTCGGGCTGATCCCGGAGTTCATCGGCCGCCTCCCGGTCGTGGCGACGGTGAACCACCTGGACAAGGACTCGCTGGTCAACATCCTGACCCAGCCGCGCAACGCCCTGGTGAAGCAGTACAAGAAGCTCTTCGAGATGGACAACGTCGAGCTCGAGTTCACCAAGACCGCGCTCGAGGCCATCGCCGACCAGGCGGTCCTGCGCGGGACCGGTGCCCGCGGGCTGCGTGCGATCATGGAAGAAGTGCTCCAGCCGGTGATGTACGACATCCCGAGCCGCGACGACGTGGCGAAGGTCGTGATCACCGAGCAGACCGTGCGGGAGAACGTGAACCCGACGATCGTCGCCCGGCAGCCGACGCGGCGCACGCGCAGCGAGCGCGGCGAGAAGTCGGCCTGAGGCCGGGCGTCTCCGGGCCGGCCGGCCCGGAGACCCGACAGGAAAGCTGAATGACTGCAGACTCTGTGCCGGTCACCGGCGGGGGCGGCGCCCCCGCCGGTGGCGTGCAGGCACCGCCGCCCCCGGAACCGGCGCCGGTGGCCGCCGGGCCGGTCCTCGGGTTCCGCGAGCTGAGCGAGCGCGTCGTCGCGTCCGTGGTCGAGCGGTACCCGTGGCTGAACCGGGTGCTGATGGGCGTGCTGGCCGTGTGCACGGGCTCGTGCGTCGTGGCCGTGGTGTCCCGGCTGTCGCCGTTGCCGCTGATCCCGGTGCCGCTGTTCCTGGTGGCCGGCTACGGCCTCTGGCGGGCCCGTGGCGTGACCGACCGGCGTGCGCTGGGCCACTGGGTGCTGCTGTTCGCCATCGCGGCCGTGGTCGGCTTCTGGCTGATGTCGGTCGTCGGCCGCTGGGTCGAATAACACCCGTTTGAACTCTCCGGGCGCTGGGTAAGCCAGTCCCGTGCTAGATGCCCTCCGATCGGTTCGGCATCCCGCGTTTTTCTACCTCGGTGACGCTGCGTACGTCGAAGGTGTCGTTCCGTTCCTGCTCGAAGGTCTCGACCGGGGTGAACCCGTGGCCGTCGCCGTGCCCGGGCGGAACCTGCTGCTGCTCGAGAAGGCGCTGGAAGACCGCGTCCACGAGGTCCGGCTGACCGACATGTGCCGGGTGGGCCGCAACCCCGGCGCGATCCTGCCTTCGGTGCTGCTGGCCTTCGCCGGCGAGCACGCGGGGCCGGTGCGGATCGTTGCGGAGCCGCTGTGGGGCGACCGGACCGGCGCCGAGTACCCGGCGTGCGTGCTGCACGAGGCGTTGCTCAACACCGCGCTGGTGGGCCGCGACCTGGCGGTGCTCTGCCCGTACGACATCGCGGCGCTGGCCCCGGAGGCCCTGGCCGACGCCGAGCGCACCCACCCGGAGGTGTGGGGCCCGGCGGGCCCGTTCACCAGCTCGCGCTTCGACCCCGACGGCGTCCGCGCGGACTACACGCGGCCGCTGGTCCCGCCGCCGGCCGCGGTCGAGCGGCGGTTCGACATCGGGCAGATGGCGTCGCTGCGCGGCTTCGCGGAGATCTGGGCCGCCCGCCACGGCCTGCGCCGCCCCCGGCGCGACGACTTCGCGCTGGCGATCGCGGAGCTGACGACGAACAGCGTCCTCTACGGCGGCGGCACGGGGGTGCTCCGGCTGTGGTCCGAGGAGCACCAGGTCGTCGGCGAGGTGACGGACGCGGGCACGATCACCGAGCCGCTGGCCGGCCGCATCCCCCCGGCGGCGACCACGCCGGGCGGCCGCGGCCTCCTGCTGGTGAACCGGCTGGCGGACCTGGTCCGCACGTACTGGGTCCCGGGCCGCACGACGACCCGGGTCCACTTCGGCTGCTGACTCAGTCCTTGCGGGGCACGTGCTTGCCCAGGAAGCTGATCACGCTCGGCACCACCGTCCGGTTGAACGGGTCGCCGTGCTTGCCGTGGGCCGTGTGGGCGACCGCCGGGCGGGCCGCCTCGATGTAGCGGCGGACGCCCGTGATGAACGGGTCCTCCGTGCCGCAGTAGATCGCGTTGGCGACGCTCTTCGTCTCGTCGATGTGGCGCAGCGGGTCCAGCGCCGTCCAGTCGTTCAGGCCGGTGAAGATGTGCCGCTTGGCCATCTCCTGCCAGGACAGGATCAGCGCCGGGGCCAGCGTCGCGACCGCGGCCGGCGGCTGGCGCCGCTCCACGCGGCGGCGCGTGTACACCAGCGCGCCGAACCCGCCCATCGAGACGCCCGTGCACGCGAACGGCTGGCCGGTGTCACCGCCGAACCCGCGGGCCTTCAGCCACTGCGGGACCTCCTCCAGCAGCATTGCCATCGGGTCGTCGCCCGGGTGCACCTCGTGCCAGTAGTTGTCGCCGCCGTCGACGGCCACCAGGCCGAACGCCGGGACCGCCTTGCGGGCGACGTCGCTGGCGAGCTGCTTGAGCGTGCCGGTCGGGGCCGCGTTGCGGGCGTTGCCGTGCAGGCCGTGCAGCATCAGCGACATCGGCAGCCCCTTCGGCGGGGTCTTCGACGGCAGGATGAACACCAGGTCGACCATCCGGCCGCGGGCCTGGGAGTACACGCGCTCGACGCGGGTGCTGCCCAGCTGGGTCGTCGGGTTCGACGACGTCACGCCCAGCGTGCGCTGCAGGGCCTGGCTGAACGGCAGCTTGCCGGTGGCGGTGCCGACGGCCAGGCCGGTCACGGCCAGCCCGGACGCGCCCGCGATCAGCATGGACCGGCGGGACAGCCACCGCCGGGCGTCCCGGACCGCGGCCGCCCCGACCGTCTCCGGGATCAAGGGCTCGCCGGGCGGCTTGGCCTCGGCGCGCTCCCCGTTTTCGTCGTTCACCTGTCTCCGTCCCCCGCTGCTGTTCTTGGGACGCCGCGCACCCGCTCCGCGTTCCCCTCACGTCCCTGTTCGCCGGGTTAGTCGTTCCCACCCTGCCCGGCGTTTCGGTTTCTCGCGCGCCAAGCCGCCTTCGCGGCCTCGGTCGAGCGTTCCGCCTGCTCCACAGTGTCCCCGAGACCCACCGCGAGGGTGATCCCCAGGGGTATCAAAATGTGGTCGATGCCCTGTTCAGCGGCTCCGAAGTGGCCCGAAGCCTCGAGGGTGACGAAGCCGTGCAGTGCGCTCCACAGCTGCGCGGCGGCCTGGTACTTGTCCGCGGGCCGGAACCGGCCGGCCTCGATGGCCCGCTCGGTCGCCCGGACGATGTGGTCGAACGCCTCCAGGCCCTCCTGGGCGGCTTCGCGGCCCTCCTCGGTGGTGAGGTCGGACAGGGTCGCCCGCTTGCCGCCCGGTGCGGCCTGGCCGAACGTCACCGCGAAGAGCTGCGGCTGCTCGGCGACCGCCTGCCGGTAGGTGCGGGCGAGGCTGAAGATGTCGGCCACCGGGTCGTCGGTCTCGCCGACCTCGGCCAGCCACGCGGACAGCCGGACGAACCCCGTGCGCGCGACCTCGTCGACCAGCGCGGCCATGCCCCCGAAGTGCGTGTACACGGCCATCGTCGAGACGCCGACCTCCGCCGCCAGCTTGCGGGCCTGCAGGGCTTCGGGGCCGCCGTCGTCGAGCAGCCGGATGGCGGCCGCGACGAGCCGCTCCTTGACGTCGTTCGCGCGCGGTTTCGGGCTCATGCTTGCCAGTGTCTCATAACCCTGTTATAAATTGAGCTATAACCGAGTTATAGCAACTCTGGAGGGGTCGGCATGGGCAACAAGTTCCTCGAAGGCAACTTCGCCCCGGTGAGCCGGGAGCACACGATCACCGAGCTGGCCGTCACCGGGCGCATCCCGGACTTCCTCGACGGCCGCTACCTGCGCAACGGGCCCAACCCGCTGTCCGAAGTCGACCCGGCGGCCTACCACTGGTTCATGGGCGACGGCATGGTCCACGGCGTGCGCCTGCGCGACGGCAAGGCCGAGTGGTACCGCAACCGGTGGGTGCGCAACCCGGCCGTCGCGGCGACGCTGGACGGCGAGGACCCGAGCCGCTTCTGCGGGCTGGACGCCCTCGGCGCCAACACCAACGTCATCGGCCACGCGGGCAAGACCCTCGCCCTGGTCGAGGCGGGCGCGCCGATCTACGAGCTGACCGACGAGCTCGACACCGTCGGCCGCTGCGACTTCGACGGCACGCTCCCGGGCGGCTACACCGCCCACCCCAAGCGCGACCCGCGCACCGGCGAGCTGCACGCCGTCTCGTACTTCTTCGGCATGGGCAACAAGGTCCAGTACTCCGTGATCGACGTGGATGGCCGCGCACGGCGCACGGTCGACGTCGAGGTCACCGGGTCGCCGATGATGCACGACTTCTCCCTGACCGAGAAGCACGTCGTGTTCTACGACCTGCCGGTGACGTTCAACGCCGAAATGGCCGTGGCCGCCAGCGTGCCGAGCGCGCTGCGGACGCCGGCGAAGCTGGTCGTCTCGGCCATGGTCGGCAAGGTCCGCGTGCCGGACCCGGTGACGGCCATGATGACCCGCAAGATCGGCGCGAACGGCGGCCTGCCCTACCGCTGGGACCCGAAGTACCCGGCGCGGATCGGCGTGATGCCCCGCGAGGGCGGCAACGGTGACGTCCGCTGGTTCGAGGTCGAGCCGTGCTACGTCTTCCACCCGCTCAACGCCTACGACGACGGCGACGCCATCGTGCTCGACGTCGTCCGCCACCCGAGGATGTTCGACCGCGAGCTGCACGGCCCGGACGAGGGCGGCCCGACGCTCGACCGCTGGACGGTCGACCTGACCGCGGGCAAGGTCATCGAGGAGCGCCTCGACGACCGCGGCCAGGAGTTCCCGCGCGTGGACGAACGGCTCGTCGGCCGCCGCCACCGCTACGGCTACGCGATGTCGGCCGACGGCGGCGCGGAGCCGGGCGGATCACTGTTCAAGCACGACTTCGTGACCGGCTCGCGCCAGGAACGCGCGTTCGGTGCGGGACGGCAGCCGGGCGAGTTCGTCTTCGTACCGTCCCATGAAGACGCGGCCGAGGACGACGGCGTCCTGATGGGCTTCGTGTTCGACCCGGCGACGCAGCGCAGCGACCTGACACTGCTGGACGCGGAGACCCTGGAGACGGTCGCGGCGGTCCACCTGCCGGACCGCGTGCCCAACGGCTTCCACGGCAACTGGGTCGAAGCCTAGGTCAGGACCCGGTGGTCGCCGGTGTAGAGGTTCATCGAGTCGCCGCGGAGGAAGCCGATCAGGGTCATCCCGTTCTCCTCCGCCAGCTCGACCGCCAGCGACGACGGCGCGGACACCGCGGCCAGCAGCCCGATCCCCGCCATCGCGGCCTTCTGCACCAGTTCGAACGACGCGCGCCCGGACACGAGCAGACCGTGCCCGGGCGCCGGCACGCGACCCTCGAGCACTGCCCAGCCGAGCACCTTGTCCACCGCGTTGTGCCGGCCGACGTCTTCGCGAACCACCGCGAGCTCGCCGTCCGGGGTGAACAGCGCCGCCGCGTGCAGGCCGCCGGTGCTGGCGAACACCTTCTGGCGGGCGCGCAGCGCGTCGGGCAGCGCCGACAGCGTCTCGCTCTTCACGGCGAATCCGGCCGCGGCGGGGGAGAAGCGGGTGCGCAGCTTCACGGCGTCCAGTGCGGCTTTGCCGCAGACCCCGCACGACGAGGTCGTGTAGAAGTTGCGCTCGACCCCGGTGTCCGGCGGCGGCACGCCGTCGGCCAGCGCGATGTCCAGGACGTTGTAGGTGTTGCGGCCCTGGTCGTCGACGCCGTCGCAGTAGCGGGCGACCGCGATGTCCTCCCGGCCGCCGATCACGCCTTCGGACAACAGGAAGCCGTGGGCCAGCTCGACGTCGTGCCCCGGCGTGCGCATCGTGACGGCCAGCGCCTTGCCGCCGACGCGCAGCTCCAGGGGTTCTTCGGCGGCCAGCGCGTCGGGGCGGCGCCGGTCCCCGGTCGCGGAGATCCGCCGCACCGGCCTGCGCACGGTCACCCTGCCCATGACCCACACCCTTCTCCGCCGGAAAGTTTGACACCCGCATGGTGCAACGCCGGGTATTTAGTAATACATTCCCTCCATCATCCCCACTCTAGGAGAGGGATCCGATGGCTCTCGGTTTCCTGGACCGTTCCCGGATCGTGGCACCCCCGGGCTGGACGCGCTGGCTGGTGCCGCCGGCGGCCCTGTCGGTACACCTGTCGATCGGGCAGGCCTACGCGTGGAGCGTCTTCAAGACCCCGCTCGAGAAGACGCTGCACCTCAACGGGACGCAGAGCTCGCTGCCGTTCCAGCTCGGCATCGTCATGCTCGGCCTGTCCGCCGCGTTCGGCGGCACCCTCGTCGAGAAGAACGGCCCGCGCTGGGCGATGTTCGTGTCGATGTGCTGCTTCGCCAGCGGATTCCTCATCTCCGCCCTCGGCGTGGCGACCGGCCAGTTCTGGCTCGTGGTCGTCGGCTACGGCGGGGTCGGCGGCATCGGCCTCGGCATCGGCTACATCTCGCCGGTGTCCACGCTCATCAAGTGGTTCCCGGACCGGCCGGGCATGGCCACCGGCATCGCGATCATGGGCTTCGGCGGCGGCGCGCTGATCGCCTCGCCGTGGTCGTCGTCGATGCTCGGCACCGCGCCCACCACCGGCACCATCGCCACGGCGTTCCTGGTCCACGGCATCGTCTACGCGGTGTTCATGTCGATGGGCTGGCTGCTCGTGCGGGTGCCGGCCGACGACTGGAAGCCGGCCGGCTGGGAACCGAAGACCGACCACGGCAAGGCGATGATCAGCACGGCGAACGTCTCGGCGGCCAACGCCATCAAGACGCCGCAGTTCTGGTGCCTGTGGGTGGTGCTCTGCTTCAACGTCACCGCGGGGATCGGCATCCTGGAGAAGGCGTCGCCGATGATCGTGGACTTCTTCAAGAACACGTCCACGCCGGTCGGCACGGCCGCGGCCGCCGGGTTCGTCGCGCTGCTGTCGCTGTGCAACATGCTCGGCCGGTTCGTCTGGTCGTCCACATCGGACCTGGTGGGGCGCAAGAACATCTACCGCACCTACCTCGGCGTCGGCGCGGTGCTGTACCTGGTGATCGCGCTGACGCAGAACTCGTCGAAGCTCGTGTTCATCCTGTGCGCCATGGTGATCCTGTCGTTCTACGGCGGCGGGTTCGCGACGGTCCCGGCGTACCTGAAGGACCTCTTCGGCACCTTCCAGGTCGGCGCGATCCACGGCAGGCTGCTCACGGCGTGGTCGGTCGCCGGCGTGCTCGGCCCGCTGATCGTCAACCGGATCGCCGACAGCGAGAAGGCGGCGGGCAAGTCCGGACCGGACCTGTACACGACGTCGTTCTACATCATGATCGGCCTGCTCGTGGTCGGCTTCGTGGCCAACGAGCTGGTCCGCCCGGTCAAGGAGAAGTACCACGAGCCCGTCGCCGCGGGCGCGGCCGCGAGGAGTGAGGCGTGATGACCGAGCCGGCGACGAAGCCCAGCCGGGTGCCGCTGATCGTGCTGGCGTGGGCGTGGGTGGTCCTGCCCTTCGCCTACGGCGTGTACCAGCTGTTCCTGAAACTGGTGCAGCTCTTCGGCTGAGCCCGTGTGACCTGCCTCACCCGTGCAGCGGGAGGCGGCCCGGCGGCGTCGGTAGGGCGTGCACCTACTGGGGAAGATCGCCGTCGCCGGGCTGGCCTTCGCGGTCCTGTGCGGGACCG
This sequence comes from Amycolatopsis sp. NPDC003865, assembly GCF_053605345.1. Taxonomy (NCBI): domain Bacteria; kingdom Bacillati; phylum Actinomycetota; class Actinomycetes; order Pseudonocardiales; family Pseudonocardiaceae; genus Amycolatopsis; species Amycolatopsis sp. NPDC003865. The sequence continues at coordinate 197,447 of NZ_JBSGJA010000005.1, read as the reverse complement.
GGTACGGCTACTCGAACCTCCACGCCCTCGACGACGTCACGCGCGACAGCGTGATCGGCGACGACGGCACGGCGCCCGGTGAGCAGCCCGCCGACGGGTCGCTCGACGTCCTGCTCGTCGGCCGGGACTCCCGGACCGACCAGCAGGAGAACCCGCTTCCCGCGGACGTCCTGCGCGAGCTGCGGGCCGGGGCCAACGGCGACGACCTCACCGACACCCTGATCGTGCTGCGGATCCCGAACGGGACGCACGAGGTGAAAGCGTTTTCCATCCCGCGCGACAGCTACGTGTCGATGCCCGGCGGGAAGGGCAAGATCAACGCCGCGTTCGGCCGCGCGAAGGCCGCCGAAGCCAAGCGGCAGCGCGACGCGGGGGAGACCGACAAGGCCAAGGTCACCAGGGCCGCCCTCACCGCCGGCCGGCGCGGGACGCGGCAGGCGGTCGAGGACCTCACCGGCGTCAAGATCGACCACTACGCCGAGGTCAACCTGCTCAGCTTCTACGAGATCAGCAAGGCGGTCGGCGGCGTCGACGTCTGCCTCAAGGAAGCCACGAAGGACAAGAACTCCGGCGCGGACTTCCCCGCCGGGCCGCAGAAGGTCCAGGGCGCCGAGGCGCTGGCCTTCGTCCGCCAGCGCGACGGGCTCCTCGGCACCGACTTCGCCCGCGTCCGGCGCCAGCAGGTGTTCCTCGCCGGGCTGGCCCGGCAGGTGCTGTCGGCGGGCACGCTGACCAACCCGGGGAAGCTGTCCGACCTCATCGACGCCGTCAAGCGGTCGGTCGTGCTCGACGATTCGTGGAACCTGCTCGACTTCGTCGCGCAGATGCGCGGGGTCAGCGGCGGCGGCATCCAGTTCGAAACGATCCCGGTCGTCAACCGCGACTACCGGTACGACACCGACAACCCGCGTGCCACGGCCGTGCAGGTCGACCCGGCCGCCGTGAAGGCCTTCGCGGCGAACCTGATCGGGACCGCCGCGCCGAAGACGCAGGCCGCGCCCGTCACCGTCGACGTCACCAACGCGAGCCCCAAGAGCGGGCTCGCGGCCCGCGTGTCCGGGTTCCTCGGCGAGCACGGCTTCGCGAAGGGCACGACCGGGAACACCGGCGCGCGCCGGACGTCCCTGGTCCGCTTCGGCACGGACCTCGCGAAGCAGGGCGCGGAGGTCGCGCGGTTGCTGGGCGGGCTGGCGACGCAGGAGTCCGCGGCGGTGCCGGCGGGGCACATCGAGGTCGTGCTCGGGACGGTGTATTCGGGGCCGGGGACGACCGGTGGTGGCGGTGCCCCGGCCGCCGGCGACGAGCCGATCACCTCCGACGGTGTCGTCTGCGTGAATTGAGCGCAGCTTTTCACGCGAATCGGTGAAATCGCGGAAATAGTTTCCGCGGCACGGCGTGACCGCGTTTTCCGCCGACCGGACCACGGCGGACCACGAGGGTGACTGGTCTTGACGCTGTCTCCCTGGTGAGGCAGGGTGCGATGACCGTCGGCGGCCCGCCCGCCGGACGGACCGGAAAAGATCACCGGACCGGTGACGACCCGGAAAGTCAATTTCGAGAAATACGGAAAGTCCGGAACCTATGCGTATCAGCGTTGCCCGCGCAGGGTGGCTCCTTCCGGTGCTCGCTTCCGCCGTTCTGTGCACCGGGTGCCAGTCGGCGTCCGCCGCGGCGCACTACCCCGAAGCGATCGACGCCTGCAAGCTGCCCGGACCGAACGCGCACCAGCAGCTCGCCCCCGGCACCGTCGAAGTGCCGGCCGCGTCGGTGAAGACCGCCGACGCGAAGGTCATCCCCCAGGACCGCTCGGCCGAGGGCAACGACCTCACCAGCTGCAAGCGCGTGTTCGCCCGCGACCTCGGCGGCGGCAAGCCCAACCTGCAGGACTACCGGCTGGTGACGATCGCCGTGGTCCGGTTCACCGATTCCGACGCGGGCGACGCCGCGACCAAGGCGAGCCAGCTGCTGACCGACGCGCTCGGCGACCACTCGGGCGTCCGCCTGGCCACCGACATCGGCGACGAAGCCGGGTTCTCCGAGCAGTGGGCCGCGGTCCGCACGGGCAACGTCGTGCTGAGCATGGCGATAGCCGACGGCGGCACGGAGGCCGCGATGATCCCGCCGGCGACGCTCGACAACGTCCAGGCCGTGGTCACCGACATGACCAGCACCCTGCAGCGCGACTACAAGGGCTGAGACCCCACCGGCGTTGCGCCGACCGCGAAAATCGCTGACAGCCGCGCGTGCCCGAGGCATCCTCCCGGAAGATCGGGAGGGGGCCGGATGGCCGGACGGCGTGGTGGCCTGTGGTGGCACCGGGATTTCCGCCTGCTGTGGGCGGGCGAGACGACCAGCAAGCTGGGCAGCAACGTCACGACCGTCGCGCTGCCCCTGGTGGCGGTGCTGGTCACGCACGCCGGCCCGTTCACCGTGGGCGTGCTCGCGGCCGCGTCCTGGCTGCCGTGGCTGCTGATCGGCCTGCCGGCCGGGGCGTGGGTCGACCGGCTCCCGCGCCGGCCGGTGCTGCTGAGCTGCGACGTGCTTTCCGCCGCGGCGCTCGTCAGCGTCCCGGTCGCGGCCGGGCTGGGCGTGCTGACGGTGGCGCAGCTGGTCGTGGTCGCGCTGCTGACCGGGGCGAGCAGCGTCCTGTTCAGCACCGCCTACCGCGTGTACCTCCCGGTCCTCGTCGCCCCGGCGGACCTGCCGGAGGGGAACGCGAAGCTGCAGGGCAGCGAGTCGGTCGCGCAGCTCGCCGGCCGGAGCCTGGCGGGCGTGCTCGCCCAGTGGGCGGGCGCGGTGGCGGGCCTGGTCGTCGACGCGGTGACGTTCCTGGTCTCCGCGGGCTGCCTGGCGGCGATCTCCGCGCGGGAACCACCGCGGCCGCCCGCCCGCGGGCGGACCACGCTGCGCCGCGAGATCGCCGACGGGCTGCGGTGGGTGGCCCACGACCGGTACCTGCGCTCGCTGGCGGTGTACAGCGCGGTCGCCAACGTCGCGCTGACCGGTTACCAGGCGATCCAGGTCGTCTTCTTCGTGCAGGAGGTGGGCGTCCCGCCGGGTGCGGTGGGGATCCTGGTGGCGGCCCCGGGGGCCGGCGGGGTGCTCGGCGCGGCCCTCGCCGTCCGGCTCGCGCGGCGCTGGGGCAGCGCGCGCGGCCTGCTGGTCTGCCTGCTCACCCTGACCCCGCCCGGCTTGCTCATCCCGCTCACCGCGCCCGGTCCCGGCCTGGCCTTCGCCGCGGCCGGCGGGGTCGCCGTCGGCGCGGCCGTGGTGGCGGCGAACGTGCTCGCCGCGGGTTTCCGGCAGACCTACCCGCCGCCGGACGTGCGCGGCCGGGTCGTCGCCACCAGCAGCCTGCTGGCGAACGGCTCGAGCGCCGCCGGTGCCCTGCTCGCCGGTGCCGTGGGTGCGCTGGCCGGGTCGCGCGCGGCGGTGTGGGCCGTCATGGCCGTGCTCGTCGCGGCGACGGGGATCGTCGCCGCCGGCCCGGTCCGGACCGGCCGGGACCTCCCCGCCGCGGCGACGCGCCCGGCCCGTCAGGCCTGAGGCTCGAGGCGCACCACGATCGCCTTCGACACCGGCGTGTTCGACTTCTCCGCGACCGAGTCCAGCGGCACCAGCGCGTTGGCCTCCGGGAAGTACGCCGCCGCGCAGCCGGGGGCGGTCGGGTAGGAGACCACGCGGAACGCCGGCGCCCGGCGGTCGCCGTCGCGCCACTCCGAGACCAGGTCGACCAGCGCGCCGTCGGTCAGTCCGAGCGCCGTGATGTCGGCCGGGTTCACCAGCACCACCCGGCGGGCGTTCTCGATGCCGCGGTAACGGTCGGACAGCCCGTAGATCGTGGTGTTGTACTGGTCGTGGCTGCGCATCGTCTGCAGCAGCAGCCGCCCCTCGGGCACGGCCGGGTACTCCAGCGCCGACACCGTGAAGTTGCCCTTGCCGTTGGCCGTGCCGGTGAACTCCCGCGAATCGCGCGGCGCGTGCGGCAGCACGAACCCGTCCGGCTCGCGGACGCGGCGGTTGTAGTCCTGGCAGCCCGGCACCACCCGCGAGATGCGGTCGCGGATCAGGTCGTAGTCGGTCTCGAACGTCCGCCACGGCACCGCGTGTCCGGCCCCGAACAGCGTCTCGCCCAGCCGGCAGATAATGGCGACCTCCGACAGCAGGTGCTCGCTCGCCGGCTTGAGGCGCCCGCGGGAAGCGTGCACCTGCGACATCGAGTCCTCGACCGTGACGAACTGCTCGCCGCTCGCCTGGACGTCCCGCTCGGTGCGCCCGAGCGTCGGCAGGACCAGCGCGGTGCGGCCGTGCACGACGTGCGACCGGTTCAGCTTCGTCGAGACGTGCACGGTGAGCGAGCACGACTCGAGCGCCTTCCCGGTCGTCTCCGTGTCCGGCGTCGCGGAGGCGAAGTTGCCGCCCACGGCGAAGAACACCTTGCCACGGCCGTCGCGCATCGCCCGGATCGCGTCGACGGTGTCGAAGCCGTGCTCGCGCGGGACGTCGATGCCGAACTCGCCCGCGAGAGCGTCCATGAAGGACTGCGGCATCTTCTCCCAGATGCCCATCGTCCGGTCGCCCTGGACGTTCGAGTGCCCGCGCACCGGGCACAGCCCCGCGCCCGGCTTGCCGATCATCCCGCGCAGCAACGCGAGGTTCGCGATCTCGGAGATGGTCGGGACGGCGTGCTTGTGCTGCGTCAGGCCCATCGCCCAGCAGTAGATCGTGCGATCGGAAGAGGCGATCATCCGCGCGACGCGTTCGATCTGCTCGCGCGGCAGCCCGGTGGCCCGTTCGACCTCGGTCCAGTCGATTTCACGCAGGTGCTTGGCGTAGTCGTCGAAGCCCTCGGTGACCCGTTCGACGAAGTCGCGGTCGACGATCGCGCCGGGCGCTTCCTCGTCCCAGGCCAGCAGCAGGTGCCCGACGGCCTGGAACAGCGCGAGGTCGCCACCGAGGCGGATCTGCGCGAACTCGTCGGCCAGCGGGGTGCCCTTGCCGACGACCCCGCGGACGTTCTGCGGGTTCTTGAACCGCATCAACCCGGCCTCGGGCAACGGGTTCACGGCGATGATCTTCGCGCCGTTCCCCTTGGCCTCCTCCAGCGCCGAGAGCATCCGCGGGTGATTGGTGCCCGGGTTCTGCCCGACGACGACGATGAGGTCGGCCTGGTGGATGTCGGCGAGGCTGACCGAGCCCTTGCCGACGCCGGTGGTCGCCGACAGCGCGGCGCCCGAGGACTCGTGGCACATGTTCGAGCAGTCCGGCAGGTTGTTGGTGCCGAAGGAGCGCACGAGCAGCTGGTAGAGGAACGCGGCCTCGTTGCTGGTGCGGCCCGAGGTGTAGAAGATCGCCTCGTTCGGGTCGGTCAGCGCCTTCAGCTCGCCGGCGACCAGCTCGAACGCGTCGTCCCAGGAGATCGGTTCGTAGTGCGTCGCGCCTTCGCGGAGCACGAACGGCTCGGTGATCCGGCCCTGCTGGCCGAGCCAGTAGTCGGTCTTCGTGCGCAGTTCGCCGATCGGGTGCTTCGCGAAGAACTCGCGGTCCACGCGCCGTTTCGTGGCCTCCTCGGCGACCGCCTTGGCGCCGTTCTCGCAGAACTCGGCGAGCTTGCGCTTTTCACCGTCGACCTCACGGGGTTCCGGCCACGCGCACCCCGGGCAGTCGAAGCCCTCGCGCTGGTTCAGCAGCCGCAGCGCCTTGACCGTCCGGCCGGTGCCCATCTGCTCGACGCTGCGCGCGAGCGACACGGCCACGCCCGGTATCCCGGCCGCCCAGCCCTTCGGCTTGCCCACCTCGAGGCGGTTCTCGTCCACGTCCTGCACCGGCGCTTCACGGGTCATGCGTTCATCGTGCGCCTCGATGATCCGGAACGCGAACACGGGTCACGCTTCGGCGGCGCGCAATCCCCGGTCGGCGAGGGTGACGACGAGCAGCAGGACGCTGACGACGATCAGCGCGATCCCCAGCCGGTGCAGACCGGCCGAGTCCGCGTGCGGGCCGTAGCAAAGGGCGATCAGCGTCGAGGCGACGATCGCGCCGAAGTACTGCGCCGTGCGGAACAGGCCGCTCGCCGTGCCCATCTGCTCGGCCGGTGCCTCGCGGTAGAGCGTCGTCTGGTTCGCGACGCTCGTGAGGCCCTGGGCCAGACCGAACAACGCCGCCAGCGCCAGCAGGGCGCCGACCCACGTGCCGTCGTGGACGAGCAGCAGCAGCGCGGACCCGCCGACCAGGGCCACCGCGACCGTGATCAGCCGCGCGCGGATCCCCGACGCGCGGCCGGAAAACGCCGCCGCGCACACCGCCGTGCCCGACATCGGCAGCAGCATCAGCCCGGCGGCCTCCTCGGACAGCTGCCGCGTCGTCTCCAGCCACTGGACGTAGCCGAACATGATCGCGTAGATGGCCATGAAGCTCAGGGCCTGGCGCAGGTAGGTGCGCAGGATCGCCCGGTTGGCCGCGAGCATCCGCAGGTCCAGGAACGGGTCGCCGCGGCGCAGCTCGACCAGCGTGAACGCGGTGCCGAAGACCGCGACGAGGGCGAGCACCCAGCTGTCGGCGCCGGGGTCCATCAGGAAGACCAGCAGCGCGAGCAGCGTCGCCGAGAACAGCGCGATGCCCAGGACGTCGATCCGCTTCGCCGTGCGCTCGCCGCGGTCGCTCTTCGGGACCCACAGCAGCGCCAGCACCAGCGAAAGCCCGGCCAGCGGGATGTTCACCGCGAAGATCGCGGGCCAGCCGAACAGGGCGATCAGCACCCCGCCGAGCGTCGGGCCGATCACCATCACCGTCTGCGCGGACATCGACAGCAGCGCCAGCACGCGGGCGGGCACGCCCTGGCCGGTGGCTTCCGCGTGGTGGCGCAGCACGGCCATCGCGGCCGGGAACCCGGCGCACGTGCCCAGGCCCAGCACGACCCGCACGCCGGTCAGCCAGCCGACGGAGATCGGGATCAGGCCGGCGATCCCGGCGATGATCACCAGCGTCGCGCCGCCGAGCAGGACGCGGCGGGCGCCGTAGCGGTCGACGAGCAGGCCGACCACCGGCTGCCCGACCGCGGTGGCCAGGTAGAGCGCCGAGATCAGCCACGCGGTCTGGCCGGGGCCGGCGCCGAAGCTCTGCCCGATCGGGACGAGCGCGACGGCGATGAGCGTGGAGTTGATCGGGTTGAGCACCGCGCCGGCCACCAGCGGGGTGACCAGGCGGGCGCCGAACTTCGCGGGTGCGGTGAGGGTGGTCGTGAGGATGCCTTCTTTCAGTGTTCCGCGACGCGCTGCAGCAGGGGCAGCGCGCGGGTGACGGCGTCGAGCTCGGCGGGGGACAGGGCGTCCGCCAGCGCCTGGGCGAGCCATTCCTCGCGGTGCTGGAGGATGCCGCGCACGGTGTCGCGGCCGGACTCGGACAGGCTGATCACCACGCGGCGCCGGTCGGCCGGGTCGGGGGTGCGGGCGAGGTAGCCGAGCTCGTCGAGCACCCCGAGGGTGGCGGCCATCGACTGCTGCCGCACGTGCTCGGCGGCGGCCAGCTCACCCTGCGTGGCGGGACCTTCGCGGTGCAGCCGGTTGAGCACGGCGGACTGCGACGGCGTCAGGATCCCGGCGTTGTCGACGTGGCGCAGCCGCCGGTGCAGCTGCGCGACGACACCGCGGAGCCAGCCGGCGGTTTCGGCCACGTGTGCGGGTACTTCGCCCATGCACACAGTCTAACTGTACAGCCCAGACTGTGCATCGGGCTGTGATCGACCTCTATCCGTGGCAGTTGTCGAGGGTCGGCACCGGGTACTTCGGGTCGTAGTAGCCGGGCGCCTGCTGGTCGCCGCCCGACGGCCCGGCCGGCGGGTTCGCGTAGCCGGGCGCCAGGAAACCCTCCCTGGCGGCGGCACAGCCGACCGACGAAAACGCGCTGTGGACGTTCTCGAGCCAGAGCCCCGTGCTGCTCTTGGTGAAGGTCCGGCCGCTGCGGATGATGTACGTCTCGTCCACGCGCAGGAAGCTGACGATCTCGTTCGGGCTGGTAAGCCCCTCGGGGTGGACGTTGTCGAAGGCGTAGGCGATGACGTACTTGGCGTCGACGGCCAGCTCGCCGGGCTTGGCGCCGGGGTGCGCCGCGAGGGTGCCGAACGTGCGGGGCCCGGCGTCGAGCAGGTGGTAGCCGTCGGCGATTTCGGTCAGGTAGGAGTCGAAGCTCGCGACGTCCTTCGCCGGCTTGCGGGCGAACACCTCGGACAGGTGCGCGCGCATGTCCGGCGCGAACAGGGCGAGGAAGGCCTTCGGGTCGTGCCCGGTGAGCACCGCGGGATCGAACCGGGCCGCCGAGATGACCTGCTTGACCTTGGCGTACGCGTCGGCTTCGGTGGGTCCGGCCGGGGCCGCGGTGATGCCGTCGAGCCCCTTCGGCCAGTTCTGGGCGGGGGTGTCGTCGTACGGCCTGGCCAGGTCGACGTGGGCGTAGTCCGGCACGCTCGTCGGGTCCGGGACCTCCGGCACCGCCTCCCGGGCCGGGGCCGATCGGTGGCCGACGTACACGATCCCCGCCGTCGTCAGACCGAGGATCGCCACGAACACAGCGAAGATCCACCAGCGCCGCCGCGGTTTCCGCGCGCCGCGCTTCTGCTGCTTGCGGAACTGCTTGCGGTCCTTCTTGGCGCCCAGCCAGGCGTCGGTCTGCGCGTGCTTGCGCCACTCCGGGTCCATCAGGTCCGGGTGGGAATCGAGCAGGTCGTCGTCGTCCACGTTTCTTTCCCCCAAGGTCGATGCCTGAACATCGACGGCGGGGGCCGGGCGTTACTTCGTCACGAGCCGAAGAACAGGAACGGGTCCTCGTTGACGCCGACGCCCTGGATCTGGTGCACGACGATGGCCGCCACGACCAGCAGGACGACCAGCGACAGCGCGAGCACGCCCGGCCACCGGCTGTGCCCCGGCTGCTGGTGGCCGCCGGTGCGGCGCTCGCGTTTGCGGCGCTTCTTCAGGTCCTTCTTCGCGCCCAGCCAGGCGTCCCGCTCGGCGTACTTCTGCCAATCCGGGTTCATCAGGTCGGGGTGCGTCTCCAGGCGCCGGTCGTCCGGATCCTGGGGCTGCTGAGGCTGTGCCATCGTCAGAGTGCCTTCCCCCTGGGTGACCCGCCGTGACGGGTTCGTAGACTTGTCCATTGTGACCGAGAACGCTCCGCAGCAGACCACCGACCTTCCGGGTGCCTGGGACCCGGCCGCCGAGGAAGCACCGATGTACGACCGCTGGGTAGCGGCCGGGTACTTCACGGCCGACGCCTCGTCGGGGAAGCCGCCGTTCTCGATCGTACTGCCGCCGCCGAACGTCACCGGTTCGCTGCACATGGGTCACGCCCTCAACCACACCCTGATGGACGCGATGAGCCGCCGCCGTCGCATGCAGGGCTACGAGGTGCTGTGGCTGCCGGGCATGGACCACGCCGGCATCGCGACGCAGAACGTCGTCGAGCGCCAGCTCGCCGGCGAGGGCCTTTCGCGCCACGACCTGGGCCGCGAGAAGTTCGTCGAGCGCGTCTGGGAGTGGAAGGCCGAGTACGGCGGCAAGATCCTCGGCCAGATGAAGCGCCTCGGCGACGGCGTCGACTGGTCGCGCGAGCGGTTCACCATGGACGAGAACCTGTCGAAGGCCGTCCAGACGGTGTTCAAGAACTTCTTCGACGAGGGCCTCATCTACCGGGCCGAGCGGATCATCAACTGGTGCCCGCGCTGCCAGACGGCGCTGTCGGACATCGAGGTCGACCACAACGACGACGACGGCGAGCTCGTGTCGATCCGCTACGGCGACGGCGACAACGCGATCGTGGTGGCGACGACCCGCGCGGAGACGATGCTGGGCGACACCGCGGTCGCCGTCCACCCGGACGACGAGCGGTACGCGCACCTGGTCGGCACCGAGGTCGAGCTGCCGCTGACCGGCCGCCGCATCCCGATCGTGGCCGACAAGCACGTCGACCCCGAGTTCGGCACCGGTGCGGTGAAGGTCACCCCGGCGCACGACCCGAACGACTTCGAGATCGGCCGCCGCCACGACCTGCCGATGCTGACGATCATGAACGAGCGCGCCGAGATCACCGCGCCGGGCCCGTTCGAGGGGCTGGACCGGTTCGAGGCGCGCCCGGCGGTCGTCGCCGCGCTGCGCGAGGCCGGCCGGATCGTCGCGGAGAAGCGGCCGTACGTGCACGCGGTCGGGCACTGCTCGCGCTGCGACACGGTCGTCGAGCCGCGGCTGTCGCTGCAGTGGTGGGTCAAGGTCGAGGAGCTGGCGAAGCTGGCCGGCGACGCGGTCCGCGACGGCCGGACGAAGATCCACCCGCCGGAGCTGGGCAAGCGGTACTTCGACTGGGTCGACAACATGCACGACTGGACGATCTCGCGCCAGCTGTGGTGGGGGCACCGCATCCCGGTCTGGTACGGCCCGGACGGCGAGGTCGTGTGCGTGGGCCCGGACGAGCAGCCGCCGTCGGGCGAGGGCTGGACGCAGGACCCGGACGTGCTCGACACGTGGTTCTCGTCGGGCCTGTGGCCGATGTCGACGCTGGGCTGGCCGTCGCCGTCGGAAGACCTGGCCAAGTTCTACCCGACGAGCGTGCTCTCGACGGGCTACGACATCCTGTTCTTCTGGGTCGTCCGGATGATGATGTTCGGCGTCCACCAGATGAAGGGGTCGCAGCCCTTCGACCACGTGTACCTGCACGGCCTGATCCGGGACGCGAACGGCAAGAAGATGTCGAAGTCGCGCGGCAACGTGATCGACCCGCTGGAGTGGATGGACGCGTACGGCGCGGACGCCACGCGGTTCACCCTGGCCCGCGGCGCGAACCCGGGCGCGGACATGGCGCTCGCCGACGAGTGGGCGGCGGGCTCCCGCAACTTCTGCACGAAGCTGTGGAACGCGACCAAGTTCGCGATGATGAACGGGGCTTCGGTCGCTTCGCCGTTGCCCGACGCTTCTGCTTTGACGGAGGCGGACCGCTGGATCCTCGGGCGGCTGAGCGCCTTGGTGTCCGAAGTGGACGGCCTGTTCGAGGACTTCCAGTTCGCGAAGGTGGCGGGCGCGCTCTACCAGTTCACGTGGAACGAGCTGTGCGACTGGTACCTGGAGCTGGCGAAGGTCCAGCTGTACCAAGGAGATGACGCGCGCGTCGCGGCAACGCGATCGGTGCTGGGGCACGTGCTCGACACGGTGCTGCGGCTGCTGCACCCGTTCATCCCGTTCATCACCGAAAAGCTCTGGACGGCGTTGACCGGCGGCGAATCGCTGGTGGTCGCGTCGTGGCCGGTGCCGTTCGAGGGCTACGCGGACGCGGTGGCGGACGCGCGGATCGCGGACGTCCAGAAGCTGGTGACGGAGATCCGCCGCTTCCGCGCGGACCAGGGCCTGAAGCCGGGCCAGAAGGTGGCGGCCCGCTTGGCGGGCTACGCGGGCGGCCACGAGGAGGCGGTCCGCTCTCTGGTCCGCTTGACGGAGCCGTCGGACGAGTTCGCGGTCAGTGCGTCCCTGGAGGTGGCATTGGCGGACGGCGTGGTGACGGTGGAGCTGGACCTGTCGGGCACGGTCGACGTGGCGGCGGAGCGCAAGCGCCTGGAGAAGGACCTGGCGGCGGCGCGGAAGGAGCTGACCCAGACGGAGGCCAAGCTGGGCAACGAGGCGTTCATCGCGAAGGCCCCGGAGCACGTGGTCGACAAGATCAAGCTGCGCAGGGAAACGGCGGTGTCGGACATCGACCGCATCACGGCCCGCTTGGCCGCCCTGCCGGCTTCCTGAGGTCGACGGCCGAAGCCCGGCGCTCCCTCGCGGAGCGCCGGGCTTTGTCGTACCCCTCCGGTAATGTTTGAGACGGGGCTGCTCAGCCGGCCTCGACGGTTCGTGCCGCTTCGATCAACGCCACCACCTCCGGGGTCACCCTCCGCTCGGCCGGGGTCGCCAAGTACGTCTGCATCCGCGGCACAGGGTCGCGAAGCGGCCGGAACACCACCCCCGGCACCGGCAGCAAATTGGCGTGTGCCCGGTAGAACACAGTCCAGTGTGGACGCCCGAAGCCCAATGTCCCCAACGTGTCCTGAGCCGTCGTGAAATCCGGACCCAGCACCGGTTCGAACCCCGCCGAACGGCAACAGGACACCACCAGCTCGAACAGCGGCCGGTTCCGCGAAGGCGGGCTCAACCGCACGGGAAGCGAAGCCAGCGAAGCAAAAGAAACCGCATCGGAAGCGGCCAACGGATGAGAAGCAGGCAACGCGACCAGGACCTCGTCCATCCACAAAGGAGTGAAGTCGAGCCCGGACGAAGGCCACGAACCCCGCACGATGGTCGCGTCCAAAGAACCGTCCCGGACCCGCTCCAGCCGCTGAGAAGTGGGCGCGTGCACCAACTCCAGCGAAGCCGAAGGCGCCAGCCGCGAGAACGCCCCCAACACCACGTCCAGCCGATCACCCAGCCCCTCGCTGGTCCCCAGGCGGACCGATGACCCGGACGGCCGGAACTCCAGCACCGCATCCGCCGCCCGGTCGGCCGCCGACAGCACCGCCCGCGCGTGCGGCAGGAACCGGTGCCCGGCCTCCGACAGGACAACCGACCGCGTCGTGCGCCGGAGCAGTTCCACCCCCAGCGAGCGCTCCAGCCGGCGCACCTGCTGGCTCACCGCCGGCTGGACGATGTGCAGCCGCTCCGCCGCGCGGCCGAAGTGCAGCTCCTCCGCCACCGCCACGAAGTACCTCAGCTGCCGCAGCTCCACCGGCCCCACCTCATTCATCAGCTTTCGTGATGAGTGTACGAGCGGACCGCTCCTCGATCACGCCGGAACAGCGCAGCAAGCTCGGGACATGCCTTACACGACAGTGAACGACACCCGGCTCTACTACGAGGACGCCGGCACCGGCCCGGCCCTGCTGCTCCTGCACGGCTGGGGCGCCAACGGCCGCGTCTGGCAGGCCTGCCTGCCCGATCTCGTGCGCGACCACCGCGTCATCACCCTCGACTGGCGCGGTTGCGGCCGCTCGGACCGGCCGCTCGACGGCAACTCCGTCGCCGGTGTCGTCGAAGACCTCGCCGCGGTGATCGAAACGCTGGAAACACAACCCACCGTCGTCGGCTCCAGCATCGCCGGCGTCTTCGCCACCGAACTCGCCCTCGCCCGCCCGGAGCTCGTCGACCAGGTCGTCGCCGTCGACAGCCCCGGTTACTGGCCCAGCACCGGCATGCGCGAAACCGTGCGGGACCTGCTGACGAAGCTCGTCGACGACCGCTTCGGCACCGTCGCCGGCTGGGTGCCCGGCTGGTTCGGCCCGAAGGCCTCGCCCGCGCTCGTCGACTGGACCGTCCGCCAGCTGCTCGACTCCGGCGTCCACATCGACGCCCACCTCACCGGGATCACCACCTACGACCCGCGGCCCCGGCTGAAGGACCTGAAGGTGCCGATCACCTACCTGCACGGCGAACTCGACACCCAGATCCCCCTCGAAGTCGCGCGGGAGTGCGCGGCGCGGACGCCCGGCGCGAAAGTGCGGGTCCTCGACGGCTGTGGCCACATCCCGCACCAGGAAGACCCGCGCGCGTTCACCGCCGCCCTCCGCGAGGTCGCCTGACCCATGCCCGAAGTGACGCTCGAAGACACCGTCGTCCACTACGACCGGACCGGTGACGGCCCTGCCCTGCTCCTCCTGCACGGCACCGCCGCCTCCCGGGAGCAGTGGGCACACCTCACCGGACAAGCCGGACAGCGCCGAACCGTCCTGGCCCCCGACTTCCCCGGCTCCGGCCGGACCACCGACGGTGGCGGCCCGATCACCGTCGAAGCCCTGGCCGCCCAGGCCGAAGCCGTCTTGGACCACGCCGGCGCACGAGAAGCCGACGTCGTCGGGCACTCCCTCGGCGCGGTGGTCGCGGCCCACCTGGCCGGCACCCGTCCGGAGCGCGTCCGGAAAGCGGTGCTGCACGCCGCGTGGCCCGCGACCGACACGCGGCAGGACGCCGAGTTCCGCTACTGGCTGGACCTGCTCGGGACGGGGACCTTCGCCCGCATGCTGCCGCTGATGGCGTTCGGCCCGCGCTACTGGGACCAGGCGACCGCCGAGAGCAACGAACAGCTCGTCAAGACGCTCGAGGCGGCGATCCAGCCCGGGACGGCCCGCCAGATCGAAGCCGACCGCGCGGTCGACCTCCGCCCGGTCCTGGGGAAGATCACCGCGCGGGTGCTGGTCCTCGGCAGCGCGCACGACCGGCTGATCACGGCAGAACAGCAGCAGGAGCTGGTCGCCGCGATCCCGGACGCGCGCGCCGCCGAGATCGACGCGGGGCACGGTGCCCCGGCCGAGCTGCCGGACGAGTTCGCCCGGCTGGTGCTGGAGTTCCTCAGCGCAACGCCTTGAGCACGACCGCCGCCACGCCCGCCATCCCCGCCTTGAGCGGGTGGTACGCCGCTGCCTCGAAGATGTTCTGGTCCTTCCCGTTGATCCACGCCGAGCCGCCGCGCGCGCACGCGTCGTGGCCGCGGGACGGGCCGAACGTGTCGACGAACTCCGCCTTGCCGTCGGCGTCCGCGGCGTCGGACAGCGCGCCGTTCAGCTTCTCCTCGACGCTGTTCAGCCACGCGTAGTCGCCGTCGGCGAACGGCAGCACGTCCGGGCAGTAGCCCTTCTCCGGCGCGATCCGCGGGTAGCCGACCACGAGGACCCGCGCGTTCGGCGAACGCTCGTGGATGGCGGCGAGCACCGCCTCCACCCGTGGCTCGATGTTGTCGATCACCGAGGTGACCGAGCCGGTGAAGTGCTCCTCGCAGGGGTTGCCCGTCGGGTCGCTCGCCCGCAGGCCGGGGCACGTCGAGGTCAGGCTGCCGAACACGCCGTAGTCGTTGCCGCCGATGCCGAGGGTGACCAGGTCGGTGTCGATCCGCAGCGCGCCCAGCTGCGGCGGGTTGGTCCCGTTGAACGGCACGCCCTGCGGCCGGGTCATGTTCGTGGTGTCCGCGCCGGCGCAGCTGACGTCGGTGAACCGGCCGGCGTGCAGCGCCGCGGCCAGCACCGACGGGTAGTTCGCGGTGGACCGCCCGCAGCCCAGCGGGTCGAGCCGCTGGGTGGGGATGAACGGCCCGGAGGTGTAGGAGTCGCCGAGGGCGACGTAGCTGCCGACGGTCGCCGCGGACGCCGGAGACGCCACCGTGGCCGACGCCGGCAGCAGGATGGCTGCCGAGACGACGGCGGTGAGCAGCCGGGTGATGCGCATGAAGAAGACCCCGTTCTCGCTGGTGGAAACGCTGCCTCCACATCTAGCGAGCCTCGGGCGGCGACGGGGATGAACTTCACCCCGCGGTGGGGTCACCGTCGCCACGCTCACGGTAAGTGACCAGCGTGCGCCAGAACAGCAACGGCCGGACCGTGCTCCCAGGCAGCAGCCGGGCCGCTTCGCGCCGCACCTCGGCCATCGTCGGGAAGTCGTCGACGACCGGGGCCTTCGGGCCGTCCTCCGCGCCGCCGTTCAGCCGCTCACCGGCGTAGACGACCAGCTTCGCGAGCGCGTTGACCGGCACCGCCGCGATCGCCAGCGCCCAGTCCGCCGGCGTGCTGGGCCGGGCCAGGCCGAGCACCACGAGCACGCCGCCCGGCACCAGCGCGCGGCGCAGCTTGGCGAGCGTCTCGACCGGCATGTGGTGCAGCGACGCCAGGCACGAGATGAAGTCGTAGTGCGCCTCGGGCAGGGGATCGGTGGTGACGTCGGCCTGCCGGTAGACGATCTCGCCCGGTCCGGGCGACCCGAGGCCCGCGGCCGCCTGGACCATCGCCGCGGAGACGTCGACCGCCTCCACCGCCATGCCGGTCGCGGCCAGCCGCCGCGCGAACCGGCCGGTGCCGCACCCGACGTCCAGCGCGAGCCCCGGCCCCGGCGGCAGGTGGTCCAGCAGCAGCGGGTGGTAGTGGTCGTTGTGGTTGAACGGCATGCGTCGAGAGTGCCACCGCGCCCGCACGTAGACTCGCAAGGCAAGCCGAAAACCCCAGGCCGGAGGAGATGCAGTGCCGCAGGATGAGACAGGTCGCAAGCCGGACCTGTCGGATCTCGACAGCTTCGCGGGCGTCGACGAACTGGGGACGTCGGGGTACGAGGAGTCCGACGACCACGACCCGGAGCTGGACGTCCGCGACACCGCGTTCGAAGCGGGCGGCGGCGCGCGCGGCGGCATCGGCGGGGTCGGCCAGCTCGGCGACAACCTCGCCACCGGCCCGGTGCCGGACCTGACCGTCCCCGAGGACGCCGAGCTGCACGAACTCGACGACCAGGGCGAAACCGCGGTGTACGGCGACCCGAACGGGCCCGAAGCGCGGCGCGAGCTGCTGGCCGTCGAAGCCGAGCTGAACCAGCGCTGGCCGGAGACGAAGATCGAGCCGTCGCTGACCCGGATCTCCGCGCTGACGCAGCTGCTGGGCGAGCCGAACAAGGGCTACCCGGTGCTGCACGTCGCCGGCACGAACGGCAAGGGCTCCACGGCCCGGATGATCGACGCGCTGCTGACCCGGATGGGCCTGCGCGTCGGCCGCTACACGAGCCCGCACCTGCAGCTGGTCACCGAGCGGATCGCGCTCGACGGGCAGCCGATCTCCGCCGCGCGCTACGCCGAGCTGTGGCACGACATCGCGCCGTACGTGTCCATGGTGGACGGTGCCGCCGCGGACGGCGTCGAGATGAGCAAGTTCGAAATCCTCACCGGGATGGCGTTCGCGGCGTTCGCCGACGCGCCGGTGGAGGCCGCGGTGCTCGAAGCGGGCCTGGGCGGCGCCTGGGACGCCACGAACGTCGCGGACGCCGACGTCGCCGTCATCACGCCGATCGGCCTCGACCACGTCGAGTACCTGGGCCCCGACGCGGTCAGCGCGGCCAAGGAGAAGGCGGGCATCATCAAGCCCGGCTCGGTCGCGGTCATCGCCGAGCAGGACCCCGAGGTGCTGAAGGTGCTCTTGGCACGGGCCGTCGAGGTCGACGCCGCGGTCGCCCGCGCGGGCAGCGAGTTCGGCGTGCTGGAGCGCGAGATCGCCGTCGGCGGGCAGCTGCTCAAGCTGCAGGGCCTCGGCGGGGTCTACGACGAGGTCTTCCTGCCGTTGCACGGCGCCCACCAGGCCGCGAACGCCGCGCTGGCGCTCGCCGCGGTCGAGGCGTTCTTCGGCGCGGGCAAGGACAAGCAGCTGGTCGTCGAGGCCGTCCGCGAGGCGTTCGCGGAGGTCGAGACGCCGGGCCGGCTCGAGCGCGTCCGGGCCGCGCCGGCGGTCATGCTCGACGCGGCGCACAACCCGCACGGCGCCCGCGCGCTGGCCGCGACCGTGGCCGAGGAGTTCGCCTTCCGCCGTCTGGTCGCGGTGGTCGGCGTGATGGCCGAGAAGGACGCGCACGGCATCCTCGACGCGCTGGAGCCGGTGGTGTCCGACATCGTCGTGACGCGCAACTCGTCGCCGCGCGCGATGCCCCTGGAGGAGCTGAACCAGCTGGCGATCTCGATCTTCGGCGAGGAGCGCGTGGTCGCCGAAACCGACCTGGAGACGGCGATCGAGACCGCGATCGCGCTGGTGGAGACCAGCGACGACCCCGAAGAGCCGCTGTCCGGCGGCGGCGTCCTGGTCACCGGCTCGGTGGTCACCGCCGGCGAGGCGCGCACCCTGTTCGGGAAGGAGCCGGCGTGACGTCGAACGAGACGCCCAAGCCCAAGGACCCGATGAAGGGCTTCCGCGGCGTGATGTCCGGGACCCTGATCATGGAAGCGATCACGGTTGCCCTCGCGCTGCCGGTGGTCAACAAGCTGGGCGGCGGGATCAGCACGGGCACCGGCTGGACGGTCATCGCGGTGGCCGTCCTGCTCATCGTGACCTGCGGGTTCGTCAAGCGGCCGTGGGCGGTGCCGGTCATCCTCGGCCTGCAGGTCGTGCTGATCGCGCTGGTGTTCTGGCTGCCCGCGATCGCGGTGCTGGGCGTGCTCTTCCTGGCGGTCTGGCTGTGGCTGCTGTGGCTGCGCAAGGACGTCGCCCGCCGCATGGCCGCCGGCACCCTCGCGAGCCAGCAGCAACCCCAGCCCTGACCTCCTACGCGAGGTAATCGCCGTTCGCGATGTCCTCGAGCAGCGCCGGGTGGTGCGGTGACCAGCCGAGCAGCTCCCGCGTGGCCGCGCTGGAGACGGGTGCGTCGGTGCCGTAGGCCTTGGCGATGAACGGGCTGACGAAGTGCCCGGCGGCCTCCTCCGGCGTCAGCGAGACGACGGGCAGGCCGAGCCCGCGTCCGACCGTCTCGGCGATGCTCCGGAACGGCACGTTCTCGGCGGTCGCGTGCAGCACGCTGCCCGCCGGAGCTTCTTCCAGCGCGAGGCGGAACACGACCGCCGCGTCGAGCCGGTGCACCGCGGGCCAGCGGTTGGCACCGTCGCCCACGTAGGCCGACTGCCCGGTCTTGCGCGCGGTGTCCACGAACCAGGCGAGGAAACCGCGGTCGCCGGGGCCGTGGACGGTCGGCGCGAGCCGGACCACGCTCGCCCGCACGCCGCGCCCGGCGGAGTCCAGGCAGGCCCGTTCGCCCGCGATTCGGAAGGCGGCGAGCCCGGCCGTGTCGGGCTCGTCCCGCTCGGTGCTCTCGCGGCCGGCGGGCATGACCAGCGTGCCGGACGTGCTCACGAAGGGCCTGCCGGACCCGGTCAGGACCTCGCCGAGCGTCTCGATGGCCGTCCGGTCGCGGCGGGTCATGTCGGCCAGGTCGGTGAAGTCGCCGCCGAAGGCCATGTGCACGACCCCGTCGGCGGCTTCGGCGCCGGCGCGCAGGCTGCCGAGGTCGTCGAGCGAGCCGGAGTGCGGCGTGGCGCCGAGCGACTCGAGCCGGGCGGCGGCCGCGTCGGACCGGGCCAGGCCGGTGACGGTGTGCCCGGCCGCGATCAGCTCGGTGACGACGGCGGGGCCGGTCAAGCCGGACCCGCCGGTGATGAAGACGTGAATGGGACTCTCCCGCGTAGCGACAGTGACTGACGCTACGAACTGTACCGCGTAGTGTCAGTGACTGTCGCTACGGGTAAGCTGTCGGGGTGCCACGCAGTGGAGAAGAAGCGCGTCGCCGCCTTCAGCAGGCGGCGCTGGAGCTGTACGCCGAGCGGGGCTTCGACCGGACCACCACCGCCGAGATCGCGGCGCGGGCCGGCGTCACCGAACGCACGTTCTTCCGGCACTTCCCGGACAAGCGCGAAGTGCTGTTCGACGGCGAAGCCGCCCTCCGCGCGGACCTGACGGCTTCGGTGGCCGACGCTCCCGAAGGCCTGCCGCCGTTCGAAGTCCTGGTCCGCGCCTTCCGGAAGGCCGGGCGGATCGTGGAGGGCAACCGGCCGTTCGCCGAACCGCGGCTGGCGGTCATCGCCGCGACGCCGGCGCTGCGGGAACGCGACCTGGCCAAGGCCGCGGCGATGAGCGACGCGCTGGCGGCGGCGCTGCGCGCGCGTGGGGTGGCCGACCGGCTCGCCGCGCTGGCCGCCCACGTCGGCTGGGTGACGTTCCACCACGCGGCCGGCGCCTGGATCGAAGAACCGGACCGCGGCCTGGGCGAACACCTCGACGAGGCCTTCGCCGGCCTGCGCGCGTTGGCGGCGGAGACGGGCGGCTGAGCGCCCGCCTCCGCCGGGACGTCAGCGCAGGACGACCACCCGCAGCGCGGGGGAGCGCAGGATGTCGGCTTCGCAGAAGCGTTCCTTCACCCACTCACCCCGGCTGTAGAGCTTCGTCTGGTCGCTGAAGTACGGCGACCTCGGGTTCGCCGACTGCGAATACGTCAGCAACGTCGAGGAGTCCGGGCACGCGTTCCCGCGGAACCCGACCACCTGGACGTAACTCGTCCCGTGGGCCACCTCGACGTTCCCGCGCGCCGGATCCCACACCGGCGTCATCACGTTGAGCACGCCGAGGAAGCCCTGGGCGCCGTGGATCGGGATGCGTTCGCCGGTGCGCGTCACCGCTTGCCCGTCCCGCAGCCGCGCGTCGGGAGCCAGCCCGGCCGTGCGCAGCTCCACGAGCGCGTCCCCGAACGCCTTCTGGACGTCGGCATTGCCCACGTTGAGCGTGTTCGGCGTGGTCAGCGGCGCCTTCGGGTCGAACGGCACGGTGAACCGGTCCACGTTCCCCAGCCTGGCCGCGAACCGCTGGAACAGCAGCGAACCCCGGCTGTCGAGCGAGTACGTGTGGTCCCATCCGGCCAGCGCGTCGCAGGCCGGCCCGACCGGCACCGGACCGGCTGACGACGGTGCCTGCCCACCGGGGAAGGACGCGCACAGCTTCGCCAGGTCCGCCGCCGTGAGGTCGGCGAACAGGCTGTGGTCGGTGAACAGCATCTTCTTCATCGAGTCCGTCGTGAAGCCGCCCTTTTCGGCCGTCAGCAACGCTTCCCGCGTGCGCGGCGAGCGTTCGGTGCCGATGTCGCCGACGATGTGCGGGTACCCCGTGATCGGCGCCTTCGCGTTCGCCAGCCAGGCGCTGTCGTTGGCGTTCAGCTCGTAGTCACGGCTTTGCTGCTGCGGCAGCCGCGACGGGGCGAAGATGCCCGGCTCGATCGCGCCCGGGTCGGAGCCCCACCGGCACGCCGACTTCGAACCGTCCAAAATGGCCAGTCCAACCTGCTGGAACGTCCCCTGCCCCAGCGGGGTGCTGCACGTCTTCGCCAGCTCGTCGGTGACGTGCGGGACGACCTGGATGTCGGCGTAGAGCGCGTTGCCGGCCCGGTCGGTGGCGATCGTGTTGACCCACGGGACACCCTGCGTGCGGCTCAGCGTCCGGACGATGTCGCCCGTGCCGCGGGCCTGGTCCAGCTCGAACCACGTGTTGAGCCCGCGCAGGTTCGTCGCGTTGGCGTCTCGCACCGCATACGCCGACTTCGCCGACCACGGCAGCGGCACGCCCTGGAAGTCGTTCATCACCGGCCCGTACCGCGTCGACCAGAACGTCCGGCTCACCGGCTGCACCGAGCCGTCGGCCTGGCGCACCCGGACCGTGACGACCTGGGACGTCATCTTCTCGGCCTTGCCGTCGACGAGGTAGGTCGTCGGGTCGCCGGGCGTCAGCGGCACCTCGAAGAGGCCGAACGTGACCGGCGTGGACACCGTGTGCGTCCACGCCGCGTCGGCGGTGTGCCCGATCTGCACGAACGGCATGCCCAGCAGGCTCGCGCCGGCGACGTCGAACCGGCCGGGGATGGTCAGCTGGCTCTGCCAGAACCGGCGGCCCGCCTGCCAGGGGTAGTGCGGGTTGCCGAGCAGGACACTGCCCTTGCCCGCCGCGGTGGAGTCGGCGCCGATCGCGATGCCGTTGCTGCCCAGCCCGCTGCCGGTCAGCGCCTTCTTCACCTGGCCGGAAAGCTGACCGGCCGTGCCCGGCGCCGGTGTCGTGCCGGAAGGCGGTGCGGCGAACAGGCTTTCGGTCACCACGCCCTGGCCGCCGGTGATCGCGATGGCGTAGAAGTGCCGGTAGAAGTCCTGCTCGGTGATCGGGCGGACCCAGTCCGCGCCGCGGCAGGCCGGGTCGGAGATGCCGGACCGGCCGGTGCGGGCGAGGTAGGCGTTGAACCCCTCGACGTACCCGGAAACGATCTGCCGGACCTCCGGCCGCGGTCCCTGCGGCGCGGGCTGCGCGGCCAGCCGGTCGACGACGCCGGAGTCGTTGATCCGCTGGAAGAACAGGTCGCTGTGGAGGTTGTTCGCCGCTTCGGACAGCGACGGGTAGCCGTCGCCGTCCGGGCCGAGGTACTTCGATCGCTGCGCGCTCACCGTCAGGTAGATGTTCGCGAGCTCGCAGACGTTGTCGGTCGCCGCCGCGTAGCCGTACCCGTAGCCGAGGCCGGCGAAATCCTTCGCGACGATGTGCGGGATGCCGTGCTCGGTGTAGCGGAGAACGGCTTTCCCTTGACCGGCTTCCGCGACGGCTGTCCCCAGTGTGGTGATGGTGAGTGCCGCTGTCAGAACCGCCAGGGTTTTCCGGAATGGACTCATCTGACCCCCTTGTCGTGATCGCCACGCTACCGATGGCGACGACGCCCGGACATGGGGGAAAACCCGGGGATTCGTTCACCCGCGCGCAAACCGGCGTTGGCCGGGGCGGGATAGAAACCGCGCATGACCCACTCTCGCCGTTCCCTGCTCAAGGCCGGTCTCACCGGCGCCGCCGCCAGTCTGGTGCTGCCCTCGACGGCGTTCGCCGCGACGCCGCTCGTGCGCGCCGGCCGGCCCGTGCTCACCCACGGCGTCTCCTCCGGCGACGTCACGCCCGGCTCGGCGATCGTCTGGTCGCGGGCCGACCGGCCCTCGCGGCTGTGCGTCGAAATCGCGCGTGACCCCTCCTTCCGGCACGCGCGCCGCATCCCGGGCCCGCTCGCCGGCCCGGCGACCGGGGGAACCGGGCAGGTCCGCGTCGCCGGCCTCGCGCCCGGTACCGAGTACCACTACCGCGTCACGGCGGAGTCCCTCGACGGGCGCGCCACGAGCGAGCCGCTGACCGGCCGGTTCGCCACCGCACCGGTGGGCCGCCGCGACACCCGGATCGTGTGGTCGGGCGACGTCGTCGGGCAGAACTGGGGCATCAACCCGGCCCTGGGCGGCATGACGATCTTTTCGGCGATGGCGGCCCGCCGCCCGGACCTGTTCCTGCACAGCGGCGACACGGTGTACTCCGACGGCCCGCTGACGGAGACGGTCACCCTGCCCGGCGGCCGCACGTGGCGCAACGTCGTCACGCCGGAGAAGTCGAAGGTCGCCGAGACGCTCGACGAGTTCCGAGGCCAGCACGCGTACAACCGCCTGGACGAGAACTTCCGCCGGTTCGCGGCCCAGGTGCCTTCGTACGTCCAGTGGGACGACCACGAGGTCCTCAACAACTGGTACCCGGGCAAGATCCTCGACAACCCGGCGTACACGGAGAAGCGCGTCGACGTCCTCGCGCCGCGGGCGTACCAGGCGTTCCACGAGTGGCACCCGATCGACTCGCGTCAGGCGGTCGACGGCCGCGTCTACCGGAGTTTCCAGTACGGCTCCCGCGCCGAGATCTTCGTGCTGGACATGCGGACCTACCGCAACGCGAACACCGCGGACCAGACGAAGCCGGGCTACATCCTCGGCGACCGGCAGGCCCGCTGGCTGGCCGACGCGCTCGGCCGCAGCACGGCGACGTGGAAGATCGTCCAGGCGGACATGCCGCTGGGCCTGGTCGTCCCGGACGGCACGGCGATCGAAGCGGTGGCGAACAACCTCCCGGGCGCGCCGGGCGGCCGGGAGACGGAACTGGCGTGGGTGCTGCGCGAGATCCAGCGCCGCCGCGTCCGCAACGTGGTCTGGCTGACGGCGGACGTCCACTACACGGCGGCGCACCACTATTCGCCCGAGCGGGCGGCGTTCCAGGACTTCGACCCGTTCTGGGAGTTCGTGTCCGGGCCGCTGAACGCGGGCGCGTTCGGCCCGAACCAGCTGGACCCGACGTTCGGCCCGGAGGCGGTGTTCGTGCACGCCCCGCCGGCGGCGAACACGGCCCCGATCGACGGCTTCCAGCACTTCGGCGAGCTGAACATCGACGGCGCGAGCGGCGACCTGACGGTCGACCTGCGGGATGCCACCGGGGCTTCGCTGTGGTCGAAGAAGCTGCACCCGCAGGGCCGCTGACCGAGGTCGGCTACGCTCACGCGCACCGACCCACACCGCACCAAGGAGAAAACACCGTCGTGACTGAACGCACGCTGGTCCTCGTCAAGCCCGATGGCGTCGCGCGCGGCCTCGTCGGCGAGGTCGTCTCGCGCATCGAGCGCAAGGGCCTGAAGCTCGCCGCCCTCGAGCTGCGGACCGTTCCGCAGGCGCTCGCCGAGGAGCACTACGCCGAGCACAAGGAGCGTCCGTTCTTCGGCGACCTGCTCGAGTTCATCACGTCGGGCCCGCTGGTCGCGCTCGCCGTCGAAGGCCCGCGCGCCATCGCCGCGTTCCGCCAGCTGGCCGGCGGCACCGACCCGGTCGAGAAGGCCACCCCGGGCACCATCCGCGGTGACTTCGCGCTGGAGACCCAGTACAACCTGGTGCACGGCTCGGACTCCCCGGAGTCGGCCGAGCGCGAGCTGAAGCTCTGGTTCCCCGACCTGTGACCGGCACCGGGGCCGCGCCCGCCGCGCGGCCCCGGTTCTCCTGGGGAGACCCGATGACGACCATGCCGTTCCCCGCCCGCGAGTACCTGCCGGTGCTGCGGGAACTGACCGACGCGTTCGCCGCCCGCCTGCGCGCGGGCGACCAGGCCGCGAAGGTGCCCGACTGCGCCGGCTGGACGCTGGCCGACCTCGGCACCCACCTGGGGAACGTGCACCGCTGGGCCGCCACCGTCGTCACCACCGGCGAACCCCAGAGCCAGGACTTCGAGCAGCCCCCGGGCGCCGACCTGGCCTCCTGGTACGCCGAAAGCGCTCAGCTGCTCCTCGACGCCCTCGAGGAGGCCGTTCCCGAAGACCGGTGCTGGCACTTCGGCGGCACCGAGAAGACCAAGGCGTTCTGGTTCCGCCGCCAGGTCCACGAAACCGCCGTCCACCTCGCCGACTCGGGCAGCGACCACGTGCTCGACCCGGCCGTGGCCGCGGACGGCGTCGACGAGCTCCTGACCGCCTGGCTCCCGCGCGTCACCCGCTGGCACCCCGCGCCGTCGCTGACCGCGCCCCTCGCGCTGCGCGCCACCGACACCGGCGACGTCTGGACGCTGCACCCGGGCGAACCGCCCGCGCTCGGCCCGGCCGCCGAACCCGCCGCGACCGCCGAAGCGACGGCCCGGGATCTCCTGCTGCACCTGTGGAAGCGAACGGCGACGCCACCGGCCGTCAGCGGTGACACCGCGATCGCCGACCAGCTCCTCAAAGCCCCTTTCACCGCCTGACCCGGTAGCTGTTCTAGACCATTCAGGCGGCGTTCACCGGGAAGTCTTCCCCCGGCCGTGCCGCTGCGCTGTGCTGGTCCGGCTCACTCTCACTCGCTACTGGGGTACCTGGTGAAGAAGTCACACGCGGTGCTGCCGCTCGCCGCCCTGTTCGCGACGGCGTTCGTCGTCCCCGCCCACGCCGACCCGCTGAAAGCGCCGCTCGGCACGCCGCCGGTCGAGGCCGCGCCCGCCGCGTCTTCGGCGCGCGAAGGCGCGACCACCTTCGCCGCCGCGGATCCCGACGACGGGCTCGTCACCGGCAGCGCGACCACCGAGGTCGCGCCCGGGCTGAACCTCACCCAGTTCGACCGGTTCGACCCGGCCGGCTGGATCCGCGGCGACACCCTTGCCGTCGACCTGGGCAGCAAGGTCCTCAAGCCGACGTACCTCAGCCCCGGCACGGTCTCCGCGCGGACGCCGCTTTCGCAGCAGCTCGCGCGCACCGGCGCGGTGGCCGGCGTCAACGGCGACTTCTTCGACATCATCGCCACCGGCGCGCCGATCGGCGTCGGCATCGACCGCGGCGAACTGCAGACCGCGCCCGCCGCCGGCCACAACCTCACCGCGTCGATCACCGAAGCAGGCAAGGCGCAGCTGGCTTCGGTCTTCCTCGAAGCGACCGTGACGCTGCCCGGCGGCACGGTGAAGGCGACGAACTTCAACAGCCCGGTCCTCGGTACCGACGCGATCGGCGTCTACACGCCGTTGTGGGGTGCGTCCGGCCGCGCGACCTCGGTGGCCGGAGCGTCCCGGGTGCGCGAGGTCGAGCTGCGCGGCGGCGTCGTGACCGCCACGCGCGAGCAGCCCGCGGCCGGCCCGATCGCGGCGGGCACGACGCTGCTCCTGGCCCGCGAAGCGGGAGCGGACGCCCTCGCGTCGCTCAAACCGGGTGACCCGGTGGGCGTCACGTACGCGCCGCGCTCGGACGCCGGGAAGATCGCGGTCGCCGTGGGCGGCAACGAGGTCCTGCTCCGCGACGGCGTCGTGCAGCCGGTCGACAACGTGGCCATGCACCCGCGGACCGCGGTCGGCTTCTCGGCCGACGGCCGGAAGATGTGGCTGGCCACTGTGGACGGCCGGCAGGCCGACAGCCGCGGGATGACCGAGCTGGAACTGGCGCGGCACCTGAAGAGCCTCGGCGCCGACGACGCGATCAACCTCGACGGCGGCGGCTCGTCGACACTCCTGGCGCGCAACGAGGGCGAAGCCGCGCCGAGCGTCCGCAACGCGCCGTCCGACGGCGGGGAACGCCTGGTGCCCAACGGGATCGGCTTCGGGACCGTCCCCGGCAGCGGCAGGCTCACGGCGTTCTCCCCGGCGCCCGCCGTGGCGACCGGCGACGCGAGCCGCGTGCTGACCGGCCTGACCCGGCACCTGGTCGCCGACGGTCACGACGAAACGGGCGCCGCCGTCGCCGCCGACCCGCGCTGGAGCACCTCCGACCCGCGGCGGGCCACCGTGACCCACGGCGTCGTCACGGGCCACGGAGCGGGCAGCGTCGACGTCTTGGCGCGCTCCGGGCGCGCGTCCGGGAAGACGACGCTTTCCGTGCTGGGCAAGGCGGTCCGGCTCGGCACGAGCACCGAGCAGGTCGCGCTGTCGGCGGCGGGCGCGAAGAGCACGTTCAAGGTCTACGGCTACGACGCGGACGGCTACGGCACCTGGCTGGAGCCCGACGACGTCAAGCTCGACTACGACCACTCCGTCGTGCGGGTCGAGCCGTCGGGCGACGGCTACGAAGTGACCGCGCTGACCGCGTCCGGTGCTTCGGCGATCACCGCGTCGGCCGCCGGCCTGACCACGCACCTGGCCGCTTCGGTCGGCACGGTGCCGCAGGT
This sequence comes from Amycolatopsis sp. NPDC003865, assembly GCF_053605345.1. Taxonomy (NCBI): domain Bacteria; kingdom Bacillati; phylum Actinomycetota; class Actinomycetes; order Pseudonocardiales; family Pseudonocardiaceae; genus Amycolatopsis; species Amycolatopsis sp. NPDC003865. The sequence goes on along the minus strand of NZ_JBSGJA010000005.1, from coordinate 170,675 downwards.
CGCGGCGCCGCTGGACGGGCCGGCCGGCTGGAGCGCGACGGTGTTCCCGGCGGTCGTCGGCGCGGCGCTGTCCGCGGCGCCCGGGCGGGACGGCGGCGCCGGGCTCGCGCTGGACTACCGGCTCACCGGCACGACCGCGACGCGCGCCGCCTACGTGACGCCTTCGTCGCCGCTGCCGGTTCCCTCGGGTACCCAGAAGATCGGGCTGTGGGTGAACGGCGACGGCCAGGGCGCCTGGCTGCGCGCCGAACTGCGCGACGCCGCGAACGTGGCGTCCATTGTGGACCTCTCGCTGAGCGTCGACTGGACGGGCTGGCGGTACGTCACGGCCACGGTCCCGGCCGGCCTGCCCGACGGCCAGCGCCTGGCGCGCTTCTACGCCGTCGAGAACGTGCCGGACCAGCAGTACGAGGGGCACCTCGTGTTCGACGACCTGACCTTCGAGGTGGCGCCGACGACGGCGGTGCCCGCCGACCCGGCCCCGCGCGACCCGGCGCTGGTCACCGACGGCGTCCTGGCGGGCGGGCTGCGCGTCGCGGTCGTCAGCGACGCGCAGTTCACCGCGGACGACCCGGCGGGCCCGCTGGTCGCCCAGGCGCGGCGGGCGCTGCGGGAAGCCGTCGCGGCGAAACCGGACCTCGTGCTGATCAACGGCGACTTCGTCGACCGCGGCACCGCGCCCGACTTCGTGCTGGCCCGCCAGGTCATCACCGAGGAACTCGACGGCAAGGTGCCCTGGTACTACGTGCCGGGCAACCACGAGGCCGAGGGCGGCAACGGCCTGGCCAACTTCCAGGCCGCGTTCGGCGTCACGCACCAGGTGGTCGACGTGCACGGCATCCGGCTGGTGCTGATGGACTCCTCGCGCGGCTCGCTGCGCGCGGGCGGGTTCGACCAGGTCCGGATGCTGCGCACCGCGCTGGACTCCGCGGCCGCCGACCGGTCGGTCCGCGGGGTGGTCGTCGCCATGCACCACCCGGTGAAGGACCCGAGCCCGACCGGGAACTCCCAGCTCGGCGACCGGAAGGAAGCCACGCTGCTGACCCAGTGGCTGACCGGGTTCGAGCAGGCGTCCGGCAAACCCGCCGCGTCGGTGGCTTCGCACGCGGGCGTGTTTTCGCTGGCGCGCGTGGACGGCGTGCCGTACCTGGTCAACGGCAACTCGGGCAAGGCACCCGCCGCCGCGCCCGGCGACGGCGGGTTCGTCGGCTGGACGCTGCTGCGCGTCGACCCGGCCGACCGGGCCCAGCCGGTGCGGTTCGAGACGCGGCCGAACGTCGACTCGCTTTCGGTTTCGGGGCCGTCGTCGATGGCCCCCGGCGACCGCGTGGTCGTGCGCGCTTCCCTGCGGCAGGGCACCCGGGACGTGCCGGTGGCGTACCCGGTGAGCGCGGACTGGGCGGTCGGCTGGGGCGTCGTCGCGTTCGATCCCGCTTCCGGCGTCCTGACGGCGCTGCGGCCGGGGGTCGCACGGCTTTCGGTCACGGTCAACGGGGTGACGCAGACGCTGGTCGTGACCGTGCGCGGCTAAACCGTTCGGTTTTTGTCGGTGCCCGCTCGTATGGTCGGGGGGTGGACGAATCGGAGGACCGGGAACCGGCGCTGGTGCAGGCCAAGGCACTGGTGAAGCGCTTCGGCGAGTTCGAGGCCGTGCGCGGGATCGACGTCGAGGTGCGGCGCGGGGAGGCGTTCGGCTTCCTCGGCCCGAACGGCGCGGGCAAGTCGTCGACGATGCGGATGATCGCGTGCGTGTCACCCCGCACCGACGGTGACCTCCGTGTGCTGGGGCTGGATCCGGAGGTCGCCGGGCCGCGGATCCGCGCGCGCCTGGGGGTCGTGCCGCAGCAGGACAACCTGGACGTCGAGCTGACCGTCCGGGAGAACCTGATGATCTACGGCCGCTACTTCGGGCTGTCGCGGGCGGCGGCCCGGCGCAAGGCGGACGAGCTGCTGGAGTTCGCGCAGCTCGGTGACCGCGCGGGCGACAAGGTCGACCCCCTCTCGGGCGGCATGAAACGCCGGCTGACGATCGCCCGCTCGCTGGTCAACGACCCGGAGCTGCTGCTGCTCGACGAGCCGACCACCGGGCTCGACCCGCAGGCCAGGCACCTGCTGTGGGACCGCCTGTTCCGGCTGAAGGCCCAGGGCACGACGCTGATCGTGACGACGCACTACATGGACGAGGCGGAGCAGCTGTGCGACCGGCTCGTGGTGATGGACCACGGCCGCATCGCGGCGGAGGGCTCACCCGCGGAGCTGATCAAGCGCTACTCGACGCGCGAAGTGGTCGAGCTGCGGTTCGCGGCGGGGGAGCAGGTCGCGGCGGCCCGGCAGGTCGAAGGGCTGGCCGACCGCGTGGAGATCCTGCCGGACCGGGTCCTGCTCTACAGCGACGACGGCGAGGCGGCGTTGGAACACGTGCACGCCCGCGGGGTCCGGCCGCTGTCGAGCCTGGTGCGGCGCAGTTCGCTGGAAGACGTGTTCCTGCGGCTGACCGGCCGGACGCTGGTGGACTGACTCGGGATGCGGAAGATCGATGCTCGCGGAGAGCGCTCGCCGATGACCCTCGCCAGTGTGTTCTGTGGGGGCGCGGCCCCCACCCCCCGCCCGGGGGCGCGCCCCCGGACCCCCGGCGTGCCGCGCGTCGGCAGGTTCTTTCCCGGGAGGCGGCCATGACCACCGTCGAATCCACCGGCCGCGTGGTCGGCAAGTGGCACGGCGCCTGGCTGCGCGTCGAGGGGTACTGGACCTGGTACCGCCGCCACTGGGTGTCCACTTTGTACTCCACCGGCCTCCAGCCGGTCCTCTTCCTCGCCGCCATGGGGCTCGGCTTCGGCTCCCAGGTCCGGCCCGGCGCGGTCACCGGTGGCCTGTCCTACCTCCAGTACATCGCGCCCGCCCTGCTCGCCGCCGGTGCCGCGCAGCAGGCCGTCGGCGATTCGAGCTACCCCGTGCTGTCCGGGTTCAAGTGGCAGAAGGACTACCTGGCCGTCACGGCCACCCCCGTGTCGCCGGGCCAGGTCCTCGGCGGCCACCTGATCTGGACGGCGCTGCGGTTGACGCTGGCCGGCGCGATCTACGCGTTCGTCGCGCTGTTCTTCGGCGCCTGGACCGGGCCCGGTGTGCTGCCGGTGATCCTCGTCGGCACGGTCACCGGCCTCGCCTGCGCCACGCCGATCACCGCGCTGGCGGCCCGGACCTACGACGAAGGCCAGCGGTTCGGGATCATCTTCCGGTTCGTCGTGATGCCCATGACGTTGTTCTCCGGCACGTTCTTCCCGATCGCCCAGCTGCCGGGCGCCATCCGCTGGCTGGCCTGGCTGTCCCCGCTCTGGCACGGCACCCAGCTGGCGCGGGGCGTGAGCCTCGGCGGGGTCGGCGGCTGGGCGATGCTCGGCCACTTCGCGGTGCTCGCGGGATTGTTCGCGGCCGGGTGGGCGCTCGCGCACCGGGCCTTCTACCGGAGGCTGGTGGTCTGATGGTGAGCGTCCAAGCCCCGCCGGCGCGGGCCGGGCTGCTGCTGCGGATCCTGCCGCCCGGGCTGTACGCGGGCCGGGCCCGCATGCTCGTCGAGCGGTCCGTGCGGGTGAGCTGGAACAGCTGGCTGATGTTCCTCTCCGGCGCGGCCGAGCCGTTCCTCTATCTGCTGGCGTTCCAGCTCGGGTTCGGCAAGCTCGTCACCGAGGTGGCGGGCCCGGACGGCCGCCCGATGGGCTACGTCGCGTTCGTGGCGCCGGCGCTGCTGGCGACGTCGGCGATGAACGGCGCCGTCTTCGAGTCGACGTACAACCTGTTCTTCAAGCTGCGCTACGCGAAGCTGTACGACGCGATGCTGGCGACCCCGATCGGCCCGCTGGACATCGCGCTGGGCGAGATCGGCTGGGCGATGACCCGCGGCGGCGTGTACGCGGTGGCGTTCCTCGCGATCGCGGCGGGCATGGGGCTGCTGGCGTCGTGGTGGGCGCTGCTGATGGTCCCGGCGGCCCTGCTGGTGGGACTGGCCTTCTCGGCGATCGGCATGGCACTGGTGACGTACCTGAAGTCGACGGCCCAGTTCGACTACATCGCGCTGGGCCTGATGCCGATGTTCCTGTTCGCGACGACGTTCTTCCCGCTGTCGGTGTACCCGGAGCCGCTGCAGTGGCTGGTCCGCTGCCTCCCGCTGTACCACGCGATCGAGCTGATGCGCGGCCTGGCGACGGGCATCCTGTCGGGCGGCATGCTCGTCAACCTGGCCTACTTGTCGGTCCTGGGCGCGGTGGGCCTGTGGGCGTCGACGAGGAGGATCGCCAAGCTCCTGCTGACGTGATCGAGCCGGCCGCCCCCGCCGAGGCCGGGTGCTGGTGTGGCAGCCGGCGCCGCTCCCGGTCGGCCCGCCGTGGCCCCGGTGGCCGGTCGCGGTGGCGCCCTCGCGGCAACCGAGCACCCCGGAATCGCAGCAGCGCCGTCCGGCTCAGCGGGCCGGGTCGGGCTTGCCCCGCGGCACGGCGGCGGCCCGCGCGTCCACCATCCCGTGGCCGTAGAAGCCGTTGAACCCCTCGTACCCCGCGCAGTACGCGTCCTGGGTGCCGTCGCCGGTGAGGTCGTAGTCGGCCGGGCAGGGCATCGGCATCGCCTGGGCGTCCAGCGTGCGCCGCAGCTGCCGCGGCCCGGCGTTCGGCAAGGCCGACGCGAGCAGCGCCAGCACCCCGGTGACGTGCGGCGCCGCCATCGACGTCCCGCACAGCGGCGCGTACCCCCCGGGCACCGTCGAGAGCACGCACTCGCCGGTTTCCCCGCCGGGGGCCGTGACGTCGATCACGCCCAGCCCGTACGAGCTGTAGCCCGCCTTCACCCGGTCAGAGCCGACGGCGGACACCGCGACGACGTCCCGCAGCCCGGCCGGCAGCGCTTCGCACCCGGACCCGGCCCCGGCGGAGCCGGAGCGCGCCGAGGGCGTCAGGTCGATGGCCTCGTTCGTCGCCGCCGCGACGTTCAGCGTCCCCGCCGACGTGCTGTACTCCACCGCCCGCGCGAGGACCTCGTGCACCACCCCGCGGTCGTCGCCCCGGATGCACGACAGTGTCCACGGGTTCACGAAGAAGCTGCTGTTCGTCAGCCGCAGGTGCCGCGAGGCCGCCCACATCAGGCCGCACACCGCGGCCTCCGGGTCGGCGTAGCCGCGGTCGTCGATCACCTTCACCGACGCCACCCGGACCCCGGGCGCCACCCCCGTCACCCCGCGCCCGTCGTCGGCCGCCGCGATGATCCCCGCCACGTGCGTGCCGTGCACCGACGTCGTCGGCGCCCAGGCCGACGGCGACCGGTCGGGCGCACCGGTCAGGCAGCCCGCGGAGTCGTCGCGGTCGAGGGCGCCGGTCAGGTCCGGGTGGTCCGGGTCGATGCCCGAGTCGAGGACGCCGACGACGACGTCACGGCTGCCGCTCGCCGCCCGGCCCGCGTTGATCATCCGCATGTCCCACTGCCGCCCGCTCAGGTCCGCGGTGGGCACGCGGGCCGGGTCGGTGACGGGCAGCGTGGCCCGCGCGGGCTGCGGCCTGACCTCGGTGGCGCGCTGCGCGGCCAGCCGCTCGGCCTGGGCGCTGAACGCCCGGTCGAGCCCGATCCGGGCGCCGAACTCCGGGTCGCCCGAGGTGGCGACCGCCACGGCGATCTGCGGGTAGTAGACGGTGGTGGCGCCGCACGCGGCCGTGACCTGCGCGCGGGCGGCTGATTCGGCCGTGCCGCGGTCGAAGGCGACGACGTAGCGCAGGGCCCGGCCGTGGCCGCAGGCGGGCGCGTCGGCCGCCGCCGGACCGGCGGTGACGCATCCCGAAAGCACCAGTACGGTGCACACGGCCGCTCGCAGCGGCCGCGCCAGCAGGGACACCGGACCTCCCACCGGATGCAGGAACCGCGGGTGCCGGCGCGCGAGATCCCGGTCACCCCGAGCCGCACGGTAGCCACCCGGTGCCCGGCGGACAAGCGCTACGGCCAAGTTCCCCCGGCCGGGGCGGGTGGGAGGACGGCCCGGCGCGCCCGGCGGCGTGGGCGGAGGCACCGAGTACACCGGAGCAGTCACCCGGTGTGGGATACTCGGGGTGGCCGCTGGGCCGCGGGGCGCATGTGAGAGGTGCTGCCTGCGGCGTTGTGGCCCGGTGATGTGCACGAATCAGCACGACGCGCGTCGCCGCCCGGGAGCCGGGCGGCTGGACGACGTGGCGGGCGGCCCGGGGGCCGCGAGTGCCGCGCACAGCGCCGAGCAGACCTTTGACCGGGTTGCGCGTCACCGGATGCGGTGGTGCGGCGCCCGGTCGTCGGGCAAGGATTCCCGTCGCTGGTGACCACCACGGCGGAACGAACAGAAAGGGGCCCCTGCGCGGCCGCGTCCCTGCCGGTGCGAACCGGCAGACGCGCCCGGGGGCGGAGGAGACACATGTCGAACGCGGAAACACCCGCCGAGCACACCGGCGGGAATCCCGCCACACCCACGAGCGGCCCGCTGGCCGACCTGCCCGCCCGGATCCGGGTGCACGCGCTGGCGAAGCTGCTGGAGAAGCACAGCCGGGACGTTCTCGCCCAGCTCGCCGAGCTGGGGGAAAGCGTGCGCAGCGCGCAGTCGAGCGTGACCAGGGACGTGGCGCTCAAGGTGGCCGAGGCCTTCGCCCCCGCCGAAGGTGAGCAGCCGGTCGAGGCCGGCCAGGACGAGCCCAACAGCGACCAGCCGGCCGGCCAGGACGGCGCGGGCGACGACGAGGGCGCCGCGCAGCGCCGGCCCGCCGGCCGGGGCAGTGCCGGGCAGCCGTTCGCGCAGCCCGCCGCCGGTGCCCCCGACCAGGGGCAGACCGGCCGCGCCCCGCAGCCGGCCGCCGAGGCCGAGAAGCCGCGCCCGCGGCAGAAGACCCGCGCGCACCTGCCGGTGTTCGCCGCGCCGTCGCCGGTCTTCCTGCCGCCGGAGCCCGCCGAGCCCGCGGCCAAGCCGGCCCGCAAGCCCGCCGACCCGTTCGCGGAGCCGGAGCCCCGCCCGGAGTCGCGGACCCGGCCCGAGCCCGACGCCGCCGAGGAAGAGGCCGAAGAGACCACCGCGGCCACCGAGACCGACGAAGACGAGGACGGCGGCAGCCGCCGCCGTCGTCGCCGGGGCCGTCGCGGCCGCGGCCGCGGCAAGGGTGCCGACGGCGGCGACGAGACCGCCGAGAACGACGACCAGGCCGAGGAGCGGCAGAAGTCCCGCAACGGGGACGAAAAGCCCGAAGCGGACGCCGAAGAGGCCGAGGAAGCCGCCGACGCCGAAAGCGACGGCGACGAGGGCGAGGGCGGCAGCAAGCGCCGTCGCCGCCGCCGTCGCCGCAAGGGCTCGGACGGTGACGACGCCGAGACCACCGACGACCCGCCCAACACCGTCACGCACGTCCGTCAGGCGAAGGCCGAGCAGCCCGAGCGCCCGGCGCGCGACGAGGTGCGCAGCGTCCGCGGGTCGACCCGCCTGGAGGCCAAGCGCCAGCGCCGCCGCGACGGCCGCGAGGCGGGCCGCCGCCGCGCCCCGATCCTGTCCGAGGCCGAGTTCCTCGCCCGCCGCGAGTCGGTCGACCGCGCGATGGTCGTCCTCGAAAAGGGCGATTCGACCCAGATCGCCGTGCTCGAAGACGGCGTGCTGGTCGAGCACTTCGTGACGCAGTCGGGCTCCGGCTCGATCGTCGGCAACGTCTACCTCGGCCGCGTCCAGAACGTGCTGCCGAGCATGGAAGCCGCGTTCATCGACATCGGCCGCGGCCGCAACGCCGTGCTGTACGCCGGTGAGGTCGACTGGGACGCCGCCGGCCTGGAGGGCAAGGCCCGCAAGATCGAGCAGGCGCTGTCCACCGGCGACTCCGTGCTGGTCCAGGTCACCAAGGACCCGGTCGGGCACAAGGGCGCCCGGCTGACGACGCAGATCTCGCTGCCCGGCCGCTTCCTGGTGTACGTCCCCGCGGGCGGCGCCACCGGCATCTCCCGCAAGCTGCCGGAGAACGAGCGCCGCCGGCTCAAGGACATCCTCAAGCGGATCGTCCCGGAGGACGCGGGCGTCATCATCCGCACCGCCTCCGAGGGCATCGGCGAGGAGGAGCTGGGCCGCGACGTCGACCGCCTGAAGGCGCAGTGGGACGTCATCAAGGAGAAGGCCGCCGCCGGTTCCGGCAAGAAGGGCGGCGCGCCGACGATGCTCTACGAAGAGCCCGACCTGCTGGTCAAGGTCGTGCGCGACCTCTTCACCGAGGACTTCACCAAGCTGGAGATCCAGGGCAACCGCTCCTGGGAGACCATCAACGGCTACGTCAGCCACGTCGCGCCGGAGCTCGCCGACCGGGTCAAGCGCTACACCGGCACCGGCGACGCGTTCGCCGACCACCGGATCGACGAGCAGATCACCAAGGCGCTCGACCGCAAGGTCTGGCTGCCGAGCGGCGGTTACCTGGTCATCGACCGCACCGAGGCGATGACGGTCATCGACGTCAACACCGGCAAGTTCACCGGATCGGGTGGCAACCTCGAGGAGACGGTGACCCGCAACAACCTGGAGTCGGCGGAGGAGATCGTCCGCCAGCTCCGGCTGCGGGACATCGGCGGCATCATCGTCATCGACTTCATCGACATGGTGCTCGAGTCGAACCGCGAACTGGTGCTGCGCCGCCTCACCGAGTGCCTCGGCCGCGACCGCACGCGCCACCAGGTCGCCGAGGTCACCTCGCTCGGCCTGGTGCAGATGACCCGCAAGAAGATCGGCACCGGCCTGCTGGAGGCGTTCTCGACGCCGTGCGAGCACTGCAAGGGCCGGGGCGTGCTCGTCTCGACCGAGGTGCAGCGCACCGGCGGCGGCTCGCACTCCCACGGCGGGAACGGCAACGGCGGTAACGGCAACGGCGGCGGCGGGGAGAAGAGCTCCCGCCGGTCGCGGGGCCGCGGCAAGGGCGAGGAGGCCGCCAAGGAGCAGGCCGAAGCCGCCAAGGCCGAGGTGCACGCGGTTCCGCCGCCGGAGCGGCGCGAGTCGATCGCGTCCGCGGTGGCGGCGGTGGCCAACGCCGCCAAGGCCGCCAAGGACCACGACCAGGGCGCCCTGAACGGCACCGGGCCGGCCAGGGAACTGGCGGACGTCCCGGCGACCACGGAGGCCGACGAGACGCCGGTGGCGGCCGAGCCGCCCGCCGAGCCCGCCCAGGAGGTCGCCGGCACCCCGGTGACCACCGAGGCGGACGAGGCCCCGGTGCCGCCGGAGGAGGAGCCCGAGGTCGAGCGGACCCCGGCGCCGGAACCGGCGGAAGAGCCGGTCGCGGCGTCTCCCGAGGCCGTGGCGTCTTCGGAGCCGGTCGCCGAGCCGGAGGTCAGCGTGCCGGAACCGGCCGCGCGCTCCACCCGGCGCCGTCCGCGCCGGGCCGCGTCGCGCCCGGCGGGTCCGCCGGTGCACGCCTCCGACCAGAGCAAGTGAACGACTAGGGGGACCCCGGTGGTAACGCACCGGGGCACCCCACGTAACCTGTAGTACGGCCTGCCACCAGAGCAGGTCGCTGCGCGAGTCCAGGACCGCCGTCTCCACCAGGTGGGCCGGTCGCGCGGGCCCCCACCCATTGTCGAGTAATGCAGGAGACTTCCGTGTCGGCGTACGCGATCGTCAAGACCGGCGGCAAGCAGTACAAGGTGGCCGTCGGCGACGTCGTCGAGGTCGAGAAGCTCGAGGGCGAGCCGGGCACCGAGCACATCCTCCCCGCCGTTTTGTACGTCGACGGTGGCGAGGTCACCACGGACGCCGACGCGCTGGCGAAGGTCTCGGTCACCGGCAAGGTCGTCGAGCAGACCAAGGGTCCGAAGATCCGGATCCACAAGTTCAAGAACAAGACGGGCTACCACAAGCGCCAGGGTCACCGGCAGAAGCTGACCCGCGTCGAGGTCACCGCCATCTCCCTGTAAGGGTTTCTCCGGATCTTCGTAAGACTGAAAGAGGACTGAGCTATGGCTCACAAGAAGGGTGCGTCCAGCTCCCGCAACGGTCGTGACTCGAACGCGCAGCGCCTCGGCGTCAAGCGCTTCGGCGGCCAGGAAGTCAACGCCGGCGAGATCCTGATCCGCCAGCGCGGCACCAAGTTCCACCCCGGCGTGAACGTCGGCCGTGGCGGCGACGACACGCTGTTCGCCCTGGCCGCCGGCGCGGTCCAGTTCGGCGAGAAGCGTGGCCGCAAGACGGTCAACATCGTGCCGTCGGAAGCCTGATTCGGCTTCTGTCTAGACCTCTGACGAGGGGTGGGGCCGGAATATCCGGTGCCACCCCTCGTTTGTTTTGTGCATACCCTTTTCGGCTAGTGAAGTGAGGCAGAGTCATGGCGTCCCGGTTCGTGGACCGCGCGGTCATCCACCTGACCGCCGGTGACGGGGGCAACGGCTGTGCCTCGGTGCACCGCGAGAAGTTCAAGCCCCTCGGCGGCCCCGACGGCGGCAACGGCGGCAACGGCGGCGACGTCCTGCTGGTCGTCGACCCGAACGTGCACACCCTGCTGGACTTCCACTTCCGCCCGCACGCCAAGGCGGGCAGCGGCAAGATGGGCCAGGGCGGCAACCGCGCCGGCGCGGCGGGGGAGACGCTGGTCATGAAGGTGCCGTCGGGCACCGTGGTCTTCACCGAGGACGGCGAGATGGTCGCCGACCTCATCGGCCCCGGCACCACGTTCGTCGCGGCGCAGGGCGGCCGCGGCGGCCTCGGGAACGCCGCGCTCGCGTCGAAGGCCCGCAAGGCCCCCGGGTTCGCGCTGCTGGGCGAGCCGGGCGAGGCCCGGAGCCTGACGCTGGAGCTGCGCTCGGTCGCCGACGTCGGCCTGCTCGGCTTCCCGTCCGCCGGCAAGTCGTCGCTGATCTCGGTGCTCTCCGCGGCCAAGCCGAAGATCGCCGACTACCCGTTCACCACGCTGGTGCCGAACCTCGGCGTCATCACCGGCGGCGACACGGTGTTCACGATGGCCGACGTGCCCGGCCTGATCCCCGGCGCGTCCGAGGGCAAGGGCCTGGGCCTCGACTTCCTCCGCCACATCGAGCGCTGCGCGGTGCTGGTGCACGTCGTCGACTGCGCGACGCTGGAGCCGGGCCGCGACCCGGTGTCCGATGTGGACGCGCTCGAAGAGGAGCTGGCCAAGTACACCCCCGGGCTCGGCGGCAAGCTCGAGGAACGTCCCCGTGTGGTCGTGCTCAACAAGATCGACATCCCGGAGGCCGCCGAGCTCGCCGAGTTCGTCCGGCCGGAGTTCGAGGCCCGCGGCCTTCAGGTGTTCGAGGTCTCGACCGCTTCCCGCAAGGGCCTGCGCGAGCTGACGTTCGCGCTGGCCGCCGTCGTCGAGGAATACCGCGAGGCGCAGCCGGTGCTGGAGCCGGAGAAGATCGTCCTGCGGCCGCTCGCCGTCGACGACTCCGGGTTCACCGTCGAGGTCGACCCCGAGGAGGAGGGCGCGTTCATCGTGCGCGGCTCCCGCCCGGAGCGGTGGATCCGCCAGACGAACTTCGGCAACGACGAGGCCGTCGGCTACCTGGCCGACCGGCTCAACCGTCTCGGCGTCGAGGACGAGCTGGCGAAGCTCGGCGCGAAGCCGGGCAGCCCGGTCACGATCGGCGACGTCCAGTTCGAGTGGGAGCCGTCGACGCCGTCGGTGGCGGTCCACCTGTCCGGGCGCGGCACCGACGTCCGGCTGGAGCGCACCGACCGCGTCGGCGCGGCCGAGCGCAAGGAGGCCCGCCGGATCCGCCGCGACGGCACGGGCGAGGACGACGACCTGGACCTCGACGCGTGAGCGGCACGCGCGAAGCGATCGCCTCGGCCCGGCGCCTGGTCGTCAAGGTCGGTTCGTCGGCCCTGACGACGGCGGGCAGCGGCCTCGACGTGGCCCGCCTGGACGCGCTGGTCGACGCGATCGCCGAGCGCGTGTCCCGCGACGCCCAGATCGTGCTGGTGTCCTCGGGCGCGATCGGCGCCGGCCTCGCCCCGCTTTCGCTGGGCAAGCGCCCGCGTGACCTGGCGACGCAGCAGGCGGCGGCGAGCGTCGGGCAGCTGCAGCTTGCCCACGCGTACGCGGAGTCGTTCGGCCGGTATTCGCTGACGGTCGGCCAGGTCCTGCTGACGTCGGACGACGTCGTCCGCCGGTCGCACTACCGCAACGCGCAGCGCACGTTCTCGCGGTTGCTGGCGCTGGGCGCGGTCCCGGTGGTCAACGAGAACGACACCGTGGCGACGGAGGAAATCCGCTTCGGCGACAACGACCGCCTAGCTGCGTTGGTCGCGCACCTGATCGGCGCGGACGCGCTGGTCCTGCTGTCCGATGTGGACGGTCTGTACGACGGCGACCCCCGCGACGGCGCGACCCGCAAGCTGACCGAGGTCCTCTCGGAGTCCGATGTGGACGGAATCTCGGTCGGCATGTCCAGCTCCGGCCTGGGAACGGGCGGGATGGTCTCGAAGCTCGCGGCCGCCCGGACGGCGGCCGGAGCGGGCATCCCGGTCCTGTTGGCGGCGGCTTCGGAAGCGTCGGCGGCGTTGACGTCGGCTTCCCCGGGAACGGCGTTCGCCCCGGCGGACACGCGCTTGTCGGCCCGCAGGTTCTGGCTGGGCTACGCGGCGGACACGACGGGAAAGCTCCGCTTGGACGACGGCGCGGTGACGGCGGTGGTCCGCCGCCGCCGATCGCTGCTGGCGGCGGGGATCACGGGCGTGGAGGGCGAGTTCCAGGCGGGCGACGTGGTCGACCTGGTGGACGCGAAGGACCGCCCGGTGGCCCGCGGAGTGGTGGCCTTCGACGCGACGGAGCTGCCGGAGCTGATCGGCCGGTCATCGCACGAGCTGCCGGAGGAGCAGCGGCGAGAGGTCGTCCACGCTGACGACCTGGTCCCGCTACGCCGCTAGAAGCCGCTGCCGACGCAACTCCGCCCCGCTGCCCCTCGCTCGGCTGATGCCGCGCCCGCCGGTGGACCCGCCGGCCCGCGGCTTCGGCGGCGGCCGTCGCGCGGCTGGCCGCGCTCCGCTCGGATCCCTCGCGTGGCCGACTCCGCGCCGAAGCCTCGCGCAAAGCCGAATCCCTGCCGCCAATGGCCCGGCACGCCATCTGCTCCGTGCTCGCCGGCAGGCCCGCGCCCCGCCGCCCTACGCGGCACTTTCATGTGAAAGCGCCGCCCGGCCTCATCCCAGCGACACCAGGCGGGCACCGCCGTCGGCTTCCAGCACCGTCCCAGTCACGTTGCGGTTGGTCGCCGCCAGCGTCACCACCTCCGCGACATCGTCCGCCGTCGCCACGCGCCGCGCCGGGATCGAAGCCGCCGTTTGCGCGAAGAACCCGTCCCGCACCTCCGCCGGGAAGCCGTTCCACCACGCCGTGTTCACCACCCCCGGCGAAACCGCGTTCACCCGCCGCGGCGCCAGCTCCACCGCCAGCGGCTTGACCAGTGCTTCGATCGCCGCGTTCACGGCGCCGATCCCCGCCGTGCCCGCCATCGCCGCCCGGGCCGTGATCGCGCTCAGCAGCGTGATCGACCCCTCCGCGGCCAGGTACGGCAGCACCGCCTGGATCGTGGTCAAGTGCGCCCAGAACTTCGCGTCGAAAGCCCGCCGCAGCATCGCGAGGTCCAGCGAATCGATCGGCCCCATGCCCTCCGCGCCGGACAGGCTCACGACCAGCACGTCGATCGTCCCCAACGAGGAGGCCAGCGCGCCCATCGCCGTTGCGTCGCCGCCGTCGGCCTGGTGCCCGGTCAGCGACGGGTCGCTCGCGGCCACGTCGTCCAAGCGCTCCTTGCCGCGTCCGGTGACGTGGACGGTGTAACCCCGCTCGTGCAGCCGCCGCGCGGTCGCCAGGCCGATGCCCGAGGTGCCGCCGGCGACGAGTGCGATGCTCATGCTTGTTCCCCATTTCGAACCGGTACGTCTCGTTTCGAAATCGACGCTACCATCGGATCCCATGACCGACCAGTCCCGCCCCGGCCGCAAGCGCAGTGAGCAGAGCCGCCTGGCGATCCTCGCCGCGACGCTCGACCTGGTCGCGGAGGCGGGGTACGGCACGCTGACCGTCGAAGGCATCGCCGCGCGCTCCGGCGTCGGCAAGCAGACGATCTACCGCTGGTGGCCGTCGAAGGCCGACGTCCTCCTCGACGCGCTCGCGACGAAAGCCGACCTGCAGATCCCGATCCCCGACGTGGGGTCGTTCCGCGCCGACCTCGGGCAGTTCCTGGACAGCACGTTCGAACTGGGGGAGAAGAACCAGGTCGCGGACACCCTGCGGGCGCTGATGGCGCAGGCGCAGATCGACCCGGAGTTCGGCAAGCGGTTCCGGGAGGACTTCCTGCACCGCCGCCGCGAAGCGCTGGGGACGATCGTCGACCGCGCCCGCGAGCGCGGCGAACTGCCCGCGGGTGTCGCGCCCGGCACGGTCGTCGACGTCGTGTTCGGCACGCTCTGGTACCGGCTCCTCGCGACGCGGGAGCCGATCGGCCGCGGCCTGGCCGGCGAACTGGTGACGCTGCTAGCGGATCACGGCGCCTCGACCGCCGAAATCCGGTAGCGCGCCACGGACGCGTCGAGGATCTGCGCGGACTGCTCGTCCGACGGCCCGGACCCGCGGAAGCGCTCGAGGTCCTCATCGGACTCCCAGCGTTCGTACACGGTGATCCGGCCGGAGTCGAGCAGGTCGGCGCCTAATGCGTACTCCAGGCAGCCGGGCGCTTCGCGCGCGAGCCGGACGGCTTTGGCGCACCCTGCGAGGTAGGCGTCACGCTCTTCGGGAGCGACGGCCAGCCAGCCGGCGACGATGATCACGACGCGATCCGATCCGCTTTGATCGTCAGCAGCAGCCGCGTCTGGTCGCGCCCGCCCCACCACGGGTACGGGCCGCCGAGGTAGCGCTGCGACAGCGTTTCGATGTGCTCGACGGCGCCGTCCTCGGTCATGTCGAGGACGCGCCCGCGGATCGCGTAGTACCGCGACGGCCGGTCGCGGTCGGCGACGTTGAGCGCCACCCGCGGGTCACGCGCGATGTTGCGCTGCTTCTGGTGCCCCAGCACGGTGTTGACGAGGATGTGCGTGCCGTCGGTGTCCACCCAGGTCTGGGTGAGCTGCGGCGAGCCGTCCGGCATCAGCGTCGACAGGAAGCAGAGGCTGGGCTCGCGCAGCAGTGCGAGCAGGTCGCCGGGCAGTTCCACAGTGGTCTCCCGCTAGAGCTGGTCGGGCGCTTCGATGCCGAGCAGGGAAAGCCCGAGCGCGAGCGTGTGCGACGTCAGCGTAGTCAACCTCAGCCGCGACGCGCGCAGCGACGGCGAAGACGCTTTCAGGACCGGACATTCCTCGAAGAACCGGGAAAACGCGACTGCCGTCTCGTACAGGTACGTGCAGAGCTTGTGCGGTGCGTACGCGGTCGTAGCGGCCCTCAGCGCTTCGCCGAACCTGAGCAGCTTCACCGCCAACGCTCGTTCCGCCGGTGCTTCCAGCAGGATTTCCGCGCCGTCGGGACCTCCGCCCGCCTTGCGGAGGATCGACTGCGTCCGCGCGTGCGCGTACTGCAGGTACACCGAGGTGTTGCCCTCCTTGGCGAGCATCCGGTCCCACGCGAAGACGTAGTCGCGCTCGCGGTCACCGGACAGGTCGGCGTACTTGACCGCGCCGATGCCGACCGCCCGCGCGACTTCGGCCTGCCCGGCCGCGTCGAGTTCACTGCGTTCGGCGACGACCGCGGCGGCCTGCGAGACGGCTTCGGTGAGCAGGTCGGCCAGCTTGACCGTGTCGCCGGACCGGGTCCGCATGGTCTTGCCGTCGGCGCCCAGCACCGTGCCGAAACCGATGTGCTCGGCGTGCCCGGTCAGCCAGCCGGCGGCGCGGCAGACGGCGAACACCATCGCGAAGTGCTGCGCCTGCGGAGCACCGACGACGTAGAGCAGGTCGGTCGCGCCGCGTTCGGCCGTCCAGTAGCGGGCCGTGGCCAGGTCGGTCGCCGCGTACCCGTAGCCGCCGTCGCGTTTGCGGACGATCAGCGGCAGCCGGTCGCCCTCGCGGTTGCGGAACCCCTCGGGGAACACGCAGACCGCGCCGTCGCTGATCTCGGTCAGCCCGGCCTTTTCGAGGTCGTCGACCACGCCGGCGAGGTACGGGTTGTAGAAGCTCTCGCCGTAGATGTCCTCGTCCGTCAGCGAAATCCCGAGCAGCGCGTAGACCTCGTCGAAGTGCCGCGTCGACTCGGCGATCAGTTCCCGCCAGACGCCGAGCGTCTCTTCGTCGCCGCTCTGCAGCAGCACCACTCGTTCACGCGCGCGGGTCGCGAACGCCTCGTCGGTGTCGAACTTCCGCCGCGCTTCGCGGTAGAAGGCGTCGAGGTCGGCGATGGCGCGCTGCCCGGCCGGGACGTCGAGCAGGTGCTCGATCAGCATCCCGAACGGCGTGCCCCAGTCGCCGAGGTGGTTGTGCGGCAGCACTTCGTGCCCGGCGAACCGCAGCAGCCGGCCGAGCGCGTCGCCGATGACCGACGTCCGCAGGTGCCCGACGTGCATCTCCTTGGCGACGTTCGGGCTGCTGTAGTCCAGCGCGATCCGCCGCGGCGCCGGGATTTCCGGCACGCCGAGGCGCGGGTCGCCGAGCAGCGCGGCGGTCCGGTGCTCGAGCCATTCCTTGCGCAGCAGGAAGTTGAGGAACCCGGGCCCGGCGATCTCGGGTGGCTCGGCGATGCCGTCGAGGTCCAGCGCGCCGGCGATCAGCCCGGCGACCTCGCGCGGCGGACGGCCGAGCCGTTTGCCCAGGCTCATCGCGAGGTTGGCCTGGTAGTCGACGCCCTCGCGCGGCGACGCCTGGACCAGCGCCTGCTCCGGTGTCAGCGCGACGTCCAGCGCCTCGCCGGCGGCGGCCACCACGCGGCGGGCCAGCTCCTCGGTGACGTCGGCGGTCTGCTGCACGGTGTCCCTCCTTCGGCTCGGTCACGGGATCCGCAGCGTAGCGAGCGTGACCGGCCGGTGACGAAGGGTTTACCGCAGCTCGCTGCCCTTCGTTTCGGGCAGCGTGAGGATGACGGCGAACGCGATCGCCGCGCCCACGGCGACGTACCAGAAGTAGAGCGTCTGCGAGACCGTGCCGAAGAGCGTGATGAGCAGCGGCGCGGTGCCGCCGAAGATCGCGACGGTCAGGTTGTACCAGGCGCCGATCCCCAGCCCGCGCAGTTCGGTGGGGAACAGCTCGCTCATGATGGCCGGCGCGATCGACGTCATCGCCGTGTACAGCCCGAGCCCGACGCAGAACACCACGAGCAGCCCGCCGACGTTCGGGCCGATCAAAGTGGACAGCGGCACGACGACCACCGCGGTCACCCCGGACCACACCAGCAGCTGCGGCTTCCGCCCGACCCGGTCCGCGAGCGCCCCCATCGGGTACTGCAGCGCGATGAACAACGCCGTGCCGACCGACAGCGCGAGGAAGACCGCGTCGGCGTCCGCGTGCCGGTTCTTCACCGCGAACGAGGTCAACGCGCTGAAGAACGTGTAGTAGCAGAGCGTCGAGAGCATCGTGAAGCCGACGAGCCTGCCGACGGCCTTGGGGTGGTGCGTCAACGTCGTCAGCAGCGGCCGCTCGAGCTTGCGCGCCTTGGTCTTCGTCTGCTCGAACAGCTCGGTCTCGGCGAGGCTCCGGCGCAGCCACAGCCCGACCAGGCCGAAGACACCGCCCAGCAGGAACGGCAGCCGCCAGCCCCAGGACGCGAGCTGTGCCTTGTCCAGCGCCCGGGCCAGGACGAACCCGAGCACGGTCGCGACCAGCACGGCCGACCCGGTCGAGATGTAGAAGAACGCCGAGTACCGGCCGCGACGCTCCCGCGGCGCGATCTCACCCAGGTAGGCCGACGCGTTCGACACCTCACCGCCGAGCGACAGCCCCTGCGCGACGCGGGCGAGCAGCAACAGGATCGGCGCGAGCCAGCCGACCTGCGCGAACGTCGGCAGCAGCCCGATCGCCACCGACCCGCCCGCCATGAGCAGGATGGTGAGGATCATGGCCGGCTTCCGGCCGCGCGTGTCCGCGAAGCGCCCGAGCAGGACCCCGCCCAGCGGGCGGAAGAAGAACGCGAGCGCGTAGGTGGCGAACGTGTTGATCAGGGCCAGGGTGTCGTTGCCCGGCGGGAAGAACGCACTGGCGAAGTAGATGCTGAACGTCGCGTAGATCGTCCAGTCGAACCACTCCAGCGCGTTGCCCGCGCTCGCCGCGAACAGCTTGCGCACCGGCAACCGGTGCCGCTGGGTTGCCTGAACGGTGGACTCGGTCATGGCGGCCTCCACGTCACCCGAAGGTGGAACGGGACTTTGCCACATTCGTTCGCAGTGCGAAAGGTTCTTACCGTCCTCCCTTCTCCTAAGCCGTGCTGGCCAGCGCGAACGGCAGGACCGCGGGCGCCCCGGCCCGCCGCAGCAGGCGGGCGGCCAGCGTCATCGTCCAGCCCGTGTCGATGACGTCGTCCACCAGCAGCACCGGTCCGGCGGGCAGGATCCCCGCGAGGTCGGCCGGCATGCTCAGCCGCCGCCACAGATCCGCCAGCCGTTGTGCGCTGTTCGCCTGCCGCGGTGGCGGGCCGTCCGCGTCGAGCGCGCCGAGGAAGTCGAGCCTGCCGATCTCGGCCAGCCGTGTCGCCAGGCTGTAGACCAGCTGCGGCCGCGTCGACGACGGCACGGCCACCACCGCCACCGGCCGCTGCGCCCACTGCCACCCGGCGAGCACCTGCACGCACGCCTTGAACACCGAGTCCGGCACCTCGGCGTCCTTCGCCTGGGGACCGACCAGTTCCCGCAGCCGGTTGCCCCAGCCGACGTCGGTGAGCCGCCCGAGCACCTGGCCCGGTTCGGCCTGGTCGTCGGCTCCGATCCGGCCGGAGACCGGAACGTCCAAAGAGGACATCCCGGTGGGCCACTGCTTCCGCGGCGCGACCTCGACACCCGGCCGCTGCAGCCGTTCGCGGGTCGCCTCGGCGACGTCTTCGGACACCGTCGTGTCCCAGTGCTGCCCGGTGCAGTTGTCGCACCGCCCGCACGGCGCCGCCTCGGGGTCGTCGAGCTGGCGCCGCAGGTATTCCATCCGGCAGCCCTCGGTCGCCAGGTAGCCGAGCATCGCCTCCTGCTCGCGGTCACGGGCCTCCGCGACCCGCCGGTACCGCCCGCGGTCGTACTCCCACTCCTCGCCCGTGCTCGTCCAGCCGCCCTTGACGCGCCGCACCGCGCCGTCGACGTCCAGCACCTTCAGCACCATTTCCAGCCGGGACCGCGAAAGCTCGACCGACGGCTCGAGCGCCGCGGTCGACAGTGGACGGTCGGCGTAGGACAGCGTGTTCAGCACCTGCGTCACCCGCAGCTCGTCCGGGAAGGCGAGCGACCCGAAGTACGCCCAGATCGCCCGGTCCTCCTCGCCGGGCAGCAGCACGACCTCGGCGCGTTCCACGCCACGCCCGGCGCGGCCGACCTGCTGGTAGTACGCGATCGGCGACGACGGCGCCCCGAGGTGCACGACGAACCCGAGGTCCGGCTTGTCGAACCCCATGCCGAGCGCCGACGTCGCGACCAGCGCCTTGACGCGGTTGCCGAGCAGGTCGTCCTCGGCCGCCTGCCGGTCGGCCGGGTCGGTCTTGCCGGTGTAGGCCGCCACCGGGTAACCGCGGTCCTTCAGCAGCGACGCGACGTCGTGCGCCGCCGCCACGGTCAGGCAGTAGATGATCCCCGAGCCCGGCAGCTCGGCCAGGTGGTCGGCGAGCCACGCCAGCCGCGCCTGCGACGTCGGCAGCCGGCACACCGACAACCGCAGGCTCTCCCGGTCGAGGGTGCCGCGCAGCACCAGCGTGTCCCCGCCGGTGCCGAGGCCCAGCTGCTCGGCGACGTCGGTGACGACGCGGTCGTTGGCCGTCGCCGTGGTCGCCAGCACCGGCACGCCGTCGGGGAGGTCTCCGAGCAACGTCCGCAGGCGCCGGTAGTCCGGCCGGAAGTCGTGCCCCCAGTCGGAGATGCAGTGCGCCTCGTCGACCACCAGCAGGCCGGTGCTCGCGGTCAGCTTCGGCAGCACGTTGTCGCGGAAGTCCGGGTTGTTCAGCCGTTCGGGGCTGACCAGCAGCACGTCCACCTCGCCGGCCGCGACCGCCGCCTGGACCTGGTCCCACTCCTGCGGGTTCGCGGAGTTCATCGTCGCCGCGTGGATCCCGGCGCGCGCCGCCGCCGAGATCTGGTTGCGCATCAGGGCGAGCAGGGGCGAGACGATGACCGTCGGCCCGCTGCCCTGTTCGCGCAGCAACGCCGTGGCCAGGAAGTACACCGCCGACTTGCCCCAGCCGGTGCGCTGCACGACCAGCGCGCGGCGCCGCTGCGCTACGAGGGCCTCGATGGCCGTCCACTGGTCTTCGCGCAGCTTCGCCGAGTCGCCGGCCAGCGCCCGGAGGAGGGTCTCGGCGCGGTCGCGGAGGGCTGAGGTGGTGCTGGTCGTGTCCACGTCCCCACGTCTACCCCATGGCACCGACGAATCGGGAATCGGCGGCGTCGCGAACGGACCGTTCGCGACGAATACGGGCCGTTATGTGACCTGAATCACAACTGCTGCCCGGTCGGGCGAGGTGTCCCACAGCACCCGGCCCCCGGGCCCCCGGCTGTATAGGCTCTCCGGTCATGTCACCACGGCGGATCGGGGTCATGGGCGGCACGTTCGACCCCGTGCACCACGGCCACCTCGTCGCGGCCAGCGAGGTCCAGTCCCGGTTCGGGCTCGACGAGGTGATCTTCGTCCCCACCGGGCAGCCGTGGCAGAAGACCGGCCGCCAGGTGACCAAGGCCGAGGACCGCTACCTCATGACGGTCATCGCGACCGCGTCCAACCCGGTGTTCTCGGTCAGCCGCGTCGACATCGACCGCGGCGGCCAGACCTACACCGTCGACACGCTGCGCGACCTGCACGCCGAGTACCCCGAGGACCAGCTCTTCTTCATCACCGGCGCCGACGCGCTCGAGCAGATCCTGACCTGGCACAAGGCCGACGAGCTGTTCGACTTCGCGCACTTCATCGGCGTCACGCGGCCCGGTTACCGGCTCAATTCGCACCACCTGCCCAGCGGCAAGGTCAGCCTCGTCGAGGTCACCGCGATGGCGATCTCCTCGACCGGCTGCCGCGAGCGCGTCGAACGCGGGGAGCCGGTCTGGTACCTCGTGCCCGACGGCGTCGTCCGCTACATCGCGAAGAAGGATCTCTACCGGAAGAGCGACTGAAGGGCCCCTGGTCCCGGCGGGTACTCTTCTCGGGCGAACCCGATCTGTGAAGGAGCACTGTGGCAGCCACGTCCGAGGCACGAGAGCTGGCCGTAGCGGCCGCACACGCGGCGGCGGACAAGAAGGCCAGCGACGTCGTCGTGCTGGACGTGTCCGAGCAGCTCGTCATCACCGACGCCTTCGTCATCGCCTCCGCGTCCAACGAGCGCCTGGTCGGCGCCATCGTCGACAACGTCGAGGAGAAGCTGCGGGAGAGCGGCCACAAGCCGGTCCGCCGCGAAGGCGCCCGCGAGGGCCGCTGGGTCCTGCTCGACTACGTCGACGTCGTGGTGCACGTCCAGCACGTGGAGGAGCGCTCGTTCTACGGCCTCGAGCGGCTGTGGAAGGACTGCCCGCGCATCGAGGTGGCCGGACTCGAGGAGCCACCCGCCGACGAGGACCCGGACGTCCCGTGAGCCCGCGGCGGCTCGTGCTCTGGCGCCACGGCGAGACGGACTACAACGCCGCCGGGCGGATGCAGGGTCACCTGGACTCGGCGCTGACCCCGCGCGGCTGGAACCAGGCCCGGTTCGCGGTTCCCGCGCTGGCCCGGTTCTCCCCGGACCTCGTCATCGCGTCCGACCTGCGCCGCGCCACCGACACGGCCACCGTGCTCACCGACGCGATCGGCGTCCCGCTGCGGATCGACAAGCGGCTGCGCGAGACGCACCTCGGCGAATGGCAGGGCATGACCGGCGCCGAGGTCGACGAGGCCTACCCGGGCGAACGCGCCCGCTGGCGCCGGGACGCCACCTGGGCACCGCCGGGCGGTGAGAACCGCCTCGACGTCGCCGAGCGCGCGGGCGAAGTCGTCACCGACCTGCAGCAGGCCAACTCCGGAGCGGGCGAGACCGTGCTGCTGGCCGCGCACGGCGGGCTGATCACGGCGCTCACCGCACACCTGCTGAACCTGCCGGTGGAGACCTGGCCGTCGCTGGGCGGGATCTCGAACTGCCACTGGGTCGAGCTGGGAGCACGCGACGGGAAGTGGCGGCTGCAGGCCTACAACGCGGGGATGCACGGCTAGCCGATGGGGCCGCGCCTGCTGGTGTTCGGCGATTCGCTGAGCTTTCACGGTCCCGAAGGACCTTGCGCCGCGGACGAACCGCGGCTGTGGCCCAACGTCGCGGCCGCCGCGCTGGGTGGTACCGCCGACCTGGTCGCCGGCATCGGCTGGACCGCGCGTGACGCCTGGTGGTCGCTGACCGGCGACCCGCGGGTGTGGGCCGATCTGCACCGCGTCGACGCGGTCGTCCTGGCGGTCGGCAGCATGGACACGCTGCCTTCGCCGTTGCCGACCTACCTGCGCACCGGGTTGAAGTACCTGCGGCCCGACCCGGTGCGACGCGTGGTGCGCAAGGCCTACCTCGCCGCACAGCCGCGGCTTTCGGTCGCCTTCCGCGGCCGTCCCGCGGTGCTGCCGGCCAAGCTCACCGTGCAGTACCTCGACACGGCCGTGGGCGCGCTGCGCGTCCTGCGGCCCGAGCTGCCGATCTTCGGGTGGCTGCCGTCGGTCCACCGCGCCGCGGCCTACGGCGGCGTGCACACCGCGCGGCCGGCCGCGGCGGCCGCGATGGCGGCGTGGGGCGCGCGGGCGCGAGTGCCGTTGCTGGACCTCGAAGCCGTCGTCGGCGAGCACGTCCTGAGCGGCGAGGGCAACGCCGACGGCATGCACTGGGGCTGGAAGGGGCACGCGGCGGTGGGGGACGCGATGTCCGTGTTGATGGCGCCGGTGCTGGCACCCGGCCACGTAGGCTGACGGCGTGTCGGTCGCCGTAGTCACGGATTCCACCGCCCACCTGCCGGAGGGCTTCGCCGAACGGCACGCGGTCCGGGTGGTGCCGCTGCACGTCCTGGTCGACGGCGTGGTCTCCCTCGACGGCGTCGAGACCGGTCCGGCGGCGGTCGCCGAAGCGATGAGCCAGCGCAAGATCGTGACGACGTCACGCCCGACTCCGACCGAGTTCGTGAAGGAGTTCCGCGCGGCGCTGGCCGAAGGCGCCGACGCGATCGTTTCCGTGCACCTTTCGCGCGAGCTGTCGGGCACCTGGGAAGCGGCGGTCCTGGCGGCGCAGGAAGTCGGGCCGGACCGGGTCCGCGTCGTCGACTCGCGCACCACCGCGATGGGCCTGGGGTTCGCCGCGCTGCACGCCGCCTCGGCGGCCTCCGCCGGGGCCGACGCGGCCGAGGTCGAGGCCGCGGCGGTGACCGCCGCCGGGTGCTCGTCGACGCTGTTCGTCGTGGAAACCCTCGACCACCTGCGCCGCGGCGGCCGGATCGGCCCGGCGGCGGCGCTGCTCGGCACGGCGCTGGCGGTGAAGCCGGTGCTGCACATGTCGGAGGGCCGGATCCTGCCGCTGGAGAAGGTCCGCACCATGAACCGGGCGCTCGCGCGGCTGGTCGAGCTGGCCGCCAAGGCCGCCGAAGGCGACGACGTCGAGCTGGCCGTCCACCACCTCGCGTCGCCGGAGCGGGCGGTCGAGCTGGCGAACCGGCTGGAAGAGGCGGTGCCGCGCTCGGCGGGCTGCGTGGTCTCCGAGCTGGGCGCGGTGATCGGGGCGCACACCGGGCCCGGTGTGCTCGGGGTGGTCGTCCAGCGGACGGTCCCGCCCCGGCGCTAGCCGCCGAACCCTCCAAGGTGCCACCCGGGTACGACGGAAACGGCCGTTCCCGGGCCGGGCCGGCGGGATCCGTCCACATCACCCCGGTTGTCCACAGGACGCGGCGGCACCCCTGTCGGACGCCTTCCCGCGGGCCCTAACGTCGATCGTGTGTTCGAGCAGCCTGCCCGGGATCCGGGCCCTCCCGTCAACGACCGGCTCGCCTGGCTGGCCGACCAGCTCTCGCCCGACGCGAGCACGGTCGGGCCCGGCGGCCGGCTGGTCCGGCGCTGGCTACCGGGCGGCGCGGCCGGTGCCGGCCGCCGCCGGTGGGCGCTCGCCGGCGTCCTCGCGGCGGTCGTGGTGATCGTCCTCGGCTCGGTCGCGCTCCTGGGCGGTCGTCCGGCGCCCGAGTCACCACCCGCGCTGCCGAGCGCGAAACCGGCGAGCGAGGCATCGGCCCGGGCCGCACCCCAGGCCGGCCTCGTCGTCAGCGTGATCGGCCGGGTCCGGTCGCCCGGCCTCGTCACCGTGGTCCAGGGCGCCCGGGTCGCGGACGTGCTGCGCGCCGCGGGCGGTGCCGAACCCGGCGCCGACCTCAGCTCGCTGAACCTCGCCCGCCGCGTGACCGACGGGGAGCAGCTCGCGGTCGGCGTCCCGGCCCCCGCCGCGGCGTCGGCCGGAGCCCCGGCGGGCACCAAGGTCGATCTCAACGCGGCGAGCACGGACCAGCTGGACACGTTGCCCGGCATCGGTGCGGTGACGGCCCAGCGGATCGTCCAGTGGCGCACCGAGCACGGCGGTTTCACGAAGGTGGAGCAGCTGCGCGATGTGCCGGGCATCGGCGAAAGCAAGTTCGAACGGTTGCGGGAGCAGGTGATGGTCGGATGAGCACGCTTCCCACGACCGACACCCGGCAGGACATGCGGCTGGTGCCGGCGGCGCTGGCGTGCTGGCTCGCCGCGCTCGGTGGCCTGCTGCTGGGCTGGTGGACGGCCGTCGCCGTCGGCCTCGCTTCGGCGGTGGTCGCCGGGCTGGTGCTCTGGCGGGCCCGCGGCCGTCCCCGGGCTCTCGCCGCGGCCTTGCTGGTGTTGGGACTCGTCGCCGCGGGGCCGGTCGCCTGGCGGATCCGGGAGGCGCAGCGGGACGACCTCCGCGCCGCCTCGGCCGATGGTCTGCCGGCGGCGTTGCGGGTCGTCGTCGCCGAACGCCCGAAGCCCGTGCGCAGCGCGGGGTACGCCGACCAGCAAGCCGGCGCCCGGTCCGTGGTGCTCACGGCCGACGTCCGGTCGGCGTCGGTCGACGGCCGGCCGGTCACGTCGTCCGGGCACGTCCTGCTGCTGGCGCCGGTCGCGCAGTGGTCGGCGCTGCTGCCGGGTCAGGACGTGACGGCGACGGGCCTGCTGATGCCGCCGCGCGGTTCCGACCTGACCGTCGCGGTGCTGTCCGTGCGCGGCCCGCCGGGCGAACCCGGCCAGGCGCCGTGGTGGCAGCGGACCGCGGCCGGGCTGCGCGCCGGGCTCCACGACCTGTGCCAGGTCCTGCCGGCCGAACCCGCCGGTCTCCTGCCCGGCCTGGTCCTGGGCGACACGAGCGGGCTGTCGCCGCGGGTCGAGCAGGAGTTCGTCACCGCCGGCCTGGCGCACCTGACGGCGGTCAGCGGCGGCAACCTCGCCGTGGCGTGCGGTGCGGTCCTGCTTCTGCTGCGGCTGCTCCGGTTCGGGCCGCGGACCTCGGCGGTGGCCGCCGGCGGGTGCCTGGCCGGGTTCCTCGTCCTGGTCGGTCCGGAGCCGAGCGTGCTGCGGGCGGGCGTGATGGCGGCGGTCGCGTTGCTGGCGTTGGCGCTGGGCCGGCGTGGCTCGGCATTGCCGGCGCTGGCGTTCGCGGTGTGCGTGCTGGTGGTGACGGATCCGGCGATGGCCACCGATTTCGGGTTCGCGCTGTCGGTGTTCGCCACCGCGGGGCTGGTCCTGATCGCGCCCCGCTGGGCGGCCGCGCTGGTGCGCCGCGGTGTCCCGCCGGGGTTCGCCGAGGGGTTGGCGATCCCGTTGGCGGCCTTCCTCGTGACGGCGCCGGTCCTCGCGGGCATGGCGGGCACGGTGAGCCTGGTTTCGGTGCTCACCAACGTCCTCGCCGCGCCCGTGGTGGCCCCGGCGACGGTGCTCGGCGTGCTGGCGACGGTGGCCGGGCCCTGGTGGCCGGGCGCCGGGAAGGTCCTGGTGCACCTAGCCGACCCGGAAGCCCGCTGGCTGATCACGGTGGCGCGGCACGGCGCGCGGGCACCCGGCGCGGTCGTCGCCTGGCCCGGCGGCTGGGCAGGCGGGCTGCTGGCCGCCGCGGTGCTCGTGGTGCTGGTGCTGGCCGCCCGGCACCGGCGGCTCCGGCTGGCCATGGCGGTGCTGGTCGTCGGCGCGCTGCTGGTGTCCGTGCCGGTCCGGGTGCTCGCACCGGCGTGGCCACCGCGTGACTGGGCGATGGTCGAGTGCGACGTCGGCCAGGGCGACGCGGTGGTGCTGGCGACGGCTGAGCCCGGCCGGGCCGTCGTCGTGGATACCGGCCCCGAGCCGGGACCGGTGGACGAGTGCCTGCACCGGCTGTCGGTGGAGCGGATCCCGTTGCTGGTGCTGAGCCACCTGCACGCGGACCACATCGGCGGGCTCTCGTCGGTCTTCGACGGCCGGTCGGTCGGCGCGGTCGCCGTCGGCGCGGGGCGGGCGCCGGAGTGGGCGTGGCGTCAGGTCGCGGCGGAGGCGAGGAAACAGGAGGTGCCGTTGGTCGAGCTGAGCCCGGGGGAGCGGATGGCCTGGCCCGGCCTGACGCTCGACGTGCTCGGCCCGCGGTACGTGCCGGCCCGCGCGGCGGACACGCAAGACGGCACGACGATCAACAACAGCTCGGTGGTCCTCCGAGCGCGAACCCCGGCCGGCCGGGTGCTCCTGACCGGCGATGTCGAGCTGGCGGCCCAATCGGACCTGCTGGCCGACGTCGATGACTTGAAAGCGGAGGTGTTGAAGGTGCCCCACCACGGTTCGCGCTACTCGCTGCCGGCGTTCCTCGCGGCGGTCGCGCCCAGGGTGGCGTTGGTCAGCGTGGGCGCGGGCAACACGTACGGCCACCCCAGCAAGTCCACAATGGACGGCCTGAAAGCCTTGGGCGCGTTGGTGACCCGCACCGACGTGGACGGCGACACGGCGGTGGTCACCGGAACGGCGATCGTCCGCCGGGGCGAGCCGCGTGGTCCGCCCCGCCGGTAGCGGGTCACCCGGCGCGGGCGCTCTCGTCGGCCTGGCGGTCGCGTTCGAAGGTGATCCTGCGGCGAGCCCACTGCTGCCCGCCCTCTTCGGCCAGGGTCTCCACGCGCGCGACCAGCACCCGGACCGCGTCCTTGCCTTGGTACGGCGGTGCGGAATGGAGGTACAACGCCGCTTCACGCTCGATCGCGTAGCCGATCTGGCTGTGCTCCACCCAGTTCTGGTGCATGCCGAACGTCGTCCGGATGCCGGTGGCGACCAGCACGACGGCGCCGAGCGCAGCGATGACGACCGAGTCGAGGTGGGCGGTCGCGGCCACCGGGATCGCGGCCGAGCCGGTGAGGGCGATGACCTCCACCACGCCGTACCGCAGGCGGTCTCGCCGGGCGCCCTTCTTGTACCAGCGCCACTTCGCGACGACCGTCATCGGCAAGGCCTGGCCGTCGCGTTCGGCGGTGACCATCCAGTGCTTGCCGAGATTCCGCATTCCGAACCCTCCCGGACCGAGCCGACACCTGGCGGGTGCCGACCTTATCGGTCCGGGGAAACGCGAAAGGAGGTACTCGCCGGGGCGAGCCGCGTGGCCCGCCCCGGCGGGGACGTCAGTAGCCGAGCGCCTCGTTCACCGCGGCGGCCGACGGCGGCACGGTCGCCTTCGGGCCGATGTGGTTCTCGACCGCGTCGAGGGTCTTGAGGCCGTCGCCGGTGATCAGGAGGACCGTCTCGGCGTCCGGGTCGAGCTTGCCCGTCTCCACCAGCTTCTTCGCCGTCGCCACGGTGACCCCGCCGGCGGTCTCGGTGAAGATGCCCTCGGTGCGGGCCAGCAGCCGGATGCCCTCGACGACCTCCTCGTCGGTGACGTCCTCGATCGCGCCGCCGGTGCGGTTGACGATGTCGAGGACGTACGGGCCGTCGGCCGGGTTGCCGATCGCCAGCGAGCGGGCGATCGTGTCCGGCCTCACCGGCTGGACCACGTCCTGGCCGGCGCGGAACGCGGCCGACACCGGCGAGCAGCCGGTCGCCTGTGCGCCGAACACCTTGTACGGGCTGGCGTCCACGAGACCGAGCTGGCCCAGCTCGCGGAAACCCTTGTCCACCTTCGTCAGCTGCGAACCGGAAGCGATCGGCACGACGATCTGCGGCGGGATGCGCCAGCCGAGCTGCTCGGCGACCTCGAAGGCGAGCGTCTTCGAGCCCTCCGAGTAGTACGGCCGGACGTTCACGTTCACGAACGCCCACTTCGGGTGCTCACCGGCCAGCTCGGTGGCGAGGCGGTTGACGTCGTCGTAGTTGCCGTCGACGGCGATCAGGTCGCCGTCGTACACCGCGGTGGTGAGGATCTTGGCGCGCTCGAGGGTCTTGGGGATCAGCACGACCGACCGCCAGCCGGCGCGGGCCGCGGCGGCGGCCGTCGCGTTGGCCAGGTTGCCGGTCGAGGGACACGCCAGCACCTCGAAGCCGAACTCGCGGGCCGCGGCCAGCGCGACGGCGACGACGCGGTCCTTGAACGAGTGCGTCGGGTTGCCGGTGTCGTCCTTGACCCACACGCGCTTGAGGCCGAGTTCCTTGGCGAGGCGGTCGGCGCGGACCAGCCGGGTCGCGCCGGGCTCGGTGTTCGGGATCTCTTCGACGTTGGACGGAACCGGGAGGAGCTTCTTGTAGCGCCAGATGTTCTTGGGGCCGGCCTCGATGTCCTCGCGGCGGACGCGGCCGAAGTCGTAAGCGACCTCGAGCGGCGAGAAGTCCTCGGCGGAGACGAATTCCGGGGCGAGCGGCTGCCGGTGACCCTCTTCCTTCGACACCAGTTCGACGGCGGGACCGAGATCCGGGGTCTTCGTGGTGGAGGTCGTGCCGAGGGTTGCGGTCATCGCGAGGTTCCTTTCCTCATCTGCCCCGCCGAAGCGGGCCGGAATTGGCACCGTGGTCGTCAGCTACCCCGCGATCGCGGGATGACAGGCTGTACGCCGGTTGCCGGGGCTTCGTCGGGCCGTTCCCTCTGCCCCTCTGGATGAGCGGTATTCGGTTGTCGGTGCGCGCCGATCGGCGCGCCGCCTCGTGGACACCGTACGACATCGCGCTCACGCCGTGCCACGCCGGTTGCCGCACATCACCGGAGCGGGCGCACAACACCGCAAGTGAGAGGATCCTCGGGTGACCGCGCAAGCCACCGCCCCCGCCCCGCTGCACCTGGTGCTCGGCGAGGAAGAACTGCTGATCGAACGGGCCGTCCGCGAGACGCTCGCCGCGGCCAGGGCGATCGACGCCACGGCCGAGCTGACGCGGGTCCGGGTGTCGGATCTCACAGCACCTGAGCTGGCCGAACTCGTCAGCCCGTCGCTGTTCAGCGAAGGCCGGGTGATCGTCCTCGAGTCGGCGCAGGACATCTCGCAGGAGCTGGCCGACGCCGTGGCTTCCTACCTGAAGGACCCGGCGGACGGTGTCGTGCTGGTCGTCGTGCACACCGGCGGCGGCCGCAGCAAGGCGGGCAAGTCGCTCCCCGCGGCGCTGAAGAAGGCCGGCGCCGAGGTCACGGAGTGCCCGAAGCTGACCAAGCCGGCCGAGCGCGAGCAGTTCGTGCGGCACGAGGTGCGCCGCGCGGGCGGCAAGATCGACCCGGCGGGGGTGGCTGCGCTGATCGACGCGGTGGGCTCCGACCTGCGCGAACTCTCCTCGGCGGCCAGTCAGCTGGTCGCCGACACGGGCGGGACGGTCGACGCCGACGCCGTCCGCCGGTACCACCGCGGCCGCGCCGACGTGACGGGCTTCGCGGTCGCGGAGAAGGCGGTCAGCGGCGACCGGTCGGCGGCGCTGGAGTCGCTGCGCTGGGCGATGCAGCTGGGCGTCCCGCACGTCCTGGTGGCGGACGCGCTGGCCGACGCCGTCCGCACGATCGCCCGGGTGTCGGGCGCGGGCCGCGGCAACCCGAACCAGATGGCCGGCGAGCTGGGCATGCCGCCGTGGAAGATCCGCAAGGCCCAGGGGCAGTCGCGGGGCTGGAACCAGGACGGCCTGGCCACGGCGATGCGCGTGGTCGCGCGCCTGAACGCCGAGGTCAAGGGCGTGGCGGCCGACCCGGGCTACGCGCTCGAGCGCGCCGTCCTCGAAGTGGCGGCCGCCAAGGGCTGACCCCGGGCATGAAGAAAGCCCCGGCCGGAGCCGGGGCTTTCCCAGAAATCAGCTTCAGAGCGCGTTGACGCGCTTCGCCAGCGCCGACTTCTTGTTGGCGGCCTGGTTGGCGTGGATGACGCCCTTCGAGACGGCCTTGTCCAGCTTCTGGGCGGCGTCGCGCTGCAGCTCGACGGCCTTGGCCTTGTCGCCGGCCTCGGCGGCTTCGCGGACCTTGCGGATCGCGGTCTTCACCGAGGACCGGATCGCCTGGTTGCGCTGACGCGCCTTCTCGTTCGTCGTGATGCGCTTGATCTGCGACTTGATGTTGGCCATAGGGCAACTCCTGTTTCACTCGGTGAGATCGCCGCCGCGCTGAAGTGGCCCCGCGGAAAGCGGGTTTCCTCCATGACGGAATGCCGCACGGGCAGCGAGCGACCACTTTAACAGCCGGGCCGCGGGCGTCCGGCACCGGGAGTACGGTGGGTGACGGCAGTGCCTAGGGTTCCGTCGCCGGCCCGCGCAGCCGACACACAACCAGGGCCGGCGGGCCTGGTCCGAGCGGCACCATCGGCGGGCCCGGACGGCCGGTCGTTCATCTGACGGGGCAAAAGCCTGGAGGACCCGGTTTTCGCGCGCGCGAAAACCCGAAGGGGTCCCGTGAACGCCACCGCTCTGTCCCTCGTCCTCGTCGCCGCCGTCGTGCACGCCGCGTGGAACCTCGCCGCCAAGCGGATCTCCTCCGGCGGTACCCAGTTCGTCTGGCTCTACTACACGGTTTCCGCCGTCTTCCTGCTGCCGGTGACCGTCGTGCTGCTGGTCGTCGAGCCCGCACGTCCACAGTGGAGCTGGCTGCTCGCCGCCGTGGTGACGTCGGTGCTGCACGTCGCCTACGGCGTCGTCCTGCAACGCGGGTACCGGGTCGGGGACCTCTCCGTCGTCTATCCCGTCGCGCGGGGCACCGGGCCGCTGCTGTCGGTGCTGGCCGCCGTCCTCGTGCTCGGCGAACGGCCCGGCGTCCTCGGCCTGGTCGGCGCGTTCCTGGTCATCGCCGGCGTGCTGGTGATCAGCACCGGCCGCCAGGCGGACGACGCACGGGCGGTCAAGGCGGGGATCCGCTACGGCCTGCTGACCGGCGCCACCATCGCCGGCTACACGCTCTGGGACGCGCACTCCGTGACCGGCCTCGGTGTGCCGCCGGTCGTCTACTTCGGCCTCGGCTCGATCCTGCAGAGCGCGATGCTCGTGCCCGGCGCGCTGGCCGGCCGCGCCGAAGTCCGCCGCGTCTGGCGCGAGCAGCGCCGGGAGGTGCTGGTGGTCGCCGTGCTGTCGCCGGTCGCCTACATCCTCGTGCTGTTCGCCCTCACGATGGCGCCGGTCAGCCTGGTCGCGCCGGCGCGCGAGCTGAGCATCGTGCTCGGCGGTGTCGCCGCGTGGCTGGTGCTGGGCGAGCGCAATGCCGTCCGGCGGCTCGCCGGGTCGGTGATCGTGCTGTCCGGCATCGCCGCGATTGCGGCCGCCTGAGCGCGTCCGGTAGGGATGGTCGGATGGAAGTCCTGAAGAGCAGGCTGATCGTCCGTGCGCGCGACGCCGCCGCGGCGACGGCGTTCTACCGCGACACGCTCGGCCTGGCCGTGGAGCGCGAGTTCCCCGGCGGCACGGTGTTCTTCCTCGGCCACGGCTCGCTGGAGGTTTCCGGCCGGGGCGAAACCGGCTCGTCACCCGATCTGGTGCTCTGGCTGCAGGTCCGGGACCTCGCCGGGACGCTGGCCGGCCTGAAGGAGCGGGGCCTGGAGCCGGTGCGGGACGCCCAGCGCGAGCCCTGGGGCCTCGACGAGGCCTGGATCGCCGACCCGGACGGCACGCGCATCGTGCTGGTCGAGGTGCCCGAGGGCCACCCGATCCGCACGGACACCCGCTAGGCGGGCTTGACGGCGCGCAGCTGCGCGGCCAGCGCGGCGAAGCCGGGCGGGTCCCAGGTCCAGGTCTGCAGGTCGGCGAAGCCCGCTTCGGCGGCTTCGTCGGCCAGGACGTGCCTGCTCACGGGCAGCCACTTCTCGTGCGCGGACAGCAGCAGCCGCCCGCCGGGGCGCAGCACCCGGAACAGCTCGGCGAAACCGGCCGCGCGGTCGTCCCAGAGCATCACGTTGTTCACGGTCAGCACGACGTCGACGGAGCCGTCGGGCTCGCCGGTGCGCGCGGCCGAGCCCTCGCGCAGCTCGACGCGGTCGGCGCAGCGCTCCTGGCAGAGCGCCAGCATCTCGGGGGAGGGGTCGACGCCGATGGCGCGCCCGGCCAGCCGCGCGGCGGCCTCCAGGCCGACGCCGGGACCGGGCCCGACGACCAGGACGGTGTCGTCCGGTTCGAGCCGGGCCAGGTCGACGACGCGGTGTTCGGTGGCGGCATTGCCTCGCGCCATCACCCAGCCGCCGAGGCGGCCGAGCGGGCCCGAGGGGTGACCGAACGCACGGTCGAGAACGCGGGCGAAGCCGCTGGTCTCCGGCTGGGGAGGGGGTGCCGGCTGGTGCGAAGTGCTCATACTTCGAGGGCACCACGGATCGCGAAAGCCCGCATCGGGGATGACCCCCACCCGCACCCGGAGGGTCATGGGAACATAGAGGTGGCCATCCCCGACTTTCCGAGGACTCATTCGAGTGACGACGTTCGCCGACACCACCTTCACGCCTCCGGAGCTGATCCGGAACTTCTGCATCATCGCGCACATCGACCACGGCAAGTCCACCCTGGCCGACCGCATGCTGCAGCTCACCGGCGTCGTCGAAGAGCGGGCCATGCGCGCTCAGTACCTCGACCGGATGGACATCGAGCGCGAGCGCGGCATCACGATCAAGGCGCAGAACGTCCGGCTGCCCTGGAAGGTCGACGGCCAGGACCACGTCCTGCACATGATCGACACGCCCGGCCACGTCGACTTCACCTACGAGGTCTCCCGCGCGCTGGAGGCGTGCGAAGGCGCGATCCTGCTGGTCGACGCCGCGCAGGGGATCGAGGCCCAGACGCTGGCCAACCTCTACCTGGCGCTGGAGAACAACCTCCAGATCATCCCGGTGCTCAACAAGATCGACCTGCCGTCGGCCGACCCCGACAAGTACGCGGGTGAGCTGGCCCACATCATCGGCTGCGAGCCGGAAGACGTCCTGCGGGTTTCGGCCAAGACCGGCATGGGCGTCGGCGAGCTGCTGGACGAGGTCGTCAAGCAGGTCCCGGCGCCGCAGGGCGACGCCGACGCGCCGGCCCGCGCGATGATCTTCGACTCGGTCTACGACACCTACCGCGGCGTCGTCACCTACATCCGGGTCGTCGACGGCAAGATCACGCCGCGCGAGAAGATCAAGATGATGTCGACCGGCGCGACGCACGAGCTGCTCGAGGTCGGCATCATCTCGCCGGAACCCAAGCCCAGCAAGGGGCTCGGCGTCGGCGAGGTCGGCTACCTGATCACCGGCGTGAAGGACGTCCGGCAGTCGAAGGTCGGCGACACCGTGACGTCCGAGCGCCACGGCGCGAAGGAAGCGCTGGCGGGCTACCGCGAGCCGAAGCCGATGGTCTACTCCGGGCTGTACCCGGTGGACGGGTCGGACTACCCCGAGCTGCGCGAGGCGCTGGACAAGCTCCAGCTCAACGACGCCGCGCTCGACTACGAGCCGGAGACGTCGGTGGCGCTCGGGTTCGGCTTCCG
Source organism: Amycolatopsis sp. NPDC003865 (assembly GCF_053605345.1). Lineage (NCBI taxonomy): Bacteria > Bacillati > Actinomycetota > Actinomycetes > Pseudonocardiales > Pseudonocardiaceae > Amycolatopsis > Amycolatopsis sp. NPDC003865. The sequence goes on along the minus strand of NZ_JBSGJA010000005.1, from coordinate 136,749 downwards.
CTGCGGTTTCCTCGGCCTGCTGCACCTGGAGATCACGCGCGACCGGCTCGAGCGCGAATTCGGCCTCGACCTGATCTCGACGGCGCCGAACGTCATCTACCGCGTGGTGCTCGAAGACCGCAGTGAGGTCGTCGTGACCAACCCGTCGGACTGGCCGACCGGGCTGAAGATCGCCGAGGTGCACGAGCCGGTGTCGAAGGTGAGCATCCTCGCGCCGTCGGAGTTCGTCGGCACGATCATGGAGCTGTGCCAGACGAAGCGCGGCACCCTGCTCGGGATGGACTACCTGTCCGAGGACCGCGTCGAGCTGCGCTACAACATCCCGCTGGCGGAAATCATCTTCGATTTCTTCGACACGCTGAAGTCGCGTACGCGCGGTTACGCGTCCCTCGACTACGAAGAGGCCGGCGAGCAGATCGCGGATCTGGTCAAGGTGGACATCCTGCTGCAGGGCGAAACGGTGGACGCGTTTTCGGCGATCGTCCACAAGGACGCGGCGTACGGCTACGGCAACCGGATGGCGACCCGGCTGCGCGAGCTGATCCCGCGCCAGCAGTTCGAGGTCCCGATCCAGGCGGCGGTCGGGTCGCGGATCATCGCCCGCGAAACGATCCGCGCGATCCGCAAGGACGTGCTGGCGAAGTGCTACGGCGGTGACATCTCGCGGAAGCGGAAGCTGCTGGAGAAGCAGAAGGAAGGCAAGAAGCGGATGAAGACCGTCGGCCGGGTCGAGGTTCCGCAGGAAGCTTTCGTCGCCGCTCTGTCCACTGAGGACTCCGGAAAGAACAAGAAGTAACTGTTCCATTGATGTGACAGCGGCGCCCATATTCACGCCTCCGCGTGAATATGGGCGCCGAACCGGTGTTCGATGCGGTTTCTGTCGGTGGTGCCTGCTTTGCTCTGGTGCGAAGAGTGAAAGGAGAGCACCATGACGGTCATGGCAGACATCGAGCATCCCGCCGGTTCGGGCCCCCTGACGGTGCAGGACCTCGAGGGGATGCCGGACGATGGCCGACGCCGTGAACTCATCGACGGGGTGCTCATCGTGAGCCCCGCGCCGGGACTCAGACACCAGAAGATCGCTTACCGGCTCTACGGCGTACTGGAAGCTGCATGCCCGCCTGACTTCGAGGTCGTCGGCGCGCCGTTCGCGGTGCACTCCGGCGACGACACGGAGCTGCAGCCCGACGTCCTGGTCGGCCGGGCCGAAGACTTCACGGAAAAGGATCTCCCGGCGCCGCCGGTGCTGGCCGTCGAGGTGCTGTCGCGTAGCACCGCGATCTACGACCTGAACCTCAAGAAGGCGGTCTATGAGCGGCTCGGGACGGGGAGCTACTGGGTGATCGATCCGGAGGAGCCCGCGCTCACGGTGTTCGAGCTGGACGAAGACGGTTGCTACCAGCAGGTGGCCAAGGCGGCTGGTGACGAGGTCTGCGAGGTCGAGCGGCCGTTCCCGGTGCGGATCGTGCCGAGGGAGCTGCTGGGCCGGCTCGGCTGAACCTCCGTCAGCGGATGCGGGGCGTGCCGCGCAGCTGGGCGTGCAGCTGCCGGTTGCGCAGCTCCTTCCGGAGCCGGTCGACCACCGCGTCGAACAGGGCCGGGTCGAGGATGGCCGTCTGCTCGAACTGCCGCCGCTGGGGTGGAGCGGGTGCCAGCTTGCTGCGGGGTGCGTAGCGCTGCACGGAACTCTCGAGGCCGCCACCGGTGACCAGGTCGAGCCAGAGGGCGTCCCGCAGGTATCCGTCGCCGAATCGTGCCGACCGGCGGACGCTGATGTCGGCGATGTGCGACCACGGCACCACCCGCGTGCTGAGCGTGCCCGCGGGCACGCGGAGACCCTCGTCGCCGACGGTGAGGTCACGCAGGCTCTCGAAGCCGCGCTTCAGCTCGCGCGCCCGGGACACGCGGAACGCCGCGATCGCGATCAGCACGGACGCCGCGTACGCGCCACCGATCAGCCACGGCGACAGCCCGCGCAGCAGGCCGAGGGCGAGGGCCGCCCCGAAACCGGCGTCGGCGACGACGAGCAGGCCGAGCAGGATCTTGACCGGCGTGCTCACGCGGCGTGGTGACTCGGGCAACGGGTCGACTCCTCGGGCCGTGCTGGTCAGGGGTTGCCGATTATCCGGTCCGCGGTCACGAAGACCGCGACCCGCCGCTCTTCGGCCATCACGCGGTCGTACTCGTCCCAGTCGTCGTGCGTGCCGGTCGCGGCGATGAAGACGTCGCGCAGGAGCTTCGGCAGGCCCGCGGGGTCGAAGGCGGGGTCGGGGTCGTCGGGCCCGATGAGGTGGGTGGCACCGGTGACGGAGACCCAGTTCCAGCCGCGCCGGAAGGTGACGGTGGCGTGCCCGGCCCGCCGCAGCAGCGCGAGCTTGTGCGCCCGCCCGACAGCGACGTAGGCGACACCGGGAGCACCGGTCACCGGGTCGTCGAGCACACCGGCGTTGACGACGGAGGAGTGCACGGTGCCATCACCCCGCGTCGTGGCCACGGTGGCCAGCCCGTTCTCCCGCAGCGACAGCGCGCGCACCTGCTCCAGATCAACGCTCATGCCGCAATCTAACCCGCCGGACCGATCGCGTGTTCCGGTTTCCCCATCCGCCACCCGGCGACCACCGTCCGCGGGAGCGCCGATGGGCCAGGTGGTGGTCGGGTCCCCATCGCGCCGGCATCGCCAGGTCGCCGGTGACGGCGGAGGGGCCGGAGCCGCAAATGCGGCCCCGGCCCGTCACCTCAACAAGCGCCGTTGTCGGTCCAGACTCCCCACTGGCCCGTCGTTCCCGGCTCCTCGCCCTGGGTCCACCACTTCGCCGTCCACTTGTGGCCGTTGTGGGACACCACGTTCCCGCCCGTGTACACCTGCGAAGCACTCCACGCCGGATCCGCGCACGTGCCCGGGTTGGAAGTGCCGCCCGTGTCCCACGCCACCTGCGAAGAGCGGTAGAAGTTGATCCCCTGGGCCACCCACCGCGGGGCCTGCGCGCCCAGGCGGGTGCGGAACGCCGTCCAGTCGTGCGTCGACCACGGGGACCAGCCCAGTTCCGCGTGCGCCGCCAAGCGGGGGAACGCCAGGTACTCGATGTCCGCCTGGGTGACCACCGTTTCCGTCCACAGCGGCGATTCCACCCCGCGGACCGCCGACTCGCCGACGCCCGACAAATACGCTCCCGGGTTCCAGCCGTACGCGTCCTGGACCTCGATGTAGCCCGCCCACGACAGGCCGATCGGCGTCGAGCTGTTGTACTTCTGGTCCACGTAGGCCTTGTTCGCCGGGGACATGATCACCTTGCTGCCGCGGGAAACCGCCGCCGACACCCCGGAGTCCGAGGTCGTGGTTCCCCAGAACTGCGGGGTCGCCGAAGCCGGCAACGTCGCCTTCGCGATGTCGTGCCAGCCGATCACCGACTTGCCGGTCGCCGCCACCAGGGGCAGCACCTTGTTCACGAACGTCAGGTAGTCCGCCGCCGACGTCGAAGAGGCTTCGTCACCGCCGATGTGCAGGTACGGGCCCGGCGTCAGCGCCGCCAGCTCGCGCAGCACGTCCGCGATGAACGTGTACGTGATGTCCTTCGAGATGCACAGCGAGCTGTAGCCGACCGCCGTGTCCGTGCGCAGGGCCGGGGCCACCCCGGTGCAGTTCAGCTCCGCGTACGACGCCAGCGCCGCGTTCACGTGACCCGGCATGTCGATCTCCGGGATCACCGTGATGTGCCGCGAAGCCGCGTAGTTCACGATGTCCGTGTACTGCGCCTTCGTGTAGTAGCCACCCGCGCCGCCGCCGACCTGGGTGCTGCCGCCGTAGGTCGTCAGGCGGGGCCAGCTGTCGATCTGGAGGCGCCAGCCCTGGTCGTCGGCCAGGTGCAGGTGCAGGTTGTTGATCTTGTACTGGGCGAGCTCGTCGATGTACCGCTTGACCGTCGACACCGGGTGGAAGTGCCGCGCGACGTCGAGCATCGCGCCCCGGTAGCCGAACCGCGGGTAGTCCACGACCGTCGCGCCCGGGACGCTCCACGGTCCTGGCTGGGCGGACGCGCTCTCGATGCTGCCCGGCAGCATCTGCCGCAGCGTCTGGACACCGGCGAACAGCCCGTCGGCCGTCGTCGCCCGCACCGTCACCGAAGACGCCGTCGACACCAGCTGGTAGCCCTGCGCGCCGACCGAGGCGGGTGCGCCGCTGAGCAGCAGGGCGATGCTGTCGGACGGCACGGACGCCGGGGCGTCGGACACCGGCAGCGCGAAACCCGTCGAGGGGCGCAGCACCCCGGCGAGGTAGTCGCCGACCTGTCGCGCCGGGGCCGAGCCGGCTTCGGTGACGATCTTCGTCGTCGAGACCAGCGGGAACGCGACCCCGGCCGCCGGCGTCACCGAGACCGGCACCGGGACGATCGACTGCAGCGCCGGGGTGGCCGCCGCGGCCGGGGTGAGCTGGGCGGCCGTCGTACTGGCGCCGATCAGGGCCAGCACGGCGAGCGCGCGGCCGAGCCGCCGCGCGAGGGGAGTCTTCACCGGGGACCTCCTGGCGGGAAGGGCGCGACCTCGCCGTCGCACCTGCCCGGATCGTCGCATTTCCGCCGACGATGGTCTAGACCAAACCGGGTGGTTAAGCTCGCCCGATGCCGCAGGAGTTCGCACCGGGCTCGCCGTTCGCCCTGCTTTCGCCCGCCGAAACGGCCGTCTGGTACGCGTACATGAAGGTGCACCTGCGGCTGGAGTACGAGCTGAACCGGCAGCTGCGCGCCGACAGCGGCCTTTCGCTCGCCGACTACCACGTGCTGGTCGCGCTGACCAGCGCGGCCGACGGCCGGATGCGGGTCACCGACCTCGCCGTCCGCATCGGCTGGGAGCGCAGCCGGCTGTCGCACCACCTCAAGCGGATGCGCGAACGCGGCCTGGTCACGACCGGGGTCGGCCTCGACGACCGGCGGGTCACCGACGTGACGCTGTCCGGCGACGGCTGGGAGGCGCTGCGCCGGGCGGCGCCAGATCACGTCGAGTTCGTGCGCAAGGCCTTCTTGGACGCTCTCGAGCCCGGCGAGCAGGCCCAGCTGACCACGTTGCTCGACCGGGTCTACGACACGCTGCTGGACCACGGCAGCCTGCCCCGGCCGGACGACCACCCCTGACAGTTGCGTGACATGTCACGTAATATGGCGCCGAACCTAGGAGGGCGCGACATGGCGACGGTGGCCGAACTGATGCGGGCGAACCTGCTCGGGGTCTTCAACGAGCGCGACGACGAGCGGCGCGCGAAGGCGATCGCGGCGACGTACGCCGCCGACGTCGAATTCGCCGACCCGGAAGGCGTGGCGACCGGGCACGACGAGCTGAACGCCAAGGCGAAGGGGCTCCTGGAGCAGTCCCCGGGGTTCGTGTTCGCGCCGGACGGCCCGGTGCTGGTCAACCACGACCTGGGGCACCTCGCCTGGGCGCTCGGCCCGGAGGGCGCGCCGCCGGTCGTCCGGGGGATCGACGTCGCGCTCGTCAAGGACGGCCTCATCACGAAGCTCTACACGATGCTGCTGCCCGCCTGAGTACTACGCTCGGTGGCATGTTCGACGAGCTGACGTTCCCGGTCATCGCCGCTCCGATGGCGGGCGGGCCGACCACGCCCGAGCTGGTCGCCGCGGTCTCCGAGGCCGGTGGCTTCGGCTTCCTCAGCGCCGGGATGCTCACTCCGGCGGCGCTCGCCGCGCAGATCGACCGCGTCCGGGAGCTGACCGGCCGGGAGTTCGGCGTCAACCTCTTCGTCCCGCAGCCGGACACCGGCGCCGACGTCTCCGCGCACCGCGAACGGCTCGAGGTCTTCGCCCGCGAGTACGACGTCGAACTCGGCGAACCGAAGTGGGACGACGACAGCTACCCCGCGAAGCTGGACGTCGTGCTCGAGCGGCGGGTTCCCGTGGTGTCGTTCACCTTCGGCCCGCCGTCGCCGTCGGAGGTCGTGCGCCTCAAGGAAGCCGGCATCGCCGTCGTCGTCACCGTCACCACGCCGGAGACCGCCCAGCGGGCCGCGGACCTCGGCGCCGACGCGCTCGTCCTGCAGGGCTTCGAAGCGGGCGGCCACCGCAGCCTGTTCACCGACGACGCCTCCCTGCCCGGCGGCGGCGCCGAGTACGGCGTCCTCGCGCTGCTGCGGCTCGTCGCCGCCCGCGTCGACCTCCCGCTGATCGCTGCCGGCGGCCTGGTGCACGGCGCGGACGTGGCCGCCGTGCTCGCCGCGGGCGCCGTCGCCGCCCAGCTGGGCACGGTCTTCCTGCGCGCCGACGAGGCCGGGACGTCCGAGGCGCACCGCAAGGCCCTGGCGCTCGCCGAGCGCGAGACGGCGTTCACCCGCGCCTTCAGCGGCCGCCCGGCGCGCGGGCTGGTCAACAAGTTCATGGACGCGTTGTCCGAAGGCGCGCCCGCGGCGTACCCGCAGCTCAACCACCTCGCGGGCCCGGTGCGCAAGGCATCGGCGAAAGCCGGTGACCCGGAGGCGATCTCGCTGTGGGCGGGCCAGACCTACCCGCTCGCCTACGACGCGTCAGCCGCCGTCATCCTCGAGCGGCTGAAGGTCGAGGCGCGCGACGCGGCCGCGCGCCTCGACCGGATCCGCTAGCGGTTCAGGAGCGAGTGCCGCCGGCTGTAGAGGAAGTAGATCGCCAGGCCGATGACGAACCAGACGGCGAACCGCAGCCAGGTCGCCGGCTGGAGGAACGTGATCAGCCAGATCGAGAACACGATGCCGATCGCGGGCACCACCGGCATGCCCGGCGTCTTGAACGTCCGCGGCAGGTCCGGCTGCTTGTAGCGCAGCACGATCACCGCGACGCAGACGACGACGAACGCCAGCAGGATGCCGATGTTCGTCAGCTCGGCCGCCTCGCCGATCGGCAGCACCCCGGCGATGACCGCGGACGCGCCGCCGAGGATCCACGTCATCCGGCTCGGCACCTGGCGCTTCTCGTTCGTCTTGCCGAACCACGCCGGGAGCAGGCCGTCGCGGCTCATCGAATAGCCGACGCGCGTGGCGCCCATCAGGAACGTGAACAGCACGGTGAGGATGCCGACGATGGCACCGATCGCGATCACCGTGGCCAGGCCGGACAGGCCGACCGACTCGAACGCCGTCGAGAAGCCGCTCTTCGGGTCGATCTCGGTGTACTTCTGCATGCCGGTCAGCACCAGGCAGGCCAGCACGTACAGCACCATCGAGATCGCCAGCGAGTAGAGGATCGCCTTCGGCATGTGCCGTTGCGCGTCCTTCGACTCCTCCGCCGCGGTGCTCATGGCGTCGTAACCGAAGACCGCGAAGAACACCGTCGCCGCGCCGGTCACCGCGCCGCCGAAGCCGGCCGGGGCGAACGGCGTGTAGTTGCCGGTCTTGACGTAGAAGAAGCCGACCAGGATGACCACCAGCACGATCAGGACCTTGATCCCGACCATCGCCGTCTCGAACCGGGCGGCGCTGCGGATGCCGCGGTTGAGCAGGTAGGCGATCAGCAGGCACAGCAGCGCGGCGAACAGGTCGACCTTGTGGCCCGGCCCGGTGCCGGGCGCGCCGAGCATCCACGCGGGCAGGTCGAGGCCGAGCTGGCCGAGCAGGAAGCTGAAGTAGCCGGAGATGCCGATCGCCACCACCGCCACGATCGCGGTGTACTCCAGCAGCAGGTCCCAGCCGATGAACCAGCCGACGACCTCGCCGAGCACCGCGTAGCCGTAGGTGTAGGCCGAACCGGCCTTCGGGATCAGGCCCGCGAACTCCGCGTAGGAGAACGCGGCCGCGGCGCTCGCGACGCCCGCGATGAGGAACGAGATCAGCACGGCCGGGCCGACGCCCGGGATGCCCGCGGAGTCGTCGCCGTGCGCGACGCTGCCCGCGAGGGCGAAGATGCCGGCGCCGATGATGCCGCCGATGCCGATGGCGGTCAGCTGCCACAGGCCCAGAGTGCGTTTCAGGCCACCGCTTTCGCCAGCGTCCTGGATCTGGTCGATCGGCTTGCGGCGGAAGATGCCTGAACTCGAGCCCAGGCTCCCTGGAGCGGACATCGTCGTCTCCCGAACGGTCGGTGGAGGGCCCGGATCACGGACCCAACGCCGGAACCTACCGCCAACTCCGCGCGCGTACAGCGCGAGCGGATCAGCCCGCCGCGGTGTCCTCGCTCACGGCCGCCGTCGCGGCGGCGCGCTTGGCCTGGGTCGTGCGGACCGCGCTCGCCGCGAAGTAGGTGAGCAGCTCGGCGATCTCCACCGGGTCGTCCAGCTGCGGGCAGTGTCCCCAGTCCTCGCGGACGAGCAGCCTGCTGTGCGGCACCAGCGTGTGCAGCTGCCGCCCGGACGCCGCGGTGACGAGCTTGTCCTTGCCGCACGCGACGACCAGCAGCGGCACCTTCACCGACTCGAGCCGGTAGGCGTCGGCGAGCTCCGCGACCAGCTGCCGGGCCTGCTCCAGGCGGCTCTTGGTCGAGCGGTAGTCGGGGAACAGCGCGGTGAAGCGTTGCACCTGCACGGCGTCGGCGACGCTCGAGTCGGCGTACAGCAGCCGCGGGACGACCTGCTCGGCGACCTTGCGCACCAGGAAACCCGGTACGGGGACCGGCAGTGCCGAATACAGCCGCAGCGGCAGCGGGTAGCGCGCGACCGTCCGGATCAGCCACGAGTCGACGAACCCCGGGGCGGCGATCGACACGACACCCGAGATCGGCAGCCGGCTGTTCTGCGCCGCGCGCAGGCTCATCGTGCCGCCCAGGGAATTCCCGGCCAGCACGACCGAGCCGAGCACGGCCTGCTCGCGCACGACGGCGGTGGTGAACGCGTCGAGCTGGGGCAGCATCGGGCCGGGCCGCAGCGGCTGCGCGTCGCCGAACCCGGGCAGATCGACCGCGACCGCCGGGATCCCGGCGGCCGCGAGCTGCTCCAGGGCGGGGCGCCACGTGTCGGCGCTGTCGCAGTAGCCGTGCAGCAGCACCAGCCTCGGTGCCGAGGGTTTGACGTGCGGCGTCGCGCCTCGGCGACGCAGGGAACGACGGGGGAGTTCCGGGTCCGGAGCGGCTTCGCCGACTTCCAGGACGCGGGTGCGGACGCCGGCGTAGCGCCGGAAGGAGACCCGGATCGGATCCGGGTCGCTGCTGGACCGGCCGCCCGGTCCAGCCGAGGCGGGCCGCTTCGTTGCGGTCATGCCACAAGATTACCTTGCGACCATTGGGTTTTGGTCGAATTCAGGTGCTAACGACCAGATCTCGAACTGGGTACGTTAGCGATTCACCGGATGCCGAGCCGGGCGGAACAAGCCGATCCGCCCAGCTCAGCGGGGGTCTAGCGAGTGAAGACGATCTTGCCGGCGGTGTCGCCTTCGAGCATCGCCTGGAACCCCTTAGGGGCCTCGGCGAAGGGCAGCTCGGCGCCGATCTGCGGCCGCACCCCGGTCAGGTCGAGGTAGGCGAGCAGGTCCGCGAGCTCGTCGCGGGTGCCCATGGTCGAGCCGGCGACGCGCAGCTGGAGGAAGAAGACGCGCTGCAGCTCCGCGCCCGCGTCCGGGCCGCTGGTCGAGCCGGAGACCACGATGATCCCGCCCGGCTTGAGGGATTTGACCGAATGCGACCAGGTCGCCTTGCCGACGGTCTCGAACACGGCGTCGACGCGCTCGGGCAGCCGCGCGCCCGACTCGAACGTCTGGTGCGCGCCGAGGCTCGAAGCGAGCGCGCGCTTCTCCTCGGTCCGCCCGGTCACCCACACCCGGAACCCGGCCGCGCGGCCGAGCTGCACCAGCGCCGTCGAGACGCCGCCGGAGGCGCCCTGGACCAGCATCGTCTGGCCGGGGCGCAGCCCGGACTTCACGAAGAGCATCCGGTAGGCGGTCAGCCAGGCCGTGCCCATGGTGGCGGCCTCGGCGAAGGTGAGCCCGGCGGGCTTCGGGACGACGTTGCGCGCCGGGACGATCACCTGGTCGGCGAAGGTGCCCTGGTGCTTCTCGGTGAGCAGCGTCCGCTTCGGGTCGAGGGTGTCGTCACCCTGCCAGCCCGGCGCGTTGATCACGGAGTGGATGACGACCTCGGAGCCGTCGTCGAGGGTCCCCGCGCCGTCGCAGCCGAGGATCATCGGGAACTGGTCGGGCTTGATGCCGACCCCCCGCAGGGTCCAGAGGTCGTGCATGTTGAGGCTGGCCGCCTTGACGTGCACGCGGACCCAGCCGTCCGGCACGTCGGGTTCGGGTCGCTCGCCCACGACGAGCGAGTCCAGCGGGCTTTCGGCGTTGGGTTCCTGCGCGTACACGGCGAACATGCCTCGCAACGTACCGCCCCTGAAGCGCGGGGGCAGTAGAGCGCGCGTAGGCTCACACCGTGTTCAACGGGCTTGCCGACTGGTGGGACGGGGTCGAGCTGTGGCTCGCCCAGGCCTGGTTCCCGGTCCAGTTCGTGCTGGTCATGGTGGTCGTCGTGCCGCTGTGCCTGGCCGCCGCGTGGGTGCTCGACAAGCTGGTCGGGCTCTTCGCCCGCCGGCTCGCTCCCGGGCGTGACGACGACCGCTCCGACACCCCGTCCTAGGCTGGCGCACCATGTTCAACCGAAGGCGGATCACCGCCGCGCTGATCGGGCTCCTCGTGCTGGTGCTGGGGGGCTGGCTGGTCAAGGACGTCGTCAGCGACGGCGCCCCGGCCGCTCCGGGCACCTCGACCGGTCCGTCGGCGAGCGCGCCGGCCAAGGGCGGCGCGGCCGTACCCGGCGCCGACTCCGGGCTGCCGGTGAAGGCGCTTTCGACGCTGCCGCCGCAGGCTTCCGACACGTGGCGGCTGATCGAAAAGGGCGGGCCGTACCCGTACCCGCGCAATGACGACGTCGTGTTCGAAAACCGCGAGAAGCGGTTGCCCGGCAAGAAGTCCGGCTACTACCACGAGTACACCGTGAAGACCCCGGGCAGTCCCGACCGCGGCGCGCGGCGGCTGATCACGGGGCAGGCGCACGAGCTGTACTACACCGGCGACCACTACGCGTCGTTCGTCGTCGTGGACCCGGCCCGATGAGCGCCTCGGAGCAGGCGAAGGCCGCCGCGGAAGCAGCCTTCGCGAGGGGCGCGTACCCGCACCTGGTGAACTCGCAGCCGACCGTCGACAAGACGAGCACGCTGACCGCGTTCGCCGATGCACTGTCCTTTCCGGACTACTTCGGCCACAACCTCGACGCGCTGTACGACTGCCTGACCGACCTGTCCTGGCTGCCGCCGGGGGAGCACGTGCTGATCTGGCCGGGCTCGGAAGCGTTGCGCCGGGCCGAACCCAAGACGTACCTGGCGATCCGCAGCGTGCTTTCGGACGCGCAGCGTGCGCTCGGGCCGAGCGGCCGCAGCGCCGGTTCGTGGCGGCTCACGGTCGTGCTGCCGGACGCCTGAGGCGCTTGACGGTCCGGATCACGGGTGCGCTTTCGAGCGTCTGCACCCCGCGGATCCCGGCGACGCGGTCGGTGAGGTAGCGGTAGAAATCGCGAGCGTCGCGGCAGTTCACCATCGCCGTGAGGTTGGTGCTGCCGGTCGTCGCGACGGCGAACGACGTCTCCGGGTGACTCGCCAGCGCCGCGCCCGCCTCGGCCAGGTGCGCCGGTGACACCGTCAGCCACAGCCGCGTCTCGGAGCGGAAGCCGAGCCCGGCCGGTGAGAGGTCGAGGTGGTAGGTCAGCGTGCCGTGGCGACGCAGCACCTCCATCCGGCGCCGCACGGTGGAATCGGACCAGCCGGTCGCCTTCGCCAGCGCCGTGTAGCTCGCCCGGCCGTCGAGGGCCAGCGCGTCGAGGAGCGGCTGGTCGGCCGGTTCCGGTGGGAGGCCGGGGCCGTCGGGCTTCGGCGGCCGCAGCCGGTCGAGCTGTTCGGGCGATAGGCAATGCAGCCCGCTCCACCCGTCCGGGAGCGCGAACGTGTGCAGCAGTTCATGCGCCGAAACAGCGGTGACGCGGCTCGCGCGCGGCAGCTTGTGCAGCAGGAGGTCGTCCCGCCCGGCCGAGCCGGGTGCGTGCACGGTGCAGGAGATCTCGGTGCCGCCGGAGAGCAGGTGCACCCACGAGACGTCCGCGCGGTCGGCGAGTGCGTCCGCGACGGCGGCCCCGGCGTCCGGGGTCGTGCGCAGGCGCAGGGTCCAGCTCGTGTAGCCGGCTTCGCCGCCGTTGACCGCGCCCGTCACGCGCAGGACGCCGGCGGTCCGCAGCCGCTGGTAGCGCCGGGCGACGGTGTTCTCCGAGACGCCGAGCACCTGGCCGAGGGTGCGCATCGGCGCCCGGCCGTCGAGCTGCAGGGCGTGGACCAGGCCGCGGTCGACGTCGTCGAGCGTGACGGTTTCCATGCTTCGACGGTAGCTCAGGACGGTATCCGGCGGATTTGTCGACTTGTCTGGTGGCGATCGGCGGCGTGACCGCACCCTTCGGAGCACACGAAGGGAGTTTCGATGCGCAAGTGGTGGCCGTTGCTCGCGATCTGCGCGGGGTCGTTCCTGTTCCTGCTGGACACCACCGTCGTGACGGTGGCGCTGCCCCGGATCGGCACCGACCTGTCGGCGTCGGTCGGGCAGCTGCAGTGGGTGCCGGACGTCTACACGCTGGTGCTGGCGGTGCTGATGCTCGCGATGGGTGCGCTCGCGGACCGCTGGGGGCCGCGGCGGGTGTTCCTCGCCGGCCTGGCCGTGTTCGGCCTGGCGTCCCTGGCCTGCGGGCTGGCCGGGGACATCGGGACGCTGATCGCGGCGCGCGGGGTGCAGGCGGTCGGCGGCGCGGCGCTGGCGGTGACGGGGTTCGCGTTGCTGGCCGCGTGGTACGAAGGGCGGGCGCGGGGGACCGCGATCAGCGTCTTCTTCGCGGTGAACGGGCTCGGCGCGGCGGCGGGTCCGGTGGTGGGCGGGGTGCTGACCGAATACTTCGGCTGGGCGGCGATCTTCTTCGTCAACGTGCCGTCGGCTCTGCTCACCGGGGTGTTCGCCGCTTTCGCGATCGGGAGTGACGGTCCGGTTCGGCGTGGCCGGTTCGACGTCGCGGGCACGGTGTGGTTCGCGGTCTTCGCCGCGGCTCTGGTGCACGGGCTGACTTCGGAACCGGCCGCGCTGGTGGTTTCGGCGGTGGCCCTGGCCGGGTTCGTGGTGGTGGAGCGGCGCCGGGCGGAACCGCTGCTGGAATGGGGATTGTTCCGGGACGCCCGGTTCACGGCGCTGATCGCGTGCGCGGCGGCGTTGACCCTGACCTTCGCGGCGCTGGTGTACGTGTCGTTGTGGCTGGGTCTTTCGCTTTCACCGGTCGCGGCCGGGCTCGCGATGGCACCGCTGGCCGTCGCGTCGTTCCTGACTTCGACGTTCCTCGGGAAGGTGCTGCACCGGTTCCCGCCGCGGATCCTGCTGGGGACGGGCGTGGTGCTGGGGGCGGCCGGCTGCGTGGTGCTGCTGGTCGCCGGGATTCCGCTCGGCCTGGCGGTGACCGGGATCGGGGTGGGGATCGCGGGCCCGGCCACCGGCGCGGCGATCGCGGCCGCGGCGCCGCCGGGACGGGCCGGGATGGCCGCGGGCATCCTCACGACGACCCGCCAGTTCGGCCAGACCCTGGGCGTCGCGGTGCTCGGGATCGCTTACCAGGCCGGGGGTTTGACCCCGGTGTACGTGGTGGCGGCGGCGTGCGGCGGGGTGACCGGCCTGCTCGCGCTGGTTCCGCGCAAGCAGGCCGTCGCCACCGGTTAGTCCTGCGGGACCCAGTTCGGCTTGCGCTTCTGGGCGAAGGCCAGGATGCCCTCCTGGCCTTCCTCGCCGGCGAAGAACTTGGCCGACAGCCCCAGCATCTCCTCGAAGCCGTCCGACGGCGTGGCCGGGCGGGGGCGGCTCAGCAGCGCCTTCGTCTCGGCCAGCGCCTTCGGGCCGCCCGCAGCCAGCGCCTTCACGAACCGCGTGACTTCGGCGTCCAAGTCGGACGTCGCCGAGTTCAGCAGGCCGATCTCGACCGCGCGGCGCGCGTCGAAGGTTTCGCCGGTCAGGAACAGCTCGTGGGCCGCGCGCGGGTTCAGGCGCGGCAGGACCGTCAGGGAAATCACCGCCGGGACCACGCCGATGCGGACCTCCGAGAAGGCGAACGTCGCTTCCGGCACCGCCACCGCGATGTCGCACGCGGCCACCATGCCGATGCCGCCGGCGCGCGCGGGACCGGCCAGCCGCGCGACGACCGGCTTCGGGCTCGTCCACAGCTGTTCGAGGATCTTCGGGAACTCGTTCACGCCCTGGTCGCCCGCGCCGGCGCCGCGGGCCTCCTTGAGGTCCATCCCCGCGCAGAAGACCGGCCCGGTGTGGGTCAGCACGACCACGCGCACGGCGTCGTCGGAAGCGGCGTTGGCAAGCGCTTCCGAGAGCTCGCGGCGAAGCTGGGCCGAGAGCGCGTTGCGGTTGTGCGGGGAGTCCAGGGTGATCGTGGCGGTGCCGCCCACCACGTCGTAGTGCACCAGTTCGTCAGCCATGACCGACACCCTTGCACATCCGTGCCGCGCGGCCGGTGTTACGCAGGCCACCCCGCGGGATCCCACCCGCGGGGTGGCCCGCCGGTCAGCCGATGGTGGTCGTGGTGAAGACCGGGCTGGGGCTGGGGAAGCACGCCGTCGGCGCGGTCACGTCGCCGATGATGCTGCTCGCCACCGCCTTGAACGTCAGGCCCGGGTCGCTGTAGCTGGTGCCGGACAGCTTCGTTTCGATCGTGCCCGACTGGCCGGCGGTCAGGTGCGCCGTGATGGTGGGCAGCTCGAAGGTGGCGCCGCCGGCGATCGGGCCGGGGAAGCTCAGGGTCGCGACGCCGTTCGCGACGGCGATGGTGGGCGCCGTCGAGCCGAGCCCGGAGCCGCCGGCCAGGTCCGCGCCGACGTAGGTGGAGTTCGCCGGGATCGGGAACTTCAGCGCGAAGGTGTTGATGTTCTTGACCTTGTTGCCGCTCACGTCGCTCGGGACGGTGTTGGGCGCGGGGTCGATGACGACGTCGAACGCACCACCGGGCGCGACCGTCGCGGGCGCCGTGACGTCGGCGTCCTGGTTGAGCGACACCTTCTGCGGTCCGACGATCGGGGCATCGGCCTGGCAGTCGAAGGTGACGGTGGTGGCCGCCTGCGCCGGGGCGGCGAGGGCGAGGGGAAGGGCGACGGCCGCGGCCAGAGCGCCCAGCTCGGAAAAGTGAAGAGCTTTCATCTGTATCCACCTACCTGCGGTTTCAAGAGGGGAGTGAGAAAGCTGCGCAGCGTTTAGATAGTTACCGGCAAGTTAACTAGCACGTCAAGGATTTACCGTTCCCATGCGCGCAGGGTGACCGGAAATGTGAATAAGACTCGCCTTTTGGCGGTGTTGCCCGGAGTCAGGCGTACTGGCGGAGCAGTCCGCTCATCGCGGTGGCATACCGGCTGATCACGACGTCGGCGACGCGCGGGTCGTCGGCCAGCGGGGCGGCGATGAACGCGCGCGGGTCGGCCTCGAGCGCCAGCCGGGCGATCCGGTCCGGCAGCAGCCCCGGCGCCAGGAACCACGACGCCACGACCAGGTGCCGCGCCCCGCGTGAGCCCAACCGCGCGGCGGCCGCGGGGATGTCCGGCTGGGTGGCGGAAGCGAATGCCTCGCTCACCGGGACACCCAGCCGCTCTTCCCAGCGCGCCGCCAGCGAAGCGACCACCGCGTTCGCCGAGGCGTTGGACGACCCGACCGCGCTCAGCAGCACGCCCGTCCCGCGACGGCGCGGCGCGGCGGCCAGCCGGTCCAGGGCCACTTCCGCCAGCGCCGGGTCCGCGCCGAGGACGTCCGACACCTCCACGCGGAAGCCCGGGCACCCCGAAACGACCTCGTCGATCAACGCCGGCAGGTCGACCCGGGCGTGGAACGCGCTGCCCAGCAGCAACGGCACCACGACCGCGCTCCGGTGCCCGGAGGCGTACAGGTCCCGCAGCACGTCCGTGACGAGCGGCGCCGAAAGGTCCAGGAAGGACTCGTGCACCGGCAGCCCCGGCGCCCGGGCGCGCACGACGTCGACGAGCGCCCGCACGGTCTTCGCCGAGCGGGGATCGCGGCTGCCGTGCGCGACGGCGACCAGGGGCGGCGTCACGAGAAGCGCTCACCCACCAGGCCCGCGGCGAGGGTGTCGCCGTCCTTCGGGTCGATCACCAGGAACGCGCCGGTGCGCGGGCTGACCCCGTAGTCGTCCACGCCCAGCTCCTCGGCCAGCCGCAGCGAAACGCGGCCGATGTCGTTGAGCTCCAGCGAAGCGGGGGCGTCCACACTGGACAGTGTCTGCTCGTCGAAGCGCGCGTGCAACTCGGCGACCAGCGCCTGCACCGTGCGGGTGCCGTGCTTGACCAGCACGCGCGCGCCTTCCTTCAGCGGCTTCGACGACAGCCAGCACAGCGTGCCGGTGATCTCGTCGGTGACCCGCGGCGGCGCGTCCGCCGCGGCGATCAGGTCGCCGCGGGAGATGTCGATGTCGTCGGCCAGCAGCAGCGTCACCGACGTCCCGGCGCCGGCCTCGGCCAGGGGACCGTCGGCGGTGTCGATGCGCTCGACGCGGCTGCGGATGCCCTGCGGCAGCACGACGACCTCGTCGCCCGGCCGCACGGTCCCCGCGGCGATCTGGCCCGCGTAACCGCGGTAGTCGAGGTATTCCGGCGTGCGCGGGCGGATGACGTACTGCACGGGGAACCGCAGCGCCGAGTCGTGCGGGTCGGGCGCGACCGGCACGTCCTCCAGGTGCTCCAGCAGGCTCGGGCCGGTGTACCACGGCGTCCGCTCCGAGCGCGTCGCGACGTTGTCGCCCTCCAGCGCCGACACCGGGATCGCGAGCACCGAACCGCGCGCGTAGCCCAGGGAGAGAGCGTGCTCGGCGAACTCCTCGGCGATCACCGTGAACGTCGCCTCGTCGTAGCCGACCAGGTCGATCTTGTTCACCGCGAGCACCAGCTGCGGCACGCCCAGCAGCGCCAGCACGGCCGCGTGCCGCCGGGTCTGCTCGATGACGCCCTTGCGCGCATCGACCAGCAGCACCGCCAGCTGCGCGGTGGACGCGCCGGTCACCGTGTTGCGCGTGTACTGCACGTGCCCCGGGGTGTCGGCCAGCACGAACGACCGCTTCGGCGTGGCGAAGTACCGGTACGCGACGTCGATCGTGATGCCCTGCTCGCGCTCCGAGCGCAGGCCGTCCACGAGCAGCGACAGGTCCGGAGTGGACAGTCCCTTGTCGACGGACGCGCGGGTGACGGCGTCGAGCTGGTCGGCGAGCACCGACTTCGTGTCGTACAGCAGCCGCCCGACGAGGGTGGACTTGCCGTCGTCCACGCTGCCGGCCGTGGCCAGGCGAAGGAGCGAGCTCATCAGAAGTACCCCTCACGCTTGCGGTCTTCCATGGCCGCCTCGGACATCCGGTCGTCGGCGCGGGTCGCGCCGCGCTCGGTCAGCCGGGACGCCGACACCTCGGCGATCACGTCCTCGACGGTGGTGGCGGTGGATTCGATCGCGCCGGTGCACGAGCCGTCGCCGACGGTCCGGTAGCGGACGGTCAGCTCGCGGACCTCTTCGCCCGGCCGGGGGCCGCCCCACGGCCCTTCGGCGAGCAGCATCCCGTCGCGCAGGTAGACCTCGCGCCGGTGGGCGTAGTAGATCGACGGCAGCTCGACCTTCTCGCGGGCGATGTAGTTCCAGACGTCGGCCTCGGTCCAGTTGGACAGCGGGAAGACGCGGACCTGCTCGCCCGGGCGGTGCCGCCCGTTGTAGAGGTTCCACAGCTCGGGCCGCTGCCGGCGCGGCTCCCACTGGCCGAAGGCGTTGCGGAGGCTGAAGATCCGCTCCTTCGCCCGGGCCCGCTCCTCGTCGCGGCGGCCGCCGCCGAACACGGCGTCGAACTTGTTCTCCGCGATCGTGTCGAGCAACGGCGTGGTCTGCAGCGGGTTGCGCATCCCGTCGGCGCGTTCTTCCAGGCGCCCGTCGTCGATCCAGTCCTGGACCTTCGCGACGACCAAGCGCAGGCCGTGGCGCTCGACGACGCGGTCGCGGAACTCGATGACCTCGTCGAAGTTGTGCCCGGTGTCCACGTGCAGCAGGGGGAATGGCACCGGCGCCGGCCAGAACGCCTTGATCGCCAGGTGCAGCAGCAGCGTCGAGTCCTTGCCGCCGGAGAAGAGGATCACCGGCCGGTCGAACTCGCCCGCCACCTCGCGGAAGATGTGGATGGCTTCGGACTCCAAAGCCGCGAGGTTGTCCTGTGCCGCGTCGGTCGCGGGCTCCAAAGTCGTCATGCGTCCCTCGGTGTTCGACATCAGCCGTGCAGTCCGCACTCGGTCTTGCTCTGGCCCGCCCACCGGCCGCTGCGCGGGTCCTGGCCCGGCGCCACCTTGGCCGTGCAGGGCGCGCAGCCGATCGACAGGTAGCCGATCGACACGAGCGGGTTCTCGAGGATCCCGTGCTCGCGGATGTAGCCGTTGAACTCGTCGTCGGTCCACGCCGCGATCGGGTTGATCTTGACCAGGCCGTTGCGGTCGTCCCAGGTGACGATCGGGGTGTTCGCGCGGGTCGGCGCGTCGACGCGGCGGACGCCGGTGATCCACGCCGAGTAGTTCGCCAGGGTCTTGCGCAGCGGCACGACCTTGCGCAGGTTGCAGCACAGCGTGGCGTCACGGTCGTGCAGCTTCGCGCCGTACTCCGCGTCCTGTTCGGCGACGCTCTGCTCGGCCTGGGCGTTGACGATCTTCACGTCCGGGTAGACCGTCTGCACGGCGTCCCGCGTGCCGATGGTCTCCGGGAAGTGGTAGCCGGTCTCCAGGAAGAGAACGTCCACATCGGACTTCACCTTCGTGGCGAGGTCGATCAGGACGGCGTCCTGCATGTTGGACGCGACGATGAAGTCGTCGCCGAACGTCTCGACGGTCCAGCGGATCGCCTCCTCGGCGGTGGCTTCGGCGAGTTCTTTCGACGCTCGCTCGGCGAGGGTCTTGTAGTCGGCAGTGGCGGTCATCGGGACACCTCCGGAAGGGACAGTCCGAGGAACTTGACCGAGAAAACCCGGCGACAGGCGGAACACAGCCAGCCGCCGTTCTCTTCCGGCCGCAGATCCTCGTCGCCGCAATAAGGGCAGTAGTACGGCGCCGCTCGCTCCTCGGAAGTCACTGCAGCGCGCTTTCCTCGGCGCGGGCGGCCCACTGCGGGAACCGCTCACCGGGTTCGCGCCCGGCCACGTAGTTGCGGACGACGCGCTCGACGTACCCGGTCAGCTCACCCGAAGTCACCTTGTGCCCGCGCAGCTTGCGGCCGAACCCGGCGTCGAGGCCGAGCCCGCCGCCGAGGTGCACCTGGAAGCCCTCGACCTGGTTGCCGTCGGCGTCGGTGACGATCTGGCCCTTGAGGCCGATGTCGGCGGTCTGGATCCGCGCACAGGAGTTGGGGCAGCCGTTGAGGTGCACGGTGACCGGCGTGTCGAGGCCGTTCTGGAGGTCGGCGAGGGACTTCTCCAGGTCCGCCACGAGCTGGTGCGCGCGGGCCTTCGTCTCGACGATCGCGAGCTTGCAGAACTCCAGCCCGGTGCAGGCCATGACCCCGCGCCGCCACGGCGACGGCTTCGTCTCCAGCCCGATCTCGGCCAGCTCGGCCTCGAGCCCGGGAACCTGGGCCTCGGGCACGTCGAGCACGACGAGCTTCTGCTGCGGGGTGAGCCGCACCCGGCCGGAGCCCGCCCGCTCGGCGGCCTTGGCGACGGCGACGAGCGTGCCGCCGGACGAGCGGCCGGCGATCGGCGCGGCGCCGACGTAGAACTTGCCGTCGACCTGCGGGTGCACGCCGACGTGGTCGATCGGGACGGCCGGGTCGGCCGGCGGCGGGCCGTCGATCAGCTCGCGCTTGAGGTACTCGTCCTGCAGCACCTGGCGGAACTTCTCCGCGCCCCAGTCCTTGACCAGGAACTTGATCCGGGCCCGCGAGCGCAGCCGGCGGTAGCCGTAGTCGCGGAAAATCGAGATGACGCCTTCCCAGACGTCCGGCACCTCGTCCAGCGGCACCCAGGCACCCAGGCGCTGCCCGAGCATCGGGTTGGTGGACAGGCCGCCGCCGACCCAGACGTCGAAGCCGGGGCCGTGTTCCGGGTGGTTCACGCCGACGAAGGCGACGTCGTGGATCTCGTGCGCGACGTCGGGCTGGCCGGAGACGGCGGTCTTGAACTTGCGCGGCAGGTTCGCGAACTCCGGCTTGCCGATGTAGCGGCGCTTGATCTCGTCGATCGCCGGGGTGCCGTCGATGACCTCGTCGGCGGCGATGCCCGCGACCGGCGACCCGAGGATGACGCGCGGGCTGTCGCCGCACGCCTCCATCGTCGTCATCCCGGCGTTCTCGAGCTTCGCCCAGATCGTCGGCACGTCCTCGATCCGGATCCAGTGGTACTGGATGTTCTGCCGGTCGGTGATGTCGGCGGTGTCGCGCGCGTACTGCTGCGAGATCTCGCCGAGCACGGTGAGCTGGCCGGTGGTCAGCGCGCCGCCGTCGAGCCGGACCCGCAGCATGAAGTAGCGGTCGTCGAGCTCTTCGGGCTCGAGCGTCGCGGTGCGGCCGCCGTCGATGCCCGGCTTGCGCTGGGTGTAGAGACCGAACCAGCGGAACCGGCCACGCAGGTCGCCCGGGTCGATGGCGTCGAACCCGCGGTGGGCGTAGATGTTCTCGATCCGGGCCCGCACGTTGAGCGGGTGGTCGTCCTTCTTCGACCGCTCGTTCGGGTTCAGCGGCTCCCGGTAACCGAGCGCCCACTGCCCCTCACCGCGCTTCTGCTTGGCGCGCGCGGGGCGGGCGGGGGTCTGACGCGTGGGCGTGGCCATGACGGCGTCCTCCGAGAGGCTTTCGTGGCAGCGGAGGATCACCGGCTCGCGGGTGTGTCCTCCGGCGCCGGCTGTCCAGATTCGTGGCAGGTGGTGGCGATCGGGGAGTCAGCGAACGGGTACGCAGAGGGCGCTGGCGACCCGCAGGAGGTCGACGTGGCGGCGGGCCACGAGGAGAACACCGGCATGAGTCACGGCGTCAGCGTGCCACGCGTCCACAATGTGGTCCAGGGCTGCCCGCATGGTGGGAGAAGGGTCACTCGCCTGGGAGAATGCGGTCGGCCGGCACGCCCGCGACCTGCGTTTCCGGCCGTCCGGACCCGGTCCAGGCCGGTGTCAAGCGCTCGATGTCGTACCCCGCGAACACCCTCTTGCGACCACCGAACCACTACAGCTAGAGTACTACAAGCACAGTGGTTCGAGGGAGAGGAACTGGGGATGCAGGTCAAGGGTTTCGGGGCGGGGTACCTGGTCGACGACGTCGCCGCGACCACCCGCTTCTACGCCGACGTGATCGGCCTGGCGGTCACCGTCGAGCTGGACTGGTTCGCCAGCGTGAACGCCGGCGCGCCCGGCTACGAGATCAGCTTCGTCCAGCGCGGGCACGAGTCGGTGCCCGCCGGCCACCGGGCCGCGGAAACGGCCGGGCTGATGTTCGGGCTCGTCGTCGAGGACGCCGCGGCCGAGGCGAAGCGGCTGGAAGAAGCGGGTGTGGAACTGGTCACGCCGGTCGTCGACGAGGTCTACGGGCAGCGGCACTTCTACGTCGCCGATCCGAACGGCGTGCTGCTGGACGTCATCGAGATGATCGCGATCGACCCGGAGTGGGCGGCGGCGAACACCCCGGCTCCGTAGGGGACAATCGGGGCATGCCCGATTCCCCGACCGATCTCACGCTGCCCGAAAGCGCGCTCGAAGGCGTCGGCAGCCGGCCGTTCGGGGTCTACGTGCACGTCCCGTTCTGCGCGACGCGCTGCGGCTACTGCGACTTCAACACCTACACCGCGGGCGAGCTCGACTCCGGTTCGTCACCGCAGTCCTGGCTCGACGGGCTGCGGCGCGAGCTGGAGCTCGCCGCGCGCGTGCTGGTCGTGCCGCCCGCCGCCGACACCGTGTTCGTCGGCGGCGGCACGCCGTCGCTGCTGGGCGCCGACGGTCTCGCCTCGGTGCTCGACGCCGTCCGCGACGTCTTCGGGCTCGCCCCGGACGCCGAGGTCACGACGGAGTCCAACCCGGAGTCGACGTCGCCGGAGTTCTTCGCCGGCATCCGCGAAGCCGGTTACACGCGCGTCTCGCTCGGCATGCAGTCGGCCGCGCCGCACGTGCTGAAGATCCTCGACCGCGTGCACACCCCGGGCCGGCCGGGCCAGGCCGCCGCCGAGGCCCGCGCGGCCGGCTTCGAGCACGTGAACCTCGACGTGATCTACGGCACGCCGGGCGAGCGCCCCGACGACCTCCTGTCCACGCTCGACGCCGTGCTCGCGGCGGGCGTCGACCACGTATCGGCGTACGCGCTGATCGTCGAAGAGGGCACCGCGCTGGCCCGCCGCGTCCGCCGCGGCGAACTGCCGGCGCCGGACGACGACGTCCTGGCCGCGGACTACGAAATGATCGACGCGACACTCTCGGCGGCCGGGTTGCGCTGGTACGAGGTGTCGAACTGGGCGGCGGACGACGCCGCCCGCTGCCGCCACAACCTCGGCTACTGGCGCGGCGACGACTGGTGGGGCGCCGGCCCGGGCGCGCACAGCCACGTCGGCGGAGTGCGCTGGTGGAACGTCAAGCACCCGGCGCGCTACGCGGCGCTGCTCGCCGCCGGCGACTCGCCCGCGGGCGGGCTCGAAGTGCTCACCGACGACGACCAGCACCTCGAGCGGATCATGCTCGAACTGCGCGTCGCCGAAGGACTTCCGCTGGACGTGCTCGACGAACCCGGGCTCGCCGAAGCCCGGGCGGCCGCGGCCGAGGGCCTGCTCGATCCGTCCGCTTTGGACTCACGCGGCCGCGCGGTGCTCACCGACCGCGGCCGGCTGCTGGCCGACGGCGTCGTGCGGCGCCTGGCGGGCTGACGGGAATTAATACCGGCCGCCCGGTCGTTGCTTGTATCGAGCAACGACTTCAGGGAGGCCCCATGGCGCGCGCGATCAGGTTCGACGAGTACGGCGACGTGGAGGTTCTCCGGGTCGAGGACGTGCCGCGGCCGGCACCCGGACCGGGGCAGGTGCTCGTCGAAGTCCGGGCCGCCGGGATCAACCCGGGCGAGGCCTCGATCCGCCGCGGTCTCCTGCACGAGCGCTTCCCGGCGACGTTCCCGTCCGGCCAGGGCAGCGACTTCGCGGGCGTCGTCGCGGAACTCGGCGAGGGCGTCGAGGAGATCGCCGTCGGCGACGAGGTGATCGGCTTCGTGAACACGCGGTCGAGCCACGCGGACTACGTCGTGGCGGAGGCCTCGGACCTCACGCCGAAGCCGGACGACGTGCCGTGGGAGGTCGCGGGCGCGCTGTTCGTCGCCGGCACGACCGCCTACGCCGCGACGGCCGCGGTGTGCCCGCGAGAGGGCGACACGGTCGTCGTCTCGGGCGCGGCCGGCGGGGTCGGCTCGCTGGCCGTCCAGCTGGCGCTGCTCGCCGGCGCCCGGGTGATCGGCCTGGCGGGTCCGGCGAACCACGCGTGGCTGCACGAGCTGGGCGCGATCCCGGTGGCCTACGGCGACGGCGTGCTCGACCGGATCGAGGCGGCGGCCCCGGAAGGCGTGCACGCGTTCGTCGACACCTTCGGCTCCGGCTACGTCGAACTGGCGCTGCGCCTGGGGATCCACCCGGGCCGGATCGACACGATCATCGACCACGAGGCAGCCGCGAAGTACAACGTGAAGACCGACGGGAACACGGCGGGCGCGTCGGCCGAGGTGCTGCGCGAGCTGAGCCTGCTGGTGGCCAAGGGGTTGCTGGAGATCCCGATCGCGCGGGTCTACCCGCTGGACGAGGTGCGCGAGGCCTACCGCGAGCTGGAGCAGCGGCACACGCGCGGCAAGATCGTCCTGCGGCCCTAGTTCTTCGCCGCCAGGACCTTCAACCCGGCGAGGTAGGTGTCGAGCGCGAACTCCAGGCGTTCGGTGGCCGTCTCGGCGGTGAAGAACCCGCCGATCCGCAGCATGTTCGGGAACGCGTCGGCGGGCAGTGAGCGCATGTACGCGACCATCTGCTCGCCGCGCTTCGCGGTCTCGGCCTGGTCGATCTCGCCCCAGGTCCAGCCGCTCGCCTCGTAGGCGTACGCCTTGGCGTAGAGCGCCAGGGCGTCGCCCGCGAAGGTCGCCTGCTTGAGCGTCAGGCCGCCCGCGCGCAGCAGGGCCAGCATCGCCTCGCCCTGCCGCAGCGAACTGGGCGTGACCGGCACGGCGACGTCCCACGCCACCCGGGCGATCCCGGGGTGCGCGACCATCACCCGGATCTGGCCGCGGACCAGCTCCTTGACCTGCTCGTCCCAGCGCGCCGGGTCCGGGTCGGGGATCGGCGCCTCGGCGAGCACGGCGTCGAGCATCAGCTCCGCCAGCTCGTCCTTGCTGGCCACGTGCGCGTAGAGCGACGCCGGGCCCGTCTCGAGTTCCTGGGCGACCCGCCGCATGGTGACCGCGTCGAGGCCCTCCTTCGCCAGGACGTCCAGCGCCGTCTTCACGACGAGCTCCTGGGAGAGCGCGGGTTTCGCGGCGCGCCGGCGCGGAGTGCTGCGCCACGGAGGCGGAGGAGCGGTCACGCGAACACTGTACTTGACGCGAACAGCGTTCGTAAGTAGAACGGTGTTCGTAGAACGAACGACGTTCGTAAAGGGGATTCCATGACCACCGCCGAAACCGAAGTCCGGGCCGTGCTCGGACGCCTCACCGAAGCCTGGAACGCCGGCGACGCGACCGCGTACGGCCGGCTGTTCACCGAAGACGCGGACTACGTGACGTTCTTCGGCCTCAACTTCCCCGGCCGCGAGGCGATCGAGAGCTCGCATCGCGCCCTCTTCGAGGGGCCGCTGAAGGGGTCCAAGCTGACCGGGCGGCTCGGCGCGACGGCGAAGGTGCGGTTCGTCCGGCCCGACGTCGCCGTGGTCGTCGCCGGTGGTGGCTCGTCGCTGACCGGCGCGGACACCGCCGACGAGGGCCGCGACTCGACCGTGAGCTTCGTGCTCGTCGAGGAGGAGGGCCAGTGGCTGATCACGGCGTTCCAGAACACGCGCGTCTCGGATCCGCGCGGGTGAAGGCGCTTGCGGAGGCGTCGGGCGTGGTCGCGCGCCCGGCGGCCGAGGTGTTCGAGGTCCTGCTGCGGCGGGTGACCGGGGGCGGCTACCCGATGCGGACGGAGATCGACCGCGAGCGCGGGTTCCTCGCGGTCCAGGGCGGCTGGTGGTACCGCGGCGAATACCGCGTCACCCCGGATCCGGTCGGCGCGCGCGTCGAGCACCGGGTGGTCAACGCGGCGGCCTGGGGCCGCTGGGGTGTCCCGCTGGCCAACCGGTTCTTCCTGGGGTTCCGCGCGCGGACTTCTGTCGCTTTTGCCCGGATGCTCGAGGAACTGGGCACATCCGAGTAGGCAACCGGCGGCTGCGGCGCGTACGGTTGCTTAGGTAACCCTTAGTTCTCCCGAGGAGTTGTCGATGGCTGAAGCACCCCGGCGGTCCGGGCGTCCCGCGGTGCGGCTGCGGGTGCTGCGCACCGAGCGGCTGACCCCGCACATGATCCGGATCGTCGCGGGCGGCGAAGGCATCGCCGAGTTCACGCCCAACGCGTTCACCGATGCCTACGTCAAGGTGCTGTTCAAGGTGCCGGGCGTCGAGTACCCCGAGCCGTTCGACGTCCAGGAGTGCCGGGCGACCCTGCCGCGCGAGCACTGGCCGCGGATGCGCTCCTACACGGTCCGGGCGTTCGACCCCCAGGCCGGCGAGCTGGTCCTCGACTTCGTCCACCACGGCGACGAAGGCATCGCCGGCCCGTGGGCGGCGTCGGCTCAGGCGGGCGACGAGCTGCTGCTGTCCGGCCCCGGTGGCGCGTACGCGCCGGGCGACGAGGCCGACTGGCACCTGCTGGCCGGGGACGAAAGCGCGTTGCCCGCCATCGCGGCGTCCCTGGAGGCGCTCCCCGCGGGCGTCCCGGCGCACGCCGTGATCCTGGTGGAGGACGCCGGCGAAGAGCAGCCGCTGGTTTCGAAGGCCGACGCGCAGATCACGTGGCTGCACCGGTCGGCCGGCGGCGACGTCGCCGAGGCGGTGCGCGCGCTGCCGTGGCGCGACGGCGTCGTCCAGGCGTTCGTGCACGGCGAGGCGGGGTTCGTTCGCGACCTGCGGCGCTACCTGCTCGACGAGCGCGGGGTGCGGCGCGAGCTGCTGTCCATCTCCGGGTACTGGCGCGTCGGCAAGAACGACGAAGCGTGGCGCGAGGAGAAGGCGGCCGAACGGGCCCGCGAGAAGTAACCTCGCCGCATGGCGAACCTCAAGGTGGACGTCGACCCGGCCGAAGCCGGGTTCGACGCGGGCCGGCTGTCCCGGATCGACGCGCACTTCGACCGCTACGTCGAGAACGGCCGGTTGCCCGGCTGGCTCGCGGTGGTGAGCAGGCACGGCCGGATCGTGCACATCGGCAGCGGCGGGTACAGCGACGTCGAAGCCGGCACCCCGGTCGAGGTCGACACGCTGTGGCGGATCTTCTCGATGACGAAGCCGATCACGTCGGTGGCGGCGATGATGCTCGCCGAAGAGGGCTTGCTGGAGCTGGACGACCCGATCTCCCGGTGGCTGCCGGAGTTCGCGTCGCCGCGGGTGTACGTCAAGGGATCGGCGCTGGCGCCCCTGACCGAGCCGGCCCGCGCGCCGATCCGCGTGTGGCACCTGCTGACGCACACGGCGGGCCTGACGTACGGCTTCCACCACGGTCACCCCGTCGACGCGATCTACCGTTCGGCGGGCTTCGAGTGGGGGACGCCGCCGGGCCTGGACCTGGCGGCGTGTTCCGAGAGGTGGGCGTCGTTGCCGCTGGTGTTCCAGCCGGGAGCGGAGTGGAACTATTCGGTGGCGACGGACGTCCTCGGCCGGCTCGTCGAGGTGGTTTCCGGGCTGCCGCTGGACGAGTTCTTCGCGTCGCGCATCTTCACGCCGCTGGGCATGACGGACACGGGGTTCGTGGCTGCTTCGCTTTCTCGGCTGGCCGCGCTTTACGTGCCCTCACCGGACGGGCTGGCGCGCAACGACGCGTTCGGCCGGCTGGGGACGTCTCGCCCGGACTGCCTGTCCGGAGGCGGCGGCCTCGTGTCGTCGGCGGCGGACTATTGGCGGTTCACGGAGATGCTGCTGCGCGGCGGTGCGTTGGACGACGTCCGGTTGCTGTCCCCGCGGACGGTGTCGCTGATGGCATCGAACCACCTGCCGGGTCACGTGGACCTGGAGGAGTACGGGCGGCCGTTGTTCGCAGAGATGCCGTTCGACGGCCACGGGTTCGGGCTGGGGTTTTCGGTGCTGGAGGACCCGGTCAAGGCACGGACGCTGTCGTCGGCGGGGGAGTTCGCCTGGGGCGGCGCGGCTTCGACCGCGTTTTGGGTGGACCCGGACGAGGATCTGACGGTGGGGTTCTACACGCAGCTTTTGCCGTCGAGCACGTATCGGTTGCGTTCGCAGCTCAGGCAGCTGGTCTACCAGGCGCTGGTGGACTGAGCCGTCGGCGCGCGCGATCTCGGTCACGAATTCCGCTTGAAGAAAGAGAACTCGCGCTCCGATCCCGCTGCCGGGGCCGGGGCGAGCAGGGGCGCCTCGGGATGGTCGCGGAGCCGGACCTCCGCCTCCGCGACCCCCTCCGCGATCACCCGGCTTCCCCGCGCGTAGTCCAACAACTCCGCCACTGGGCGGTTGTCCGCCGAATACACCGCCGTGAAGCGGTCGAACCCGCGCTCCAGAGCCGCCAAGCCCAGCATGTGCAGCAACGCCGAGGCCAGCCCCACCCGGCGCCATGCCGGGGCCACCGCTATCGCCACCTCGGCCATCCGCCTGCCCGTCGCCTCGTAGCGCGCCACCGCCACTCCCGGGCCCTCCAGGCTCCGGGCCACCAAAGCGAACCGGCGTTCGTAGTCCAGTACCGTCAAGCGCTCCAGCAACCGGGGTGTCACGCGGGGTGCCGAGCCGCAGAAGCGGCGCCGCAGGGTCTCCGGGTCCGCGGTGCGGATGGCTTCGCCCAGCTCCGGTGCGTCCTGCGGGGTGAGCGGGCGGACCCGCACGCGGCGGCCGTCGCGGAGGAGGAGCGTGCGGTCGAATCCCTGCGGGGGTCTCGTCACCCGGTCACTTTAGGGCAGGTGCCAAGTACGGGGTGACGTTTCGCAGCGCCCGCGCGACGTACTCCGCCTTT
The DNA here is from genome assembly GCF_053605345.1 of Amycolatopsis sp. NPDC003865. Taxonomy (NCBI): domain Bacteria; kingdom Bacillati; phylum Actinomycetota; class Actinomycetes; order Pseudonocardiales; family Pseudonocardiaceae; genus Amycolatopsis; species Amycolatopsis sp. NPDC003865. The sequence goes on along the minus strand of NZ_JBSGJA010000005.1, from coordinate 108,578 downwards.
TCCCCGACCGGCGCGACGTAGTGCATGGCCTCCTCCGCCGCCGCCAGGCTGTGGAGCCGGGCGATCGTCCACGTCGCCAAGTACGCCGAGGCCAGGCAGCCGCCCGCCGTGGCGACCGTGCCGCGGGCGAAGAACGGCTGGTCGAGGACCGCGACGCCGGCCGCGACCACCCACGGCTTGGTGATCAGGTCGGTGCACGCGGGTACGCCGGCCAGCAACCCCAGCTTCGCCAGCACCAGCGTGCCCGAGCACTGGGCCGCCAAGAGCTGCCGCGCGGGGTCGAGGCGGCCCAGCACGCCCATGATCGCCGGGTCCGCCACGACTTCGCGGGTCCGGGCACCGCTGCCGACGATCACGGCGTCGGCGTCGCAGGCCTCCTCGAGGTCCGCCGTCGCTTCGATCGTGACGCCGTTCATCGAGCGCACCCGCGGTGCCGGGCCGGCGATGGAGACCCGCCAGCCGGGTTCGCGGACCCGGCTGAGGACGCCGAGGGCGATCAGAGAATCGAGTTCGTTGTAGCCGTCGAAAGTCAGGATCGCGATGTGCATGCCGGCACGCTACGAGCACCGACCCAGGACAGTCCAAGAATTGTCCTGCCTACAATCCGGCCATGCGCGTACCCAAGTACAAGGGGGTCGTCGACGCCTTCGCGGCGGAGATCCGGGACGGGCGCCGCCCGGCCGGGACGAAGCTGCCCACGCACCGCCGCCTGGCCGCGGACCAGGGCATCGCCGTGGTCACCGCTTCCCGCGTGTACGCCGAGCTCGAAGCGATGGGACTGGTCAGCTGCGAGCAGGGCCGGGGCACGTTCGTGCGCGACCCCGCCGGCGCGCCCGGCGCGGCGCCCGACGAGCGGTCGGTGGCCGCCGACGCCCTCGACCTGAGTTTCAACTACCCCGCCGTGCCCGGACAGGCCGATCTGCTGCGCCAGGCCCTGCGCGACCTCGCGACCGCCGGCGACCTCGACGCGCTGCTGCGCTACCAGCCCCACCGCGGGCGCGCCCGCGACCGGGCCGCCGTCGCCCGGCACCTGCGCCGGCGGGGACTCGACGCCGGCCGCGAGCGCGTGCTGATCGTCGACGGTGCCCAGCATGGCCTCGCCGTGACGGCCATGACCCTGTTCCGGCCCGGCGACGTCGTCGCGGTCGACGCCCTGACCTACCCCGGGTTCCGGGCGCTCGCGCGCACGCTCGCGCTGGAGCCCGCGCCGCTGCCGGTGACCGCGGCCGGGCCCGACCTCGACGCCCTCGACCGGCTGTGCCGCCGCCGCGAGGTCCGCGCGGTGTATTCGATGCCGACCCTGCACAACCCGCTGGGCTGGGTGCTCGACGACGCCCACCGCGCGGAGCTGGTCTCGATCGCCCGCGCGCACGGGCTGACGATCATCGAAGACGCCTCCTACGCCTATCTCGCCGAGGACGCTCCGCCTCCGCTGGCGATGCTCGCACCCGAGGCCACCGTGTACGTTTCGGGGCTGTCGAAGAGCGTCGCGACCGGGCTGCGCTTCGGATTCGTCGTCGCACCCGCCGAGCTCGTGCCGCCGCTGGAGCGCGCCATCCGGGCGACGACGTGGAACACGCCCGCGCTGACCGCGGAAATCGCCCGCCGCTGGCTCGACGACGGCACGGTCGACCGCCTCGAGGCGCGGAAGCGCGAAGACGCCCGTCGCCGGCAGGCCGTCGCCGTCGAGGTGCTCGCCGGGCTGCCCGTCCTCGCGCACCCGTCGTCGTACTTCCTGTGGCTGCCCCTGGCCCCGGACGCGCGCCCGGACCGGATCGCGGCGGCGCTGGCGCGGCGGCGGGTCGCGGTCGCCACCGCCGAACCGTTCGCCACGACGCCGACCGTGCCCCACGCGCTCCGGCTCGCGCTCGGCTCCGTCGGGCTCACCGAGCTGCGCGACGCCCTGGAAGCCGTCCGGCAGGAGGCGGGCGCCGACGCGTTCCGCTGATCACGCGCGCCGAGTACGTCGGGAGCCCACCTCGCCGCGACGGCGTCCCGGTGACTTTCGGCCCGCGAGCGAGGACGATCAGCTCTTCGTCCGCCGCCACCGGCCCGCGCAGACTCCGGGCGCAAGCCCATCCCGAGGAGGAACGAACATGACGGTCGACAGCCCGACGGCGAAGCGGGCCGAGCGGTTCCGCGGCCAGGAACTGGTCGCGCGGGTCAAGGAGCTCATCCACCAGGGCAACGTCCGGCGGATCCGGGTCAAGAACGACGAAGGCCACACGGTGCTGGAGATCCCGGTCACAGCCGGTGTCGTCGCCGCCATCGCCGCCCCGGTGGTCACCGCGATCGGGGCGATCGCCGCGCTGGCCAAGGAATGGACCATCGAGGTCGACCACCTGACGGCGCCCGAGCAGGCGCCGGCCGAGAAGAAGCCCGAAGAGGGCACGGCCGGCTGACCCGGACGGTGACCGGGCCTGCCCGGCCACCCTCAGCCGAACGGACCCCGGTCCGGGGCGCAGACCGTGCCCCGGCCGGGGACCGAACCCGCGTCGAAGTAGCGGTCGAGCCAGGCGTCCACGCACGCGCTCTTGCCGCGCGAGCCGTGGCCGTACGTGTCGAGGCTCAGCAGGCGGGCGTTGCCCAGCAGCTTCTCGGTTCGCTGGGCTCCGGCGTACGGCGTTTCGAGGTCGCCCTGGCGGTTGGCGAGGAGCAGGATCGGCGCCGTCGGCCGGTCCCACGGACCCGCGTACCGGCCGGTGTCCGAGACGTCCCAGGTGGCGCACGGAAGCGTCTTGTAGACGTCGTAGGGGCCGAAGCCGCGTCCCACCCGGTCGGCTTTCCGCGCGTAGTCCCACCACACGGCCGGATCGCGCGGGTTCGCCGCGTCCGAACACAGCGTCGCGCCGCCGCCGAGCAGGGAGTCGACGTCCGGCGGGCCGCCCGCCGACGCCGGTGCGCGCGACGCCGGATCCGCCAGCGCGGTCAGGAAAGCAGCGAGGTGCGGAGCGGCTTGGGCGTCGGTCAAGGAGGTGTGGATCTGCGCGATCGCGCTCTGGTAGGTGACGGTGACCTGCTTGCCGGTCGTGTCCGTCACCGTGATCGGGCCCGACTCCAGCCGGTCCAGGATCCGGTCGTAGTCGAAGGCGCACCGCGAACCGCAGGCGTCCGAAAAGGACTGGAACGCGCGTGGCGCGTCTTCGTAGCCGCGCAGGCGGTAGCTCATCGGCCCGGTTCCGGCCGCCCAGCGCGCCGGGTCGTCGACCGCGTCGAGCGCCATCGAACCGACCCGGCCGGGGAACAGGTTGGCGTACGTCTCGCCGAGGTAGGTGCCGTAGGACTTCCCGTAGTAGCGCAGCTTCGGTTCGCCGAACGCTGCCCGCAGCCGGTCGAGGTCGCGGGCGATCGTGCCGGTGGAGAGGTGGTCCGCGAGCGGGCCCGCGTTCCGTTCGCAGAGGTCGGTGACGGTCTTCGTGTCGGCGATCTGCTGCTGTTCGGCGGCGCGGGTCAGCGGGAACGTGCCGAGCGCGCGCTGTAGCACCGCCGGCTGCGACGGGTCGGTGAAGCAGTGGATCTTCGAGCTGGCGCCGACGCCGCGCGGGTCGAACCCGACGATGTCGAAGCGCTCGTGCAGGAAGGGTGTCAACGCGGGCGCGAACCGGCCGGACGATCCTGGGCCGCCGGGGTTGTAGAAGATCGTGCCCAGCTTGCGGTCCTGGTCGGTGGCGGGCAACCGGCCGACCGCGACGGACACGCTGCCCAGTGAAGAGTCCTGATAGGACAGTGGGACGTCGAGGTGGCCGCACTGGTACCCGGCGGCGCAGGTGGGTTCCCAGACGATTCCGGCGGGGCTCGCCGCGGCCGCGGGCGCACTCAAGGCGACCGCGCTCGCGACGGCCCCCAGAGCCAGCGCAGCACGGAGTTTCGGAGAATTCATGCTCCGATGCTCCCGTCACCGGGACCGGGGGCGCGCTGGTGCGCGCCCCCGGAACCGGGGTAGGGCGGGCCCTACGCGGTGAGCTTCGGGATGATCTGCGAGCCGTAGGACGCCAGCGTCGCCTCCCGGTCGTCGTGCATCAGGTACAGCGAGAACTGGTCGACGCCCAGTTCCGCCAGCTCCTGCAGGCGTTCGACGTGGGCCGACGCCGGTCCCAGCAGGCAGAAGCGGTCGACGATCTCGTCCGGGACGAACTCCGTCGACGGGTTGCCCGCCTTGCCGTGGTGGCTGTAGTCGTACCCCTCCCGTTCGCGGATGTAGTCCGTCAGCTCGCGCGGCACCGCACCCGACGAGCCGTACCGCGCGACCAGGTCGGCGACGTGGTTGCCGACCATCCCGCCGAACCAGCGCAGCTGTTCGCGCTGGTGCGGCAGGTCGTCGCCGACGTACGCCGGTGCCGCGACGCAGATGGTGATGCCGCCGGGGTCGCGCCCGGCCGCGCGGGCCGCGTCGCGGACCGCGCCGATCGTCCAGCGGGCGATCGCCGGGTCCGCGCACTGGAGGATGAAACCGTCCGCGTGCTCGCCGACCGTCTGCAGCGCCTTCGGCCCGTACCCGGCCATCCACATTTCCAGGCGTCCGTTGCGGATCCACGGGATCTGCACGGTCTTGTCGTTCATCGTCACCGCGCGGCCTTCGGCGAGGTCCTTGACCACGCGCATGCAGTCGCGCACGGTGGCCAAAGTGGAGGGTGGCTTGCCGACCACCCGGTGCGCGGAGTCGCCGCGGCCGATGCCGCAGACCGTCCGGTTGCCGTACATGTCGTTGAGCGTGGCGAAGGTGGACGCCATCACCGACCAGTCGCGCGTGCCCGGGCTGGTCACCATCGGGCCCACGATGAGCGACGACGTCGCCGCGAGCACGGCGGAGTAGATGACGAACGGTTCCTGCCACAGCACGCAGGAGTCGAACGTCCAGCCGTAGCGGAACCCGGCGTCCTCGGCGTCCTTCATCAGCCGCACGACGTCCCGCGCCGGCGGGTCGGTCTGCAGCACGATCCCGAAGTCCATGGCTACCTCAATTCAGATACTGGTTGAGGGAGCGGGACAGGAACCTGCCGTGTGACGTCGACCCGGTGAACCCGTCCGGCGACACGACGACGCGCCCCCGCGACAGCACCGTGTGCACGCGCCCGGTGATCTCGAACCCTTCGTAGGCCGAGTAGTCCACGTTCATGTGGTGCGTCTCGGCCGACAGCGTCTGCGTCGCCGCTGGGTCGTAGATCACGATGTCCGCGTCCGATCCCGCCGCGATGACTCCCTTCTTCGGGTACAGGCCGAACATCCGCGCGGGCGTCGCCGAACACGTCTCGACCCAGCGCCCCAGCGTCAGCTCGCCGGCGACGACGCCCTGGTGCAGCAGGTCCATCCGGTGCTCGACGCCCGGCATCCCGTTCGGGATGGCCCGGAAGTCGCCGCGGCCCAGCTCCTTCTGGTCCTTGAAGCAGAAGGGGCAGTGGTCGGTCGACACGACGGACAGGTCGTTCGTCCGCAGGCCACGCCACAGGTCGGCCTGGTGCGACTTCTCGCGCAGTGGTGGTGAAGCGACGTATTTGGCTCCTTCGAAGTCCGGCTTGGCAAGGTCCTCAATGGACAGGTACAGGTACTGCGGGCACGTCTCCGCGAAGACGTTCTGGCCGTCGTTGCGCGCCTCCGCCACCGCCGCGAGCGCCTGCGACGCCGAGAGGTGCACGATGTACAGCGGGGCACCGGTCACCTTCGCGAGCTGGATCGCCCGCGATGTCGCCTCTCCTTCCAGCTCCGGCGGCCGGGTCAGGCCGTGCTGCACGGGGTCCGTGTTACCGGCCGCCACCGCCTGCGCCGCCAGCTGGTCGATCGCGATGCCGTTTTCCGCGTGCATCATGATCGTAGCGCCGATTTCGCGGGCTTTCTGCATCGCGAGCAGGATTTCCCCGTCCGTGGAGTAGAACACCCCCGGGTACGCCATGAACATCTTGAAGCTGCCGACCCCGCCGTCGACGCAGGCTTCCATCTCCTTCAGCGACTGGTCGTTGACGTCGGAGACGATCATGTGGAAGCCGTAGTCGATCGCGCAGTTGCCGTCCGCCTTCGAGTGCCACTTGTCCAAAGTGGACAACAGGGACGTGCCCTTGGCCTGCACGGCGAAGTCGATGATCGTCGTCGTGCCGCCCCACGCCGCGGCCGTCGTCCCGGTCGAGAACGTGTCGACGGAGTGCGTGCCGCCGAACGGCATCTCCATGTGCGTGTGCGCGTCGATGCCGCCGGGCAGCACGTACTTCCCGGTCGCGTCGATCGTCTCGTCGCCGGTCAGCGTCCCGGGCGCCCCGACGGCGGCGATGGTCTCGCCGTCGACGAGGACGTCGGCCAGCAGGGCTCCCGACGGCGAGACGACCTGACCGCCCTTGATGAGCGTGGTCATCAGGCCTCCGCGAGCGGGCCGTAGGTGTCCGGACGGCGGTCGCGGTAGAACGCCCAGGTGTTCCGGACCTCCTCGAGCAGCGACAGGTCGAGGTCGCGCACCACGACCTCGTCTTCGGTGTCGGACGCGGCGTCGCCGACCAGCTGCCCGCGCGGGTCGACGAAGTACGTCTGGCCGTAGAAGTCGTTGTCGCCCAGCGGTTCGACACCGACCCGGTTGATCGCGCCGACGAAGTACTCGTTCGCCACCGCGGCCGCCGGCTGCTCCAGCTTCCAGAGGTACTGCGACAGGCTGCGGCTCGTCGCCGAGGGGTTGAACACGATCTTCGCCCCGGCGAGGCCCAGTGCCCGCCAGCCCTCGGGGAAGTGCCGCTCGTAGCAGATGTAGACGCCGATGCGGCCCACGGCCGTGTCGAACACCGGGTAGCCGAGGTTGCCGGGGCGGAAGTAGAACTTCTCCCAGAACCCCTTCACCTGCGGGATGTGGTTCTTGCGGTACTTGCCGAGGTAGGTGCCGTCGGCGTCGATCACCGCGGCGGTGTTGTAGTAGACGCCGGGCTGCTCGACCTCGTACATCGGCACGATCAGCACGACGCCGTGGCGCTGGGCCACCTCCTGCATGAGCTGCGTCGTCGGGCCGTCGGGGATGGCCTCGGTGTAGGAGTAGTAGTCGGCGTCCTGCACCTGGCAGAAGTACGGCCCGTAGAACAGTTCCTGGAGGCAGACGACCTGGGCGCCCTGCGAGGCGGCGGTGGCGATGTGGTCGACCGCCGCCTTGATCATGGACTCCTTGTCACCCGTCCACCGCTGCTGGATCAGGCCGGCTCGAACCACGCTCACTGATTTCCTCCTTCGTTGTGGACAAGGGCATGGACAGGGCGGCGAAGACGGCGAACGCGCCGACCAGGCCGACCACCCAGTTGTAGTCGTAAAGCGGCTTGAGGAACGGGATCAGCCCGTCCGCGGGGAACGGCCCGCCATAGGCGCCGCCGACCGCGAGGACGGCCCCCACCAGCGTCGCGACCAACGCGCGCCAGTTCCAGCCGCCGCTGAACCAGTACACCCCATCGGGTGTGTAGAGGTCCTTCAGCCGCAGCTTCGTGCGGTTGATGACCCAGTACCCGGCGACGAGCACCCCGGCGACGGCGCCGAGCAGGCCGCCGTAGAAGCCGAGCCAGGCGAAGATGTAGATGTTCGGGTCGGAGTACAGCCGCCACGGCTGGATCAGGACGCCGATGACGCCGGTGATCCCGCCGCCGACGGCGAACGTGATCCGCTTCGGGAACGCGTTCGAGAAGTCGTAGGACGGACTGACGACGTTGGCCGCGAGGTTCGCCGAAATCGTCGCCAGCACCAGCGCGACCAGCGCGACGACGACCACGACCGGGCTGGTGAACTTGTCCGCCAGCTGCGCCGGGTCCCAGATGTCCTCGCCGTAGAGCACGTGCCCGCCCGACGTCGTCAGGATGGCCACGATCGCGATGAACGTCATCGTCGTCGGCAGGCCGAGGATCTGGCCGCGGACCTGCTTGCGCTGGCTGCCGCCGAAGCGGGTGAAGTCCGGCATGTTCAGCGACAGCGTCGACCAGAACGCGATCATCGCCATCAGCGCGGGCGCGAACACCTTCCAGAAGTCCGGGCCCCAGCCGAGCTTGCCGCCGTCGGACAGGATCGGGCCGAGCCCGCCCGCCTTGACCAGCACGTACCCGAGCATGATCAGGAAGCCGACGGACACCAGCGGCGCCGTCCAGTTCTCGAACCGGCGGACCGCCTCCATGCCGCGCCAGATGATCAGCATCTGCCCGATCCAGAAGACCACGAAGGACAGCCAGAGCGTCCAGTGCTGCCCGGCGACCACGGCGGAGTCGCGCCACCACGAGCCGAGCAGCCGGCCGAGGATGACGTAGATCGCCTCGCCGCCGACCCACGTCTGGATGCCGAACCAGCCGCACGCGATGAACGCGCGCAGCAGCGCGGCCAGGTTGGCGCCGCGCAGGCCGTAGAAGGCGCGGGCGAACACCGGGAACGGGATGCCGTACTTGGTGCCGGCGTGGCTGTTGAGCAGCATCGGGGCCAGCACGATCAGGTTGCCGATCGTGATCGTGATCAGCGCCTGCACCCAGTTCATGCCGAGCGCGATCAGCGACGCGGCCAGGGCGTAGCTGGGGATGTTGTGCGCCATCCCCATCCAGAGCGCGAAGTAGTTGTAGGTGGTCCAGGTCCGTTTTTCGACGGGAACGGGGGCCAGTTCCGAGTTGAAGAACCGGCTGCCTTCGAGAGACCTGACGTCGGCGGGGTCGAGCTCGACCCGGCCGTCGTCGTGCACGCGCTGGTCTGCGGGTGTCGGCGCCATTGCGGCATCCTGCGCGCCTGGTCAGCGCCGGGGCAACGGCAGTCTGTTCACTCTTCGCTGATCAGGAGTGCAGTCTGTCGATTGCGCGAACGGCCGTCGGAGTGCATGACCTGCGTCACACATCTCGGCGCAACGAACCGGCAAAGCGGGTGAAACGTCTCCACAGGATCTTCACAGTTCACGCGAACCGTCTCCACCGGGGGTGCTTAAGGTCGTGGCCATGGAACCGGGAGTGCGGCGGGTGCTGGTCGTCGAGGACGACCTCACGATCGCCGCGTCGATCGCGGCCCGGCTGCGGGCCGAGGGCTTCACCGTCGACGTCGCCCACGACGGGCCGGCGGCCGTCGAGGCGGACGCGGCCTTCGAGCCCGACCTCGTGGTGCTGGACGTGATGCTGCCGGGGTTCGACGGCCTGGAGGTCTGCCGCCGGATCCAGGGACGGCGGCCGGTGCCGGTGCTCATGCTGACCGCGCGCGCCGACGAGACGGACATGCTGGTCGGCCTGGGGGTCGGCGCCGACGACTACCTCACGAAACCGTTCTCGATGCGGGTGCTGACCGCGCGGGTGCACGCGCTGCTGCGGCGGGTCGAGCGGTCCTCGTCGGTGACGGGCACGCGGATCGTGCTGGGCGACCTCGAGATCGACGTCGACCAGCGGCGCGTCGCCCGGGCGGGGGTCGCGGCGCAGCTGACGCCGATCGAGTTCGACCTGCTGGTGCACTTCGCGCGGCGGCCGCGGGTGGTGCAGCCGCGCGAACGGCTGCTGTCGGAGGTGTGGGACTGGGACGTCCACGGCACGTCGGCGGGGACACGGGCGGTGGACAGCCACATCAAGGCGCTGCGGCGCAAGCTCGGCGCGGACCTGATCCGGACCGTGCACGGCGTCGGCTACGCGTTGGAGGCGGGAGCGTGAACCTCGTGCCGCGGCCACTGGACCGGATCCGGTCGATCAAGCTCAAGCTGGCGATCCTGATGGTGGCGTCCGGTGGCGTCGCGTTCGCGTTCTTCAACTGGCAGATCGGCTGGCTGCCGCCGAAGACGACGATCACGGCGATGGTGCTGGCGCTGGTGTTGTCGCAGGTACTGGCGCACGGGATGACCCGGCCGCTGCGGGAGATGACGGCGGCGGCGCGGGCGATGGCGAAGGGCGACTACACGCGCCGGATCCGCGCGACCACGCGGGACGAGGTGGGCTCGCTGGCGTCGGCGTTCAACCAGATGGCGGGGGACCTCGGGGACGCCGACCGGCAGCGGCGCGAGCTGATCGCGAACGTGTCCCACGAGCTGCGGACGCCGATCACGGCGTTGAGCGGGGTGCTGGAAAACCTGGTCGACGGGGTGGAGGACGCGGACCCGGCGACGTTGAAGACGGCGCTGCAGCAGACCGAGCGCCTGGCGACCTTGGTGGACGAGCTGCTCGATTTGTCGCGGCTCGACGCGGGGGCGATCCCGCTGCACAAGACGTCCTTTTGCCTCTCCTCACTGCTTTCCGAAGCGGTCTCGGAGGCGGCGTTGATCCGCGGGGTGACTTTCTCGGTGTCGGTTTCGCCACCGGACGCCGTGGTGGTGGCGGATCGCGGGCGGCTGTTCCAGGTGGTGGCGAACCTGCTGGAGAACGCGGCCCGCCACGGTCCGGCCGGCGGGTCGGTCGAGGTGCTCGCCGAGGTCCGGCCGGGTGAGGTGCGCCTCGACGTGTGCGACGAGGGGCCGGGCATCGCGCCGGCGGACCGGGTGCGGGTGTTCGAGCGGTTCACGCGGGGGGAGCGGTCGACCGGCGGGGGGACCGGGCTGGGGCTGGCCATCGCCCGGTGGGCCGTGGAGCTGCACGGGGGGACGATCGAAGCCGTGGGGGCCGGGAGCCGGATCCGGGTGACGCTGCCGGCGGGGTAGGTCGGCCCGGCGCGTCTTGAATGAGTCATTCAGGTCAGGGGGCGACGCGGGTCGCGGGGGTTTTGGCCGTTCTCGATCTCCGCGAGCCACCCGTGGATATTTGCGAATGCGAACGACAGGTGGGACGATGCCGAAGAGCAGGATCAGTGAGCCAAGCGGGGAGAAGCCCGCGCCGCGAGGCAAGCGACCGGCCGTAGCCGACCGAGCCGCCGCGGGGGTGGGCGACCGTTCGCGAGCGGCCGGAGCCGCCGCGTCGGGCGGTGGGGTTGCCGTGGCCGCTCCTCCTGTTCTCCTCCAGCCGCTGCCGCCGCCGAAATCCGCCGTCGTGCCACTGCCGCCGGCCGTTCTCCCCGCCGCCGGCCTCGCCGGGGCCGGGGCCGCCCTCGTCCTGCCCGCCGACCGGCCCGGGGTCGGGTGGTTGCTCACCGGGCTGGCCGTCGCCGCCGCGGTCTTCGTCGCCGATCGGCGGTCCTCGGCCGGTTCCGGGTCCTTCACCTGGCGCAGCGCCGGGTGGGCCGCTCTCGCCCTCGCGCTGCTCGGGATGGGGGCCGTGCGGGCGTCCGGGTGGCTGTTCGTCCTCTGCGTGCTCGGCGCCGCCGTCACCGGGTCGCTGGCCGTCGTGGGGAAGCGGACCGTCAACTCCGTACTCTACGACGTGCTCGCCGTCCCGCTCGAAGCCCTCAAAGCGATTCCGTGGGCCGGGCGCGGGGTGGGCCGCTTCGCCGCCCGGCGCGACGGCGTCGCCCGGCGGATCGCCCTCGCCGTGCTCGCGGCGGCCGCGCTCGTCGCCGTCTTCGTTCCGCTGCTCGCCAGTGCCGATGCCGCCTTCGCGGCCGTGGTCGGCGCCGTCGTTCCCGATCTCAGTGTCGACGTGCTCGTGCGGTGGTGTTGCGTCTTCGTCGTCGTAGCGTTGCTCGTCGCCGGGGCGTGCTACTTCCTCGCCGCGCCACCGCACCGCGCCGCCGAAGACCGTCCACACCGGACCCGGTACGGTCTGGAATGGACGGTGCCGCTCACCGTTCTCATCGTGCTGTTCAGCGTTTTCGTCGGCGTCCGGCTGGTCGTGCTGTTCGGGGGTACGGAGTACGTCCTGCGGACCAGCAACCTGACGTCCGCCGAGTACGCGCGCGGCGGCTTCTGGCAGCTGTGCGCCGTCACCGTGCTGACGCTCGGCATCGTCGCCGCGGCGCTGCGGTGGGCGCCGAACGCCACCAAGGCCGACCGCCTCCGGCAGCGCATTCTGCTCGGGGCGCTGAGCGCGCTCAGCCTGGTGCTCGTCGGATCGGCGTTGAGTCGCATGTGGACGTACCAGGAGGCGTACGGCTTCACGGTGCTGCGGCTGCTCGTCGAGGTCTGCGAGCTGTGGTTCGGCGCGGTGTTCGTGCTGGTGTGCGCCTCGCTGGTCAAGCTCCGTTCGACGTGGCTGCCCCGCGCGGCGATCGGCACGGCGGCCGCCGCGCTGCTGGTCCTCGCCGTTCTCGACCCCGAACGGCTGATCGCCGACGCCAACCTCGACCGCGCGGCCGCCGGCAAGCCCCTGGACCACCGGTACCTGGCGGGGTTCTCGACCGACGTGGTCCCGGTGGTGTCGGCCCGTCTGCCGGAGCCGCTGCGGACGTGCGTGCTGCGCGAGGTCCTGGCGGACGACACCCCGGACGGCTGGCCGGCATGGAACCTCAGCCGCGCGAGTGCCCGCGAGGTGACGCTCGGCACCTGCTGAACCGCCGGCGCGTGCGGTGCGTGGTTAAGAGCAATGCGCGGAAGCCACCGGGCCGTCGTGGGGGCGGCCCGGCGGCTTCCGCGCGCCGAGCCGGGTCACGAAGGCTGCCCACGACCGGGTGGTGACGAAGAGTGTGCCGCCGGGCGAGCTCCCGGACGCCGTGCCCGGTCGGGCGACTTACCCTTTGCCGTGGCGGAACAGCGTCAGAAGGCGAAGACGTCGTCCGAATTGCGGTCCGCTTCGCAGCGGTTCGCATACGTCGTGCGGAACGACACCGGCTTGCCGCGCCACGTGCCGACCGCCGTCACGTCCACCGGGGCGTAGATCAGCGTGCACATCTGGTGGCGGGCGTTGATGCGCGAGAAGTCGCCGCCCGCGCTCGTCAGTACCGCGCACGCCTTGTCGTGCTTGGGGTGCGTGCCGCCCGCCGGGTCGCACGTCAGGACCACCGAGCCGATCCGGTCGGCCGTGTCGTGGGTGGTGAGCTGCAGCGTCGACGCCGGCGGCTGCACGGGCGCGAGGCAGCTCAAGCTCATCAAGCAGGCTGCGAAGGGGAGTAGGGCCATATCGGTTCCATCGGCAGCCCGGGGTCGATCACTGTGCTCCACGTCCGGGTGAGTCTTCTTCGCTCGACCGGGTGAGGTCCGCCGCCAGCAGGGCGACGTACAGCGAGAGCATCGACTCCGGGTCCTCCAGCCGCACGCCCAGGACCTGCTCGATCCGGGCGAGCTGCTGGTAGTACGCCGTCCGTGAGGTGTGCGCCGCCGCGGCCGCCGCCGACTTGTTGCCGCCCTGCTCGCAGTAGTGCCGCAGCGCCTGCACCAGCCGGCTGCCCGAGGCGGCGTCGCGCTGCAGCAGCGGGCCCAGCTCGCGGGCGGCGAACGCCGTCACGCGCTCGTCGCCCGACAGCAGGTGCAGCAGGCCGCGCAACCGCACGTCGGACAGCCGGTGCAGGACCCGGTCCGTCCCGGCCCCCAGCGCGGCCGCCGCGACCTGCCCGGCCTCCATCAGCGTCCGGCCCGCTTCGGCGGGCGAAAACACCGTGGTCCCGACCGCGAGCACCCCCGGCGCGCTGCCGCGGGCCTCGTGGACGTCGGTCGCGAGCCGGTGCAGCACCGTGTCGGCGTTGGCCTCCGGCGACAACGCGAGCAGCGCCCGCACGCCCAGCTCGTCGGTCGCCACCAGCGCCGACACCTTCGCGCGGCGCGCCGCCAGCACCGTCGCCTCGGCCAGTTCGCGCAGCACCGGCGGCGTGGACAAGGCCGGCCGGGTGCCGGCCAGCCGGGGCCGGACCGCCAGCCCGACCAGCTGCCGCCCGCCCAGCGGCACGGCCAGCGCCGAGGCGCGCGCCAGCAGCTCCGCCGACGGCGCCGGCGACGCGAGCAGCTCGGTGAGCACCGCGCGGTGGGCCTGGCGCTCGAGGCCGTCGGAATCCTTCGCGACCAGCCGGTGCACGGCCAGCGCGGACGCGGCCCGCTCGGCGACCACCCGGTGGCGGTGCGGCGGCTGGTCGGCGCAGACGACGACGAGGCGGCCCCAGTCGTGCCCGCGCGCGCCGACGACGGTCACCAGCCAGCCCGAACCGGGGTGGTAGCCGGTCCGCTCGCCGAGCTGCACCACCCGCGACCGCGACGGCCAGCCGGTGAGCAGCTCGGCCGGGTCGGTGCCGGCCGCGTCGTAGGCGAGGACCTCGTGCGACAGCGTCTCCAGCACCACCGGCTGCTCGGTCAGCCGGGCGACCTCACCGAGGACGACACCGGGTTCGGCGCCCGCGACCGTCAGCGCGGTGAACGTCTCGTGGACGCGCTCGGCGGCGCGCAGCTCGGCGACCTGGGCGTCGACGATCTGGCCGTTCACCGCCTCGGTGACGCTCACGTACCGCGTCTCACGCGAGAGCGTCACCAGCGGCAGGCCGTGCTTCTCGGCCGCCTCGACCAGCGCGGCGGGCAGCTTGTCGCTCCAGTGCCGGACCAGCTCGATCACCAGCCCGGCGGCGCCGACCCCGGCCAGGTCGGCGACGTAGCGGGCGAGCGACGGGCCGTCGTCGGGCAGCGCGACGCCGGTCGTCAGCACCAGCTCGCCGCCACGCAGCAGGTGCGCGATGTCGGCGACCTCGGCGACGTGCGCCCAGCGCACCGGGGCGTCGAGCCCGGCCGAGCCGGCGACGACGTGCGGACGGCCCTGGCGCAGCACCGGCAGCGCGAGCACCTCGGCGACGGTCGGGTACATGGCTCCTCGCGTGTGATCGGCAGGGACAGACTGTACGGCGGGAAGCCAACTGACGTACACGTTGTCGATGGCGTTGGCGTGGCGCCCGCCCGGAGACTCGCAGGAGAAGTCCCCCGAGCGAAGGAGCGCGCGCCGTGACCGACCGCATCAGCCACTGGATCGACGGCAAGCCGTTCACCGGGACCGCCGAGCGCTCGGGCGAGGTGTTCGACCCCGCGACCGGGCAGGTCCGGGCGCACGTCGACTTCGCGGGCGACGCCGAGGTCGAAACTGCCGTCGCCGCGGCCAAGGCGGCGCTGCCGGGCTGGCGCGGGACGTCCCTGGCCGGCCGGACGCGGGTGCTGTTCGCCTTCCGCGAGCTGCTGTCGGCCCGCAAGCACGAGCTGGCGAAGATCGTCACGAGCGAGCACGGCAAGGTCGAGTCCGACGCGGCGGGCGAGGTCGCCCGCGCGATCGAGAACGTCGAGTACGCGTGCGGCGCGGCGCAGCTGCTCAAGGGCGGGTTCAGCGAGAACGCCTCCACCGGCGTCGACGTCTACTCGATCGCGCAGCCACTCGGCGTGGTCGGGGTCGTCTCGCCGTTCAACTTCCCGGCCATGGTGCCGCTGTGGTTCGTCCCGAACGCGCTGGCCTGCGGGAACACCGTCGTGCTCAAGCCGAGCGAGAAGGACCCGTCGGCCGCGGTGTTCATCGCCGAGCTGTTCGCCGAAGCCGGGCTGCCCGCGGGCGTGCTCAACGTGCTGCACGGCGACAAGGTGGCGGTGGACGGGCTCCTCGAACACCCCGACGTCAAGGCGATCTCGTTCGTCGGGTCGACGCCGATCGCGCGGTACGTCTACGAAACCGGGACCCGGCACGGCAAGCGCGTCCAGGCGCTCGGCGGTGCGAAGAACCACATGGTCGTCCTGCCGGACGCGGACCTCGACCTGGCCGCGGACGCCGCGGTGTCGGCCGGGTTCGGCTCGGCGGGAGAGCGCTGCATGGCGGTGTCGGTGGTCGTCGCGGTCGACCCGGTCGGCGACGAACTGGTCCGCAAGATCACCGAGCGGATGTCCGTGCTGCGCGTCGGCGACGGCCGCGACCCCGAGTCGGAGATGGGGCCGCTGGTCACGAAGGCGCACCACGCGCGGGTCGCGTCCTATGTGGACGCCGGCGTCGCCGAGGGGGCGTCGCTCGTGGTGGACGGCCGCGGCATCGACGTGCCCGGCGACGGGTTCTGGCTCGGCCCGACGCTGTTCGACCACGTCCGCACGGACATGTCGATCTACACCGACGAGATCTTCGGCCCGGTGCTGTCGGTCGCGCGGACGGCTTCGTACGACGACGCCCTGGAGCTGATCAACGCGAACCCGTACGGCAACGGGGTGGCCATCTTCACCGGCGACGGGTCCTCCGCGCGGCGGTTCCAGAACGAGGTCGAGGTCGGGATGGTCGGCGTGAACGTCCCGATCCCGGTCCCGGTGGGGTACTACTCGTTCGGCGGCTGGAAGGACTCGCTGTTCGGCGACAGCCACGCTTACGGGCCGGAGGGCTTCCACTTCTTCACGCGGACGAAGGTCGTGACGTCGCGGTGGCCGGACCGCTCGCACGCGGGCGTGAACCTGGGCTTCCCGCGCAACTCCTAGGCCGGGGAATCGCCCGCGGGTCCGCCGGGTTGGCACCTGGGGGGGCCCGCGGACGACGTTAGGAAGAGGAATGAGCGCGAAGAACTCCGGCACTTTCACCATCGGCGGCGACCTCCCGGTCACGCGGCTCGGGTACGGCGCCATGCAGCTCACCGGGCCGGGGGTGTGGGGCGACCCGAAGGACCCGGACGAGGCCGTGCGCGTGCTGAGGCGCGCGGTGGAGCTGGGCGTCACCCTGATCGACACGGCCGACGCCTACGGCCCGTTCGTCGCCGACCTGCTCATCAAGAAGGCACTGCACCCGTACGCCGACGACCTGGTCATCGCGACCAAGGCCGGCTTCACCCGGCAGGGGCCGAACCAGTGGATCCCGGTCGGCCGGCCCGAGTACCTGCGCCAGCAGGTCGAGCTGAGCCTGCGCCACCTCGGCCTCGAGCGGATCGACCTGCTGCAGCTGCACCGCATCGACCCGAAGGTGCCCGTGGCCGAGCAGGTCGGGGAGCTGAAGAAACTGCAGGACGAGGGCAAGATCCGGCACATCGGCCTGTCCGAGGTCGGCGTCGGCGACCTCGCCGAGGCGCGGAAGACCGCCGAGATCGTGTCGGTGCAGAACCTGTTCAACCTGGCCAAGCGCGACGCCGAGCCGCTGCTGGAGCACGCCACCGAGCACGGCATCGCGTTCATCCCGTGGTTCCCGCTGGCGACCGGCGCCCTCGCCGGGCCGGACAGCCCGCTGACCACCCTCGCCAAGGAGCACGACGCGTCGCCGTCGCAGCTCGCGCTCGCGTGGCTGCTCAAGCGGTCGCCCGTCGTGCTGCCGATCCCGGGGACCTCGTCGGTCGCGCACCTCGAGGACAACGTCGCCGCCGCGGACATCGAGCTGACCGACGCCGAGTTCGACGCCCTCAGCAAGGCGGTCTAAGCGGGCAGGACGTTGATCAGCAGCTTCGACCGCGGTGCGATCAGCACCGTGTTGACGCGGTCCGGCCGGATCCGCTCGCGGAGCTCTCGCTCCAGCGGGTAGGTCCGGCCGCCCGTCGTGAGGTAGTAGTGCTCGTTGTACCCCTGGCTGAGCCGGGTGGAGAGCGCGATCGGGTGGTCGCCGCCGGGCCGCTGCCTGCCGAAGTCGTGGGTCCAGCCCGTGGTCGCGACCAGCCGGCCGCTCCGCACGTCCGCCAGCCGGCGCCGGCAGACGAACGCGAACCAGGCGGTGATCGCCAGAACCGGGACGAGGGTGCCGAGGACTTCGGCGGCGGTCTCCGCCACGGCGGCGAGCAGCGCCGCCACCACGAGGCCGGCGACGACCAGAACGGCCGCGACCCAGAAGTTGAAGTCGAGCAGCTTTCCCCGTTGCGACGGGTGGAGCCGGCCGTGGCGGTTGGCCAGTTCCACCTCGGCCTGCTCGATCACTCGGCCTCGCCTTCGGGGTGTTCCTTCTCGTAGGCCTCCCGGCCTTCGTGGTAGCGGTCGATCTGTTCGTTCTCCTGACGGCGGCCCTCGGTCACGACACCGACGGTGTCCGCGGTGCTCCACCCCGGATAGCCGCCGGCCTTCCGCCACTCCGCCGGCTTGAGCGCGCTGCGGCCGTCCTCCGAGTACTTGTCGCCGAGGCCTTCGACCTTTTCGCGGCCGGGGACATGTGACTCGACGGCGTCGCTCCAGCCCTTCGCCGTCTCTTCGGCGGACTTCGCCTCCCGGCCCGCCTGCTTCAGCTCGTTGGCCTTCCGCTCGATGCCCGCGGCCGTGTCGACGCTCTTGTCCACGATCTTGTCGAGCCCCTTGCCGGCCTTCTTCAGCGCGTTGGCCGCACTTTCGAGGGCTGCCTTCGACTTCCCGGCACCCTTCGCCAGGCCCTCCAGCTTCTCCACGACCTTCGCGATGCGCGTGCTGATCTTCTCCGCCAGCACCCCGCCCTCGACGACCGTGTCCGCGATGAACGCCGCGACCGTGCCGCCGAAGGTGCACCAGGAGGCCGCCAGCGCGGCCACGGCCTTGACGATCAGCTCGCCCACGAACGACGAGATCATGTCGCGGATCAGCCCGCGCTCGGTGCCGACCAGCGCCGCCCCGACGTTCATCGCCGTCGACGCGGCCCCCGCGTGCGACGCCGCGCCGCGCAGGACGCTGACGTAGCTCTCCGCCGTCCGCTGGTAGGCCTCCGCCGAGCCGCAGTCGCTGAAGGACTGCTGGACCTTCTTCGCCCGCTGCTCGTAGCTTTCGGCCGTCTCGGTGAGCGACTTCTGGATGTTCGACCACGTCACGGCCTTGGCCGTGACGGCCTCGGGCTTGCCGGCGAGCTTGTCGAGGCCGTCCTTGAGGAAGCTGATGTGCTCGATCAGCCACCCGACCCCGGCGCCGGCGAGGGTGCCGAGCGGGTCCATCGCCGCGCCGAGCAGGTCGAGGGCGTCCGTGCCGACGTCCATGGCGAGGTTGCCCCAGTCGCCGCCGCGGGCGTCGGTGAGCGTCGACGCGGCGTCGCTGAAGATGCCCGCGCCGCCGGTCTGGGCGTTGAGGTTGTCCAGCTCGCCCTTCGAGCCGTCGCCCATGCCGCTCCAGAAGCCGCCCGGCGACTCGGCGGTCGCGACCAGGGAGTTCTCCGTCATGCCGGCAGCTCCTTGCCGATGCCCTCGATCAGGCACTTCGTCTTTTCTTCGTGCTCGCGGAACGCCGCGTGCGCGGCCTTGACGCGGTCGGCGACGTCGTGGCCGGCCTCGACGGCCGCGGTCAGGAAGCCGTCGGCGCTGTCCACCCACCCCTGGATCGGCACCGCGAACACCTGCCCGACCAGCCCGAAGGCGTCGAAGTCCAGCGCGCCGGCGGTGCCCGCGGCCTCGACCGCCTGCTGCACCTTGCCCGCGATCTCGCGGACCTCGTCCTCGTGGCCGCCGAGGACGTCGAAGTCGACCTTCATCGCCATCACAGCCCCCGGCGCAGGATCGGGCCGCCGAAGTCGTCGTCGGCGGGCGGATTCCGGCGTGGTTCCCGGCGCGGTTCTCCGTCCGGGATCTCGGGTTCCGGAATCTGTTCACGGAGGAATTGCATCGCGTCGCTGTCGGCGCCGATGACCGGCGCCATGACGGCGGTCAGCTGCCGCGCGGCGTCGAGCTGGGCGCGTTTGGCGGTGGCCAGGACGGCCTGCGCGAGCCGGGCGCGGGGCACCTCGTCCGCACGCGGGCCGAAGGTGAGTTCCTGCAGCGCACCGCTGGTGCCGACGGTCACCGTGACAGCGCCGTCGGCACTCGTGGCGGTCGCCGAGACGTGCTCGAGCCGCGCTTTGGCCTCGGCCGCGCGCCGGGCGATTTCGGGCATTCCGGCTGAAGCGGGTTCAATTCGGTTCACGGCGACCTCGGAAGTCGGGGAAGGGCATGCGGATCAGAGGCAGCAAACCGCTTTTCGGTTCCCCCATCAAGCCGGAAATTCCTGGCGAGAACAATGCATGGGAATTCGTTTGTCCGTCCTTTACCCGACTGGGACGGCCCGGGTTGAGCACAACCGGCTCAGGCTTCCGTAAACTCGGGGTGAGCAGCGAGCGAGGTAGGTGAGGAACCGGTGGCCAACGCGGATGAGCGCCGCTTCGAAGTGCTGCGCGCGATCGTCGCCGACTACGTGTCCAACCAGGAGCCCGTCGGGTCCAAGGCGATCGTCGAGCGGCACAACCTCGGCGTGTCCAGCGCGACCGTGCGCAACGACATGGCGACGCTCGAAGAAGAGGGCTACATCACCCAGCCGCACACCAGTGCCGGCCGCGTGCCGACCGACAAGGGCTACCGCCTCTTCGTCGACCGGCTCTCGGAGATCAAGCCCCTCTCCACCGCCGAACGCAAGGCCATCACCACCTTCCTCGACAGCGGCACCGACCTCGACGACGTCCTGCGCCGGTCGGTCCGGCTGCTCGCGCAGCTGACCCGGCAGGTCGCCGTCGTCCAGTACCCGATGCTGACCAACGCCAAGGTGCGCCACCTCGAGGTGGTGCCGCTCACGCCGGCGCGGCTCATGCTGGTGCTGATCACCGACAACGGCCGGGTCGACCAGCGCACGGTCGACCTCGGCGACGTCGTCACCGAAGAGGACGTCGCCCGGCTGCGGACCGTGCTCAACGCGGCCATGTCGGGACGGCGGCTCAACGACGCCGCCGCGCGCGTCGCCGAGCTGCCCGACCAGGCGCCGGGCGAGCTGCGGGACGCGCTCATCCGCGTCACGACCGTGCTGGTCGAGTCGCTGGCCGAGCACCCGGAAGAACGCCTGGTCCTCGGCGGGACCGCGAACCTCACGCGGAACGTCGCCGACTTCCCGGGCTCGCTGCGCCAGGTCCTCGAAGCCCTCGAGGAGCAGGTGGTCGTGCTCAAGCTGCTGGCCGCGGCGCGCAACCCCGGTGCGATCACGGTGCGCATCGGTGAGGAAAATGAGGACGAGCAGATGCGCAGCACCTCGGTCGTCTCGATCGGCTACGGCCGCGACGACGTCGTGCTCGGCGGCATGGGAGTCGTCGGCCCGACCCGGATGGACTATCCGGGCACGATCGCCGCGGTGCGCGCGGTCGCCAACTACGTGGGGCAGATCCTGGCCGGCCGCTGAGCCGGGCAGAGCAGAAGGAGAAGCAGAGACGGTGGCGAGGGACTACTACGGCATCCTCGGGGTGGCCAAGAACGCGAGCGATCAGGAGATCAAGCGCGCGTACCGGAAGCTGGCCCGGGAGCTGCACCCCGACGTCAACCCGTCGGACGACGCCCAGCACAAGTTCGCCGAGGTCACCACGGCCTACGAGGTGCTGTCCGACCCGCAGAAGCGCAAGATCGTCGACCTCGGCGGCGACCCGATGGACAACGGCGCGCGCGGCGGGGGCGGCGGTGACCCGTTCGCCGGGTTCGGCGGCCTCGGCGACATCATGGACGCCTTCTTCGGCGCGGCCGGCGGTGGCGGCGGACGCGGGCGCGGACCCCGCAGCCGCGTCCAGCCCGGCTCCGACGCCCTCATCCGGCTCGGCCTCACCCTCGAGGAGTGCGCCACCGGGGTCGACAAGGAGATCGCCGTCGACACCGCGATCGTCTGCGACCTCTGCCGCGGCGCCGGCACGGCCGAGGGCACCACGGTCAAGACGTGCGACACCTGCGGCGGCGCCGGCGAGGTCCAGTCCGTGCAGCGGTCGTTCCTCGGCCAGGTCGTCACCGCCCGCCCGTGCCCGGTCTGCCGCGGCTTCGGCGAGGTCATCCCCGACCCCTGCCGCCAGTGCGGCGGCGACGGCCGCATCCGCGCCCGCCGCAACGTCACCGCCAAGATCCCGCCGGGCGTCGGCGACGGCATGCGCATCCGCCTCTCCGGCCAGGGCGAAGTCGGCCCCGGCGGCGGCCCGGCGGGCGACCTCTACGTCGAGATCGACGAGACCCCGCACGAGGTCTTCGTCCGGCAGGGCCACGACCTGCACTGCAACTTCCGCATCCCGATGACCACCGCCGCCCTCGGCGCCACGGTGCCCATCGCGACGCTCGTCGACGGCGACTACGAGCTCGACATCGAACCCGGCACCCAGCCCAACGCCGAGCTCGTCCTCACCGGCAAGGGCATGCCGCGGCTGCGGTCCTCCGGGCGCGTCGACGGCCGCGGCGACCTGCACGTCCACATCGACGTCCAGGTGCCGACCAAGCTCGACGAAGCCCAGCGCGAGCTGCTGGTCGAGCTGGCCCAGCAACGCGGTGAAGAGGCCCCGACCCTCGCCTCGAACGGCAGCAAGCACGGCGGCCTCTTCGGCAAGCTGCGCGCCAAGAACCACCGCTGACCCGTGCCGGACACCACCCTGCCGGTCTTCCTCGCGGCCGCCGTGCCCGCTTCCGGGCGCACGGTCCTCGACGGCGAGGAAGCCCGGCACGCGGCCACCGTCCGCCGCCTGCGCGCGGGGGAGCGGCTCGTCCTGTCCGACGGCGCGGGCGCGATGGCCCGCTGCGTCGTCGAAGCCGTCCAGCCCGGCCGCGACGCCGCGCTGACGCTGTCGGTCGAGGAAAGCTGGACCGAGGACCCACCCGCCCTGCGCGTCGTCCTCGCCCAAGCCCTCGCGAAAGGCGACCGCGGCGAACTCGCCGTCGAACTGGCCACCGAGGCCGGCGTCGACGCGATCGTCCCCTGGCGCGCCGCCCGCAGCGTCGCCAAGTGGGAAGACGGCGGCCGCGGCGACAAAGCCCTCGCCCGCTGGCGCGCCACCGCCCGCTCCGCCGCCAAACAAGCCCGCCGCGCCCACATCCCCGACGTCACCGAAGCCGTCAGCACGCGCGAGCTCGCCGGGCTCGTGGCGACGATGTCCCTGGCCATCGTGCTCGAATCCGACGTCCCCGACCGCCTCACCGACCTCGACCTCCCCGACACCGGTGACGTCCTCCTCGTCGTCGGCCCCGAAGGCGGCATCACCGACGACGAACTCCACACCCTGCGCGAAGCCGGCGCCCGCGCCGTCCGGCTGGGCACGACCGTCCTGCGCACCTCCACCGCCGCGGCCGTCGCCCTCGGCGCGCTCGGCGCCCTGACCACCCGGTGGCGGTGAAAAGATCACCGGAAAAAAGAAGCCCCATTTTGCGCCCAGTTATGGCGCGATCACACTCCGACCCGTTACTCTCGTTTACTAACGCACCACGCACCGTCTCGGACCGTCACGGATAGAGGCGACCGGTGCGCCACTGGGAAGCAAGACTCCGCCGGGCACCTCCCCCCTCGGTCCGGCGGCCGCCGCGGACGCGGTAGATCGACCCCCAGGGTCTACCGCTCCGCGGCCCCCTTCCTCTCGCTTCGCTCGACTCAGGTGGCCGCTTCGCGTTCGTTGTGTCTTCTGGGGGTCGAACCCCCAGACCCCCGCCGGGGGCTTCGCCCCCGGACCCCCCGCGGCTTTCGGCCGGTGCCTGTCTGTGCCGCGTGTTGCCTTCGTCGGTAGGGTTCCTGCTCATGAGTGAGGCTGAGACTCTCTTCGAACGGATCATTGCCGGGGAGATCCCTGCTGACGTCGTCTACCAGGACGACACCACCTTTGCCTTCCGGGACATTCGGCCTCAGGCGAAGGTTCACGTCCTCGTTGTGCCTCGGACCCGGTATCGGAACCTCGGGGAGCTTGCTGCCGCCGATCCTCAGCTGCTTGCCGATGTTGCTCTTGCCGCTCGGAAGGTCGCCGAGCTCGAGGGCGTTCTCGAGTCCGGGTACCGCGTGGTCTTCAACACCGACTCCGATGCCGGGCAGACCGTCTTTCACGTTCACGCCCACGTTCTCGGTGGTGAGCCTCTGGGGCTCTTCGGGGCTCCTCAGGAGGACTAGGGAAACCGGCCTGCGTCTTGTCGGTGGGTGCCAGTAGCATCGGTGGGGTCCGATCTCCCTCACCGAGAAAGCAGGCCTGAGGCCACGTGGCCGGAACCGTACCGGGTGGTGCCGCCCGACCCGACGTCCCCGGGGACGTCGCCAAAACCGAGGATGCCTCCGTCCAGGCTGCGCAGTCCCGGTTCCCCATCCCAGATGCCGCCGCCCTCAGCCTGCTCGGCTCCCGCGACGAGAACCTGCGCGTCGCCGAGGAGCTCCTGGCCGCCGACGTGCACGTCCGCGGCAACGAGGTCACCTTGACCGGCACCCCCGCCGACGTCGCGTTCGCCGAACGCGTCTTCGCCGAGCTCGTGCAGCTCGCCGGCGGTGGCCAGCAGGTAGGCCCCGACACCGTCCGCCGCACCATCGGCATGCTCTCCACCGGGGACGCCTCGCCCGCCGAGGTCCTCAGCCTCAACATCGTCTCCCGCCGCGGCAAGACCATCCGGCCCAAGACGCTCAACCAGAAGCGCTACGTCGACGCCATCGACAAGCACACCGTCGTCTTCGGCATCGGCCCCGCCGGCACCGGCAAGACCTACCTCGCCATGGCCAAGGCCGTCCAGGCGCTGCAGGCCAAGCAGGTCACCCGCATCGTGCTGACCCGCCCCGCCGTCGAAGCCGGCGAGCGCCTCGGCTACCTGCCCGGCACCCTCAACGAGAAGATCGACCCGTACCTGCGGCCGCTCTACGACGCGCTGCACGACATGGTCGAGCCCGAGTCGATCCCGCGGCTCATGCAGGCCGGCACCATCGAGATCGCGCCCCTGGCCTACATGCGCGGCCGCACGCTGAACGACGCCTTCATCATCCTCGACGAGGCCCAGAACACCACGCCCGAGCAGATGAAGATGTTCCTCACCCGCCTCGGCTTCGGCTCCAAGATCGTCGTCACCGGCGACATCACCCAGGTCGACCTGCCCAGCGGCCAGCGCAGCGGCCTCCGCGTCGTCCGCGACATCCTCCACGGCGTCGACGACCTCCACTTCGCCGAACTGACCAGCCAGGACGTCGTCCGGCACCGGCTCGTCGCGAGCATCGTCGACGCCTACGAGAAGTGGCAGGCCGTGCAGGACACCCAGGAACAGCAGGGCAACGGCTGGAAGGGCACCCGGCGGTGAGCATCGAGATCGCCAACGAGTCCGGCGTCGACGTCGACGAGACCTCCATCGTCTCCGCCGCCCGCTACGCCCTCGACAAGATGGAGGTCAGCCCGCTCGCCGAGCTGTCCATCCTGCTCGTCACCCTCGACGTCATGGAAGACCTCCACGAACGCTGGATGGACCTCCCCGGCCCCACCGACGTCATGGCCTTCCCCATGGACGAGCTCGACTCCAGCCGCCGCCCCGACGCCCCCGACGCGTCCCCGGCACTGCTCGGCGACATCGTGCTCTGCCCGGCGTTCGCCAAGGACCAGGCCAAGACCGCGGGCCACGCCCTGATCGACGAGCTGCACCTGCTCACCGTGCACGGTTGCCTCCACCTCCTCGGCTACGACCACGCCGAGCCCGCCGAGGAACGCGAGATGTTCGCCCTGCAGAAGCGCATCCTCGGCGAGTACCAGGACGCCGTCGCCGCCCTGCAGAAGCAGGACGCCCAGCGCAGCTCCGACGACCGCGTCCTCGGCTTCGCCGGGCTCGACGCCGCCGCCGAACCACCCGCCGGGGAAACGCCCTAGGCGTCAGCCATGGTCCAGCTCCTCTTCGCGATCGCGCTCGTGCTCCTCGCGGGCGTGTTCGCCGCGGCCGACGCCGCGATCAGCACCGTGTCGCAAGCCCGGGCCGACGGCCTCGCCCGGCTCGGGCTGCCCGGCGCCCGCCAGCTCTCCGCCGTCGTCGCCGAACGCCGCCGCCACATCAACCTGCTCCTCCTGCTGCGCCTCGGCTGCGAACTCACCGCCACCGTCCTCGTCACGGTGTTCGTCGGCACCCGCCTCGCGCCCCTCGGCGTGGCCGTGCTCGTCACCGCCGTCGTGATGGTCGTCGTCAGCTACGTCCTCATCGGCGTCGGCCCCCGCACCCTCGGCCGCCAGCACCCCTACCGCATCGGCCGCTACGTCGCCGGGCCCGTCCGCGTCCTCGGTTCCGTCCTCGGCCCGCTGTCCCGGCTGCTCATCCTCATCGGTAACGCCATCACCCCCGGCCAGGGCTTCCGCGAAGGCCCGTTCACCTCCGAGGTCGAGCTGCGCGAGCTGGTCGACATCGCCCAGGAACGCGGCGTCGTCGAGGACTCCGAGCGCGAGATGATCCACTCGGTGTTCGAGCTCGGCGACACCGTCGCCCGCGAGGTCATGGTGCCGCGCACCGAGATCGTCTGGATCGAGCGCACCAAGACCGTCCGCCAGGCACTGGCGCTGGCCCTGCGCACCGGCTTCACCCGGCTCCCGGTGATCGACGAGTCCGTCGACGACATCGTCGGCGTCGTCAACATCAAGGACCTGATGGCCGGGTACATGGACCCGGACGGCGCGAGCACCGTCGTCGGCACGCTGATGAACGAAGCCTCGTTCGTCCCCGACTCGAAACGGCTCGACGAGCTGCTCAAGGAGATGCAGCGCTCGCACAACCACATGGCGATCGCCGTCGACGAGTACGGCGGCACCGCCGGCCTCCTCACCATCGAGGACGTCATCGAGGAGATCGTCGGCGAGATCACCGACGAGTCCGACGCCGACGAGCGCCCCGAGGTCGAGGAACTGACCGACGGCGCGGTCCGGGTCTCGTCCCGGATGAGCGTCGACGACCTGGGCGAGCTCTTCGGCATCGACCTCGAAGACCACGACGTGGAGACCGTGGGCGGGCTGCTCGCGGAACGACTGGGTAGGGTCCCGCTGCCGGGGGCCGAAGCCGAGGTCGCCGGCCTTCGGCTGTTCGCCGAAGGGGGCAAGGACCGCCGTGGCCGCATGCGGATCACCACCGTGGTCGTCCACCCGGCCGACGCCGAGGCGATGACCGACCCGGCCGACCGCACGACCCGGCGCCGCACGCGCCTGCCCCACCCCGACGAACGCGACAGGAGCGTCGAACATGCCTGACCTCGAGGCGGAGGACCAGAAGCTGGTCGTCCTCGCCCGGTCCTCGCGCGCCCGCATCCAGGCCCCCGAAGGCGCCGCGGTCCGCGACACCGACGGCCGCACCTACGCCGCGGGCACGGTCGACCAGCCGTCGTTCAAGCTCACCGCCCTGCAGGCCGCGGTCGCCGCCGCGCTCTCCAGCGGCGCCGAAGGCATCGAAGCCGCCGCCGTCGTCAGCGAAGAAGGCCTGCTCAAGGGCGCTTCCGTGCACGCGGTCCGTGACATCGCGAAGTACGCGCCGATCATCCTCGCCGCCCCGGACGGCACGGTCCTCGAGGTGCTCGAACGATGACGGAACACCGCTCCGGCTTCGCCTGCTTCGTCGGCCGCCCCAACGCGGGCAAGTCGACGCTCACCAACGCCCTGGTCGGCACCAAGGTCGCGATCACCTCGAGCAAGCCGCAGACCACGCGCCACGCGATCCGCGGCATCGTGCACCGCGAGGACGCCCAGCTCGTCCTCATCGACACCCCCGGCCTGCACCGCCCGCGCACCCTGCTCGGCGAGCGGCTCAACGACATCGTGCACACGACGTGGTCCGAAGTGGACGTCGTCGGCTTCTGCGTGCCCGCCAACGAAAAGATCGGCCCCGGCGACAAGTTCATCGCCGCCGAGCTGCAGAAGATCGCGAAGCGTACGCCGGTCATCGGGATCGTCACGAAGACCGACCTCGTCCAGCCGCAGCAGGTCGCCGAGCAGCTGCTCGCGCTGCAGGAGGTCATGGACTTCGCCGAGCTGATCCCGGTGTCGGCGGTGGACGGCTTCCAGGTCGGCGCGCTCGCGGACCTGCTCGTCGGCAAGCTCCCCGAAGGCCCGCAGCTCTACCCGGGCGGCGAGCTCACCGACGAACCCGAGCAGACGCTGGTCGCCGAGCTCATCCGCGAGTCCGCCCTGGAGGGCGTCCGCGACGAGCTGCCGCACTCGATCGCCGTCACGGTCGAGGAGATGCTGCCCCGCGAAGGCCGCGACGACCTCATCGACGTGCACGCGTTCCTCTACGTGGAGCGGCCCAGCCAGAAGGGCATCATCCTCGGGCACAAGGGCGAGCGGCTGCGCGAGGTCGGCGCCACCGCGCGCAAGAACATCGAGGCGCTGCTCGGCTCCAAGGTCTACCTCGACCTGCACGTCAAGGTGGCCAAGGAGTGGCAGCGCGACCCCCGCCAGCTGCGCCGGCTCGGGTTCTGACGTGAGCGAGCAGCCGCGGCCGCCTGCCGACTACAACCCCGGCCCGCCGCCGTCGAACCACCTGGTCTGGGGGATCGTCAGCGCGATCCTGTGCTGCCTCCCGTTCGGCGCGCTGTCGATCTACCAGGCCGCGAAGGTCGAAAAGCTCTGGGCGCAGGGCGACCCGGAAGCCGCGCACGAGGCGGCCCGCGACGCCCGGCGGTGGGCGATCGTCGCCGCCGTCGCCGGCGCCGTCCTGTGGGTCGCGGCGATCGTGACGGTCGTCTTGCTGCTCGGAACCCTCACCGACGACGCCGCGTCGAACTGACGCAAGCTCGGCGGCAGGAGGCGATCCCGGTGTACCAGCAGTACCCGCCCTACGGCTGGGGGCCGAACTACGGACCGCCGCCGGAGAACAACATGGTCTGGGCGATCCTCTCGACCGTGATGTGCTGCATGCCGTTGGGTATCGTCTCCATCGTGAAGGCGAGCCAGGTCAACTCCCTGTGGTTCCAGGGCTTCCACGCCGAAGCGCACCGGGCCGCCGACGAAGCCCGCAAGTGGGCGATGTGGTCGGCGATCTCCGCCGGCGTGCTGATCGCGCTCTACCTGGTGTTCGTCTTCGTGATGTTCGCCTTCCTCGGCGTCTCCTTCTGGGCGCTGCTGCCATGACGACCGTCTACACGGGATACCCGGCCCGTGGCGTCAAAGCGAAGCTCCGCGCCCTCGGCGCCCCGATGGCCGTCGTGGGCGCGCTCGGCGCGTGCTGCGCGGCGGTCTGGATCGGTGACCCCACCACCCCCGGCGGCTGGCTCCCGGTCTGCCCGACCAAGGCGCTGCTCGGCATCGACTGCCCCGGCTGCGGCGGCATGCGGATGGCCTACAGCCTGATGCACGGCGACCTCCCCGCGGCCCTGCACTACAACGCCGTGTCGCTCGTCTTCGTCCTCCTCTTCGTGTGGAGCACGATCGCCTGGACGGTCGGGCGGCTGCGCGGCCGCTGGGTCGACAGCTGGCTGCACTGGCGCTGGACCCCGCTGACCGTCGGCGTCGTGTTCGTCGTCTGGTTCGTCATTCGCAACCTCCCGTTCGCCCCGTTCACCGCCCTGCACGTCTGATTCGGACGGACGGGAACCGCGTCGCCACGCTGCGCGTCGGAGGCAGGTCCGGTTCACCCGGACAGTGGATGCCTGGGCAGCGCGGCCGCAGGTGAACCGAGTACGCTCCCGCGGACCAGTGCCGTACGTCCGGCGCGGTTCCGCACGGAGTGTGCGGAGGAGTGACCAGCGAGGGGGAGACCCAATGACCGATCCCTACGGTCAGCCGTCCTTCGGGCAGCAGCAGCCCGGCGGCCAGCAACCGTTCGGACAACCGCAGCCCGGTCAGGCACCGCCGCCGTACGGGCAGCCCGCGCCCTTCGGGCAGCCGGCCCCGTTCGGCCAGCCGGGTACCCCCTTCGGGGCGCCGCAAAACTACGCGAACTGGGGCCAGCGCGCCGTCGCGCTGCTGATCGACCAGGCGCCGGTCCTCGTCATCTACCTGATCGCGGTCATCGTCTTCGTCTCCGGCGCGTATGGGCTCGGCGGGACCCTGTACGGCCTGGGCGCGCTCGCCGGCATCGGCTGGGCCGTCTACAACCGGTGGATCCAGCAGGGCAACACCGGCCAGTCGCTGGGCAAGCGGATCGCCGGCATCAAGCTGATCAGCGAGCAGACCGGGCAGCCGATCGGCGCCGGGTCCGCGTTCCTGCGCGACCTGTGCCACGTCGTCGACGGCGCGGCCTGCTACATCGGCTTCCTGTGGCCGCTCTGGGACGACAAGAGCCAGACCTTCGCCGACAAGATCGTCGGAACGGTCGTGGTGCAGGCCGACGCCGCGCCCGGCCAGGCCCCGTTCGGGCAGCAGCCCGGCGCGCAGCCCTTCGCCGGCGGCTACCCGCCGCCGGGACAGCAGCCCGGCCAGCCCGGTCAGCCCGGTCAGTTCGGCCAGCCCGGCCAGCCGCCGTCCGGCGGTTTCCCGCAGCAGCCGCAGTCCGGTGGCTTCGGCCAGCCCGCGCCGGGTGGTTTCCCGCAGCAGCAACCGGCTTCCGGCGGGTTCGGCCAGCCGCCCCAGCCGGGTGGCTTCGGCCAGCAGCCCGGCCAGCCGCTCGCCCCGCCGCCCGGTGGCGGGTCCGCCTTCGACGAGGTCGAGCGCACCCAGATGCTCCGCCCGGATTCCGCCGGGGGCGGCGGATCCGCGTTCGACGAGCAGGCCGAGCGGACGCAGATGCTGCGTCCGGAAGGCCAGGGCGACGCCGGGCAGACCCAGAAGATCCAACCGGGCCAGTTCGGCCAGCCGCCGAACGACCAGCCGCCGCACCACTGAGGCAGCCTTTCCGCACCACCGCCGGGGTGACCCGGCGGACGTTCACGAATAGTTGGGGTACACGTTCATGACCAATCCCTACGGCCAGCAGCAGCCGCCCTACGGCCAGCAGCCGCAGTCCGGCGGATTCCCGCAGCAGCCCGGTTACGGCACGCCGTCGGGCGGGATGCCCGCCTACGGCCAGCCCGCGCCGTACGGCCAGCCGCCGTCCGGCGGCTTCGGCGCGCCCGGCTACGGCATGCCCGGCGGCGGCGACATCAACGCCATCAAGGACTACAAGGGCTGGGCGATCGCCTCGCTCTTCCTGGGCGGCCTGATCCTCGGCATCTTCGCGATCATGAAGTCCAACGAGGTCGGCACGTATAAGATGCAGGGCAACTACATGATGGCGGAGCAGGCGTCGCGCACCACCAAGACGCTCTGCCTGATCTCCACCATCCTGGGCGGCATCGGCTGCGTCGTGGCGATCATCCTGATCATCGTCGCGGTGACCGCCACGACGTACACCTGCTACGGCTACTCCTACTGCTGATTCCCGCGGGGCGCTCCACCCCGGCATCACCCCGAAGTGGGACGATGTCGGGGTGGTGAACCTCTACCGCGACACCGGGGTGGTGTTGCGCACGCACAAGCTGGGTGAGGCCGACCGGATCGTCACCCTGCTGACCCGGCGGCACGGCAAGGTCCGCGCCGTCGCGAAGGGCGTGCGGCGGACCTCTTCGCGGTTCGGGGCCCGGCTGGAGCCGTTCGGCCACGTCGACGTGCAGTTCTACACCGGACGCACGCTCGACGTCATCACCCAGGTCGAGACCGTGGACGCGTTCCAGCTGCCGCTGGTCGCCGACTACCAGCGCTACACCGCGGCGAGCGCGATCGCCGAGACCGCGGACCGGCTCTCGGCCGAAGAGGGCGAGCCGGTGCTCAAGCTCTACCTCCTCGTCTGCGGCGCGCTGCGGTCGCTCGCCGCCGGGGAACGCGACCCGTCGCTCGTGCTCGACGCCTTCTTCCTCCGCGCGATGTCCTACGAAGGCTGGGCGCCCGCGCTCACCGAGTGCGCCCGCTGCGGCCTGCCCGGTCCGCACGTCGCGTTCAGCGTCCCCGCCGGCGGCTCGATGTGCCAGGACTGCCGCGTCCCGGGGGCCGTGCACCCCGCGCCCGAGGTCCTGGACCTGCTCACGGCCCTGCTGCACGGCGAGTGGACGATGGCCGAGGCGACCCTGCCGGGCACCCGCCGCGACGCGAGCGGCCTGGTCGCGGCGCACCTGCAGTGGCATCTGGAGCGGCAGCTCCGGTCCCTTCCCCTGGTCGAGCGACGCGCCCGGGAGTCGGCGGTGACATCCCGGACCCCCGAGGGACAGGTGGTGTCCGGGCAGTAGGGTCGGGCTGACCGGTATCACCCATCCAGGGAGGCTCGCAGTGCTGCGCAGGGGACGCGAGAGCAAGGCGTCGCGGTACGAGCTGCGGGCCCCGGATCCGCACCCGTCCGGCGCGAAGCCACCGGAAATCCCGCGCGAGCTGGTCCCGAAGCACGTCGCGCTGGTCATGGACGGCAACGGCCGCTGGGCCAACCAGCGCGGCCTGCCCCGGATCGAAGGCCACAAGCGCGGCGAAGCGGTGATGATCGACGTCGCCGCCGGCGCGGTCGAGATCGGCGTCAAGTGGCTCTCGGTGTACGCCTTCTCGACGGAGAACTGGAAGCGCAGCCCCGAAGAGGTGCGGTTCCTGATGGGCTTCAACCGCGACACCATCCGCCGCCAGGTCGACTACCTCGGCTCGATCGGCGTGCGCATCCGGTGGGCCGGGCGGCGCCCGAAGCTGTGGGCGTCGGTGATCAAGGAGCTGCAGGCGGCCGAGGAGAAGACCAAGCACAACACGGCGCTGAACATGACGATGTGCGTCAACTACGGCGGCCGCGCGGAGCTGGGCGACGCCATGCGGCGGATCGGGCAGGACGTCGCGGACGGCAGGCTGGACCCGGCCAAGATCAGCGAGAAGACCATCGGCAAGTACCTGTACCAGCCGGACATGCCGGACGTGGACCTGTTCCTGCGGCCTTCGGGCGAACAGCGGACGTCGAACTTCCTGCTGTGGCAGTCGGCCTACGCCGAGATGGTCTACCAGGACACGCTGTTCCCGGACTTCGACCGCACGCACCTGTGGCGCGCGTGCCTGGAGTTCGCGAAGCGGGACCGCCGCTTCGGCGGCGCGATAGACCAGGCGGCCTTGTCGTGAGCGCGACCGAAGCGGCCGAGACCGCGGAGCTGCTGACACAGGCCAAGGACGCGCTCGAGCGGTACCTCGAGGTGCGCGTCGACGACGACGGCGCGCTGACGTTCTCCCACGGCGACGTCCCCTGCGTGATCCAGGCGACTCGGCTCGGCGAGGGACTCACCGTGCTGTCGCTGACCTGCGTGGTCGGCTGGGACCTGCCGGACCGCCCCGGCCTGTCGGTCGCGGTCGCCGAGCGGGCGGGCCAGGGGCTCTTCGGCACGCTCGGGGTCGGGCATTCCGACGGTGGCCTCGACGTGACGCTGCGGTACGCGTTCCCGGCGGCGGGTCTGGACGCTGCGGCGCTCGGAACGTTGCTGATGCTGGTGGTGTCGACGGCGTCGCAGCTGCGGACCGATCTGCCGGGGATCGTGCCCGGCGAATAACCCACACGGGGCTTTTCGGCCCCGCGAAAGGTAAATTCCGGCCGGAAAACGGCCGTTTCCGACCGTTCGCGGATGTGCGGTGCTCTCGCTGCCGGATCCGGCTGGCATCATCGCCGTCGTGAACATCGTTTCCGATACGCGCCGGCGCACCCGCCGGTTCCGGATCAGCTCGGTCGAGGTGCTGTGCGCGGTCCTGCTGGTCGCGATCCTCGGTCAGGGCTGGCTGCAGCAGGCGTTCGACGTGCCCGCGCTGCGCACGGGCTCGACGGTGTTCGTCGCCGTCTGCGTGCAGGCGCTGCCGTTCCTCGTGCTGGGCGTGCTGATCAGCGGGGCCATCGCCGCGTTCGTGCCGGCTCGCGTGCTGGAGAAGGTGCTGCCCCGGCGCGCCGGGGCGGCGGTCGGGGTGGCGGGGCTGGCCGGTGTCGCGCTGCCGGGGTGTGAGTGCGCGTCGGTGCCGGTGGCGCGCCGGCTGATGGGCCAGGGCGTGGCCCCGGCGGCGGCGTTGACGTTCCTGCTGGCGGCGCCGGCGGTGAACCCGGTGGTCCTGGTGGCGACGGCGGTGGCGTTCCCCGGCAAGCCGGAGATGGTGCTGGCGCGGTTCGCCGGTTCGCTGGCGACGGCGATGGTGATGGGCTGGCTGTGGGCCCGCTGGGGCAAGCTGGAGTGGATCACGGCCCGCGCGTTGCGGCGGTTGCCCGACGTCGCGGGCGGCCAGCGCTGGCGGGTGTTCGCGGAGACGGCCCGCACGGACCTGGTCGAGGCGGGCGGCTTCCTGGTGCTGGGGGCGCTGATTTCGTCGGCGCTGAACGTGCTGGTGCCCGCCCGGTGGTTCGGGGTGCTGGGTGACCAGCTGGTGCTCGGCATCGTCGTGATGGCGGTGCTCGCGGTGGTCCTGGCGTTGTGCAGCGAGGCGGACGCGTTCGTGGCGGCTTCGCTCACGGCGCTGCCGCTGCTGCCGAAGCTGGTGTTCCTGGTGGTGGGGCCGGCGGTGGACGTGAAGCTGTTCGCGTTGCAGGCGGGGACGTTCGGGAAGTCGTTCGCGGTCCGGTTCGCCCCGGTGACGTTCGTGGTGGCGGCGGCGTGCGCCGTGGTGGCCGGGCTGGTGGTGGGGGTGGCGTGAAACGCGAAACGCAGAACATCCTGCTGGTGCTGCTGGGCGGCGCGCTCGTGAAGATCGCGCTCAACGGCGACTACCTGAGGTACGTGAAGCCGGCGCAGCAGCCGTGGATCATCGCGGGCGGAGCGGTGATGGTCCTGCTCGGCGCGGTGGCGATCGCGCGTGATGTGCTTGCGGCGCGGGCGAAGGCGGCCGCCCGCGCACCTCTCGGCGATGGTGGTGACGACCACGCGGGCCACTCCCACTCGGCGCGGTCCGCCTGGCTGCTGCTGGTTCCGGTGCTGGCGGTCTTCCTCGTCGCCCCGCCGGCGCTGGGCGCGGACTCGGTCATCCGCACCGAGGCCCGGGTCCCGTCGAGCGCGGCCGCCGCCAACGCCGCCGCCTTCCCGCCCCTGCCCGCCGGGAACGTCGTGCCGCTGAGCGTCAACGAGTTCGTCAGCCGCGCGGGCTGGGACGCCTCCGGCACCCTCGACGGCCGCACCGTCTCACTGACCGGTTTCGTCGTGCACACCGGCGGCAACACCCTGCTGGCCCGCCTGGTGATCAGCTGCTGCGCGGCCGACGCGTTCCCGGTGACGGTCCACCTCCGCGGCGGCGAAGCCGACCACCTCGCCGGCGACGCCTGGATCCAGGTGACGGGCCAGGTCGTCCCCGGCACGGCCACGAAGAACAACAGCTACACGCCGGACTTCACCTTGACCTCGATCACGACCGTGCCGGCGCCGAAGGACCCCTACGAGTACTGACCGCGCCGCCGGCCGTTCCGCTCAGTGCTCCGCGCAGGTGCCGGTGATCTCCACCGTGTGGGAGATCTGCGAAAAGCCGTGCTCGGCCGCGATCTTCTCCGCCCAGCGCTCCACCGCCGGCCCCTCGACCTCCACCGTGCGGCCGCACAGGCGGCACACCAGGTGATGGTGGTGGTGCGCCGAGCACCGGCGGTAGATGGCCTCGCCCGAGTCCGTGCGCAGCACGTCGATCTCGCCGGCCTCGGACAACGACTGCAGTGTGCGGTACACCGTCGTCAAGCCGATGCCGTCGCCGCGTTTGCGCAGCTCGTCGTGCAGCTCCTGGGCCGAACGGAAGTCGTCGATCCTGCTCAGCAGCTCGACGACCGCCGCCCGCTGGCGGGTCGATCGGCGGCCGGGCACCGGGGCCTGGCTGCGCGGCGCGGCGGCGTTCATCACTTTCCTTCCTGCACGTGCGCGACGGCGTCGACGACGATGTGGGCCAGGTGGTCGTCGGCGAGCCGGTAGACGACCTCGCGGCCGCGACGCTCGCCCTGGACCACCCCGGCCGTCTTCAGCACCCGCAGGTGCTGGCTGATCAGCGGCTGCGCGACGTCGAGGGCGTCCACCAGCTCGTGCACGCACCGGTCGGCCGCGCGCAGCTGCAGCACGATCGCGATCCGGACCGGCGCCGCCAGCGCGCGCAGCAGGTCGCCCGCGTCCGTCAGGACCGACGCAGGGGGGTGTGCCGGTGCGGCGGCCGCCGGGGCGCACTCCGCGAGTCCCGGCTGGGCGTCACTCCCGGTCACCGTCGCCATACCCGCCTCCACCCTCGTCGCCGCGACATGAATTCCGTAGTCATTGCCGATAACGGCACCGCCCATCCTAGTGTTCCCCCGGACGCGGCCCCGCTCCGTCGCCTCGCCTGCGGACTACGGCCGGTCGTACTACCCCATTCGGGTGAGTTCGTGGGATATTGCCTCTTCGGCTTCGCATGTCGTGGCCGACGGTGCAAGGTTGTCGCGGAGCGTTTCGTCGCTTCTCGTACGCTGGCGACCCGCCCGAGCAGACGCAGTGGGGAGACATGACCCGTTTCGTGACGAAAGCAGCCGTCCTGACGGCCGTCCTCTTCCCGCTGGCCGGCACCGGGGTCGCCGGGGCGCAGAGCCAGGCCGTCGACGAGAAGACGGGCCCTGTCTCCTTCGCCAACATCGCGTCGGTCCGGATCGGCGGCGAGGGCCAGCGCGGCGGCGCCCTGATCACCGAAACCCAGCGCTCCCCGCTGCTTCCCGGCCAGTCCAAGCTCGGCACGGACCGGGTCACCGTGCCCAAGGACGACGGCGAGCGCGCCACCTTCGGCGGGCACTACCAGATCGACCTCGGCCGCTACACCGGCGGCAACCCCTACCCGTCGGGCGTCCCGAGCCGGGACCACAACGTCGTCGCCGCGCTGCAGGCGACCACCGTGCCGACCGCCGTCGCCGAGACGAACTACGCGCTGCGCGACAACTGGCAGGGCGGCGCGAAGCCGTCCGACAACACCGTGCTGGTGCTCGAAGGCGCGAAGACGTCGGTGGACTGCACCGCGCCGGGCAAGCTCACCGGCACCTCGGCGGTGAACCGGCTGTGGGTGCGGCAGGGCGGCGGGCTCGGCATCGTCCCGATGCCCGGCGGCACCGCGGGCCTCGAGCTGAAGAACCTGCGGCTCGGCCCGCCCGGCGACATCGCGAACGCCAGCAAGGACACCACCGTCTCCGACCTGAAGCTGACCCGCGTCGCCGCGTTCGACCAGCTGATCCGCCAGGACGGCTGGCGGGGCGGCGACTACACGGCCGTCGCCGGCTGGCGCGTCGAGATCACCACGCACGTCAAGGACGCGGCGGGCGCCGCGGTGCAGGACGTCCAGACGAACATCGTGCTCGGCGGGGTCAGCTGCTCGGTGCCGAAGGGCTTCGTCGCGAAGGCCGCGGGCAGCACCGGCGGCGGCACGGGCGCGACG
Source organism: Amycolatopsis sp. NPDC003865 (assembly GCF_053605345.1). Taxonomy (NCBI): domain Bacteria; kingdom Bacillati; phylum Actinomycetota; class Actinomycetes; order Pseudonocardiales; family Pseudonocardiaceae; genus Amycolatopsis; species Amycolatopsis sp. NPDC003865. The sequence goes on along the minus strand of NZ_JBSGJA010000005.1, from coordinate 72,000 downwards.
CAGGCCCCGGTGCCGACGCAGGTCCCGGCCGGGTACCTGGGCGCGGCCGCGCCCGACACCGGCGGGGACGGCTCGCGCATCCCGCTCGGCATCGGCCTGCTGTTCGGCGGGGTGTTCTTCGCGGCCGTCGCGCTGCTGCTCGGCAGGCGGCGCAAGACCGGGACGGACTAGGTGCTGCGCACCGGGCTGGCCGCCGTCTCGGCGGCACTGGCCGTGGCCGCGTTCGCGGCCGGGGTCATCGTGCTGACCTGGCTGCCGCCCACGGCCACGCAGGCCGCCGCGCCGCCACCCGGCTCGTTGCCGGGGGAGAACGCGGCCCCGGCCGTGCTGCCCGCCGACAACGAGTCCGCCGCGCAGCAGCGCCCGGGCACGGTCCGGCTGCCCGACGGGGCGACCGCCCGCCTGGTCCGCACGGAGCTCACCGACCGCGGCGTGCTGCCGATCCCGCGTGGCCTCGGCGACGCGGCCTGGTGGGGCGCGAAGCTGGGCGCGGCGCAGGGGGCGGCGCTGCTGTCCGGGCACGTGAACTGGGAGGGGCGGCGCGGCCCGTTCGACGAGCTGTGGCGCATGCGCGACGGCGACGAGGTGAGCGTGGTCGACGCCCGCGGCGGCCGCTGGGTGTACCGCGTGGACGACGTGGTGACGCTGCCGAAGGAGGCGCTGCCGGAGCAGGCCGCGAAGTGGTTCGGCCAGAACGGGCCGCACCGGCTGGTCCTGGTCACCTGCGGCGGCGACTACGTGGGCGGCACCGAAGGCTACGACGAGAACCGCCTGGTCACGGCCAGGCTGGTGACGCGCCCCGCGGGCTGATCCGAGTCGGCTGGTGCGGGCTGACGGCTGCCGTGGGACCCGCTGCGCCGAACCGCCGCCGGGCTGCGGAAGCCGCCGCCACCCCGCACCTCGCCGATCCGCTGCAACCCACGCCGCCCCTCACCGCATGTGACCCTTCGCAACGGCACGACCAGCGAAGGAGCAGCATGCAGGAGCGGAACCCGGCGGAGAAGAACGGCTCCGGCCGCTGGTGGATCGTCGGGGTCACCGGCGCGTTCGTGGTCGCGGCGCTCGTCGCCACCCTGCTCATCTTCACCGGAAAGGATGAACCCGCCGGCGCCAACGGCAGCACCACCACCCCCGCCGCCCCCACCGCGGTCGCGGAGCAGCCCGCCAAAACCGACACCGGCCAGGCGCCCGCGAACCTCGCCCTCCCCGGCGGCGGCACCGCGAAGCTCGTCCGGGAGGACCTCGACTCCAGCGGCGCCCTCGAGATCCCCGAAGGCCTCGACGAAGCCGCCTGGTGGGGCGCGAAACTCGGCGCCGACCACGGCGTCGCCTTGCTCTCGGGGCACGTCAACTGGAAGGGCGAGAAGGGCCCCTTCACCGAGCTCTGGCAGGTCAAGCAGGGTCAGGAGATCAAGCTGACCGACGCCGCCGGCGGGGCCTGGGTGTACCGCGTCGACGCGACCGAGACCATCCACAAGTCGGAGCTCGCCGGGCGCTCGGAGCAGCTGTTCGACCCCGACGGCCCGCACAAGCTGCTCCTGGTCACCTGCGGCGGCGAGTACGTCGGCGGGACCGAGGGCTACGAGGACAACCGCGTCGTCACGGCGTCGCTGGTGTCGCGGCCCTAGCCTGCGCGAAAAGGGCTCGGCCCCGGCGGATACCCTGGACGTTCTAGTCCGATAACCGTCCCCGCATGCTTCCGGAGCGTGGAGTGCCCACGAACACCATCGATACCGTAGTCAGCCTGTGCAAGCGCCGTGGTTTCGTCTTCCCCAGCGGGGAGATCTACGGCGGTACCCGCTCGGCGTGGGACTACGGACCGCTCGGGGTCGAGCTCAAGGACAACATCAAGCGCCAGTGGTGGAAGACCGTGGTCCAGGGCCGCGACGACGTCGTCGGCCTCGACTCCTCGGTCATCCTGCCGCGCCAGGTGTGGGTGGCTTCGGGGCACGTCAACGTGTTCACCGACCCGCTGATCGAGTGCCTCTCGTGCCACAAGCGGTTCCGCGCCGACCAGCTCGCCGAGGAGTACGAGGCGCGCAGCGGCAAGCAGACGTCCGAGGACGACCTGTCCGACGTGCCGTGCCCGAACTGCGGCACGCGCGGCGAGTACACCGCGCCGCGGGACTTCAACATGATGCTGAAGACCTACCTCGGCCCGGTGGAGTCCGAGGAGGGCCTGCACTACCTCCGCCCGGAGACCGCGCAGGGCATCTTCGTCAACTTCTCGAACGTCCAGACGACGTCGCGGATGAAGCCGCCGTTCGGCATCGGCCAGATCGGCAAGTCGTTCCGCAACGAGATCACGCCGGGCAACTTCATCTTCCGCACGCGCGAGTTCGAGCAGATGGAGATGGAGTTCTTCGTCGAGCCGGGCGAGGACGAGACCTGGCACCAGTACTGGATCGACGAGCGCACGAAGTGGTACACCGACCTCGGCATCAAGGCCGAGAACCTGCGCCACTTCGAGCACCCGAAGGAAAAGCTCTCGCACTACGCGAAGCGCACGGTCGACATCGAGTACCGCTTCGCGTTCAACGCGGGCCAGGAGTGGGGCGAGCTGGAAGGCATCGCCAACCGCACCGACTTCGACCTGACCACCCACTCGAACCACTCGGGGCAGGACCTGTCGTACTTCGACCCGACGTCGAAGCAGCGGTACCGCCCGTTCGTCATCGAGCCGGCGGCCGGTGTCGGCCGGTCGATGATGGCGTTCCTGATCGACGCCTACTACGAGGAAGAGGTGCCGAACGCCAAGGGCGGCACCGACAAGCGCGTGGTGCTGAAGCTCGACCCGCGGCTGGCGCCGTTCAAGGCCGCGGTGCTGCCGCTGTCGCGCAACGCCGACCTCACGCCGAAGGCGAAGGCCGTCGCCGAGCTGCTGCGCAAGCACTGGAACGTCGACTTCGACGACGCGGGCTCGATCGGCAAGCGCTACCGCCGGCACGAGGAGATCGGCACGCCGTACTGCGTGACTGTCGACTTCGACAGCCTCGAAGACAACGCCGTCACGGTCCGCGACCGCGACAGCATGGCGCAGGAGCGCGTCGCGATCGACAAGCTGGAGTCCTACCTGGCGGGCCGCCTGATCGGCTGCTGAGCCACCCGGAGCCCGGGTACCCCTGACACCTGTCACGGTCACTTCGTGACGCACGGTCTGGGGACCCGGGCTTCGTGCACGGCAGCCTGGGGGCATGCGAGAAACGAACTCCCAGGCGGTGGCGGCGGGGGCCGCGATCCACCTCACCGGCCTGCGCAAGCACTACGGCGACGTGCACGCGGTCGACGGCGTCGACCTCACGATCGCCCCGGGCGAAGTGGTCGCCCTGCTCGGCCCGAACGGCGCCGGCAAGTCCACCACCGTCGACATGATCCTCGGGCTGACCGAGCCCGGCAGCGGGGACGTCCGCGTGTTCGGCCGCAAGCCGATCGACGCCGTCCGCGCCGGCCTGATCGGCGCGATGCTGCAGGGCGGCGCCCTGATGGACGACCTGACCGTCGCGGAGACCGTCGGCATGGTCGCGGGCCTGCACCGCAAGCCGCTGCCGGTCGCCGAGGCCCTGCGCGCCGCCGGGATCGAGGAGCTGGCCGGCCGCCGCGCGAACAAGCTCTCCGGCGGGCAGAAGCAGCGGGTGCGCTTCGCCGTCGCCCTGGTCAGCGACCCCGACCTGCTGATCCTCGACGAGCCGACCGCCGCGATGGACGTCGGCACGCGCCGCGAGTTCTGGCAGTCGATGTACGCGTTCACCGAGTCCGGCCGCACGGTCCTGTTCGCCACGCACTACCTCGAAGAGGCCGAGGAGTTCGCCGACCGGGTCGTGCTGATGCGCCGCGGCCGGATCGTCGCCGACGGCAGCGTCGCCGAGGTCCGCGCGCTGGCCGGCGGCCGGACGCTGCGGGCCGCCGTCCCGGGCGCCACCGACGCCGTCATCGCGGCCCTGCCGGGTGTCAAGGAGTTCGAGCTGCGCGGCGGCCGCGTCGCGATCTCCAGCGGCGACTCCGACGCGACGCTCTGGGCGCTCAAGGCCGCGGTGCCCGCCGTGCACGACGTCGAGATCGGCGCCGTCGGCCTCGAAGGCGCCTTCCTCTCCCTGACCGCCGACGAAACCCCGGAGTCCGTGCGATGACCACCTACCTGCTCACCGAGATCCGCCGCAACTTCCGGCAGCCGCGGTTCCTGATCTTCGTCGTCGCCTTCCCGGTGCTGATGTTCCTGTTGCAGGCCAACGTGTTCGTCAAGGCGGACGCGCCGGAGCACGCGCAGTTCGCCGCCGTGATCATGATCAACATGATGACGTTCGGGACCTTCGCCGCGGCCAACACCAGCGGCGGCAGGCTCGCGCTGGAACGCGCGCTCGGCTGGCAGCGGCAGCTGCGGCTGACCCCGCTCACCGGCACCGGCTACCTGGCGGGCAAAGGCCTTTCCGGCATGCTCGTCGGGCTGCCCGCGCTGATCCTGGTGCCGCTGCTGGCCGTCACCGCCGAGGGCGTGCACCTCGACGCCGCGGGCTGGGTGCGGATCTTCGCCGGCGTCTGGCTCGGCACCATCCCGCTGGTCCTGCTGGGCCTGCTGATCGGGCAGTTCGGCACCCCCGAGACGATGCAGCCGATCAGCATGATCGTCACCCTCGGCATGGGGTTCCTCGGTGGCCTGTGGATCCCCCTGGAAGGCATGCCGTCGTGGATGCACGACGTCGCCCAGATCATGCCGACCTACTGGGTGCTGCAGGTGGCCCGGCCGGCCGTGACCAGCGACCTGGTGGTCTCGCTGCCGACGGCCGTCGGCGTTCTCGCGGCGTGGACGGTCGTGCTGGGGGCACTGGTGATCAGGCGTTACCGTAAGGACAGTGCCCGCGTCTGAGGGCCGGAGGGGAACCATGGCCGAGGACGACGTGAACCGGAAGTACGGGCTGGGCACGAGGGAAACGTGGTGGGAGGACCCGCCGCCCAACCGCGGCAAGAGCGGGCCGGACAAGTTCCGGTGGCCGGTCCTGTCGATCGTGTTCACCCTGCCCTACCTCATCCCGGCGACGAAGTCGCTGCTGAAGGTGGACCGGGTGACCCCGGGGGTGGTCGCGCTGTGGGTGCTCGTCTACGGCGTCGCCGTCTCCTACGCGCTGTTCCCGCTGGCGTTCGACCGCGCCCGCCCGTTCCGCTTCGCCTACAGCGGGTGGATGCTCGTCCTCGGGCTCGCCGTGGTCGCGGCGACGAGCACCAGCCCGTTCGTCTTGCTCTACGGCACCGCCGCGCTGGTGTTCCTGCTGCCGCTGGCCTGGGTGGTGCTGCTCGACGGCGCCGCGTTGCTGGTCGCGGCGGTGATCCTGCTGATCGGCGGCCGGTTCGCCGACAACTGGGGTGACCTGGTCACGGTCGGCTCGGTGACGATGGCGATGTTCTTCATGTCCAGCCTGGTCCGGGCGGTCCGGCGGCTGCAGCAGGCCAACGAGGAGATCGCGACGCTCGCCGTGACGAACGAGCGCCAGCGCGTCGCCCGCGACCTGCACGACCTGCTCGGGCACAGCCTCACCACGATCACCGTCAAGGCGGGGCTGGCCCGGCGGGTGCTGGAGAGCTCGGGGGACATCCCGCGCACGGTCGAGGAGATCCGCGAGATCGAGAGTCTGACGCGCAGCGCGCTGTCCGACGTCCGCGCCACCGTGTCGGAGTACCGCGAGGTGTCGCTGTCGGCCGAGATCGTCGGCGCCCGGGCCGCGTTGCGGGCCGCGGAGATCGACGCCGACCTGCCGCACGCCGTCGACAACGTGCGGCCGGAGTTCCAGAGCGTCTTCGGGTACGTGCTGCGCGAGGCCGTGACGAACGTGCTGCGGCACTCCGGGGCCAAGCAGGTCAAGGTGAAGCTGGGGGACACCTGGCTCGAGGTCGAGGACGACGGCACCGCCACCGGCGTCGTCGCGGGCAACGGCCTGCGCGGGCTCACCGAGCGGCTCGCCGCCGTCGGGGGGACGCTGCGGACGTCGGTGCGGCCCGGGGGAGGATTGCTGGTGCGGGCGGAGATCCCGCAGCCGGAACCCCGCGCGGCCGCCCCGGCCGTGCGCGCCGAACCCGCGGGAGGACTCGCTTGATCCGGGTGTTGCTGGCCGACGACCAGGCCATGGTGCGCGGCGCGCTGGCCACCGTGCTCGGCCTCGAAACCGACATCGAGGTGGTCGGGCAGGTCGGCTCCGGCGACGAGGTGGTGGCCGCCGCGCGGGAAGCGAAGCCGGACGTCGCCCTGCTGGACGTGCAGATGCCGGGCAAGGACGGCCTGGAGGCGGCGGCCGACCTGCGGGCCGCGCTCCCGTCGTGTCGGGTGATCATCTGCACGACGTTCGGGCGGCCCGGCTACCTCGCGCGCGCGATGGCGGCGGGCGCGGCCGGGTTCGTCGTCAAGGACGCCCCGCCCGAGCAGCTCGTCGAAGCCGTCCGCCGGGTCCACAGTGGACTCCGGGTGGTGGACCCGGCGCTGGCCGCCGAGTCGCTGGCCACCGGCGCCAGCCCGCTCACCGCGCGCGAGCGGGACGTGTTGCGGGAAGCCAAGGACGGGGCCACGGTGGCCGGCATCGCCCGCGCGGTGCACCTGTCCGAAGGGACCGTGCGCAACCACCTGTCCGCCGCGATCGGCAAGACCGGCGCCCGGACGCGGGCCGAAGCCGTGCGGGTCGCGGAGGAGCGTGGCTGGCTCTGAGCCGCTTCTGAAAGAATGGGCCGGGTGGGTACCGCTGAACGCACCAAACCGTCGCTCGCGAACTGGGCGCGCCGGATCGCCTTCGGCACGCTCCTCGTGCTGCTCGCGCTGGTCGGCGGCACGGCGTTCCGCGTCTGGCAGGTCGCGCGGGAGAACGACCGCACACCCGCCGACGTCATCGTGGTGCTCGGCGCGGCGCAGTACAACGGCAAGCCGTCGGACATCTACGCGGCGCGCCTGATCAAGGCGAAGCAGCTCTACGACGCGGGCGTCGCGAAGACGATCGTCACGGCGGGCGGCAAGAAGGCCGAGGACAACTTCACCGAGGCGCGGGCCGGCCAGCTCTGGCTGACCCGCCACGGCGTGCCGTCGTCCGCGACCCTGGCGGTCGGCGAGGGCAGCGACACGCTCCGCAGCCTCCGAGCGGTCGCGGAGCAGGTGCAGGGCCGCGGCTGGCACACGGCGGTGCTGGTCAGCGACCCGTGGCACTCGTTCCGGGCCCGCACGATGGCCGACGACCTCGGCCTCGACGCCTGGACCGCGCCGACGCACAGCGGGCCGATCGTGCAGGAGCGCGTGACGCAGGTCCGCTACATCGTCCGCGAGACCGGCGCGCTGCTGTACTACCGGCTGACGAAGACCCCGGCCGACGACCTGTTCGCCACGTTCCTCGGCTGAGCTTTTTGTCGGTGCCCGCGTTTAGGCTGGTCGGGTGGATTACACGGAGCACGACACCGCCCGCCTGCTGCCGGAGCCGGCGAAGGGCGCGGCGCTGCCCGGCACGCGCGAAGACGGGCGCAGCGCGTTCTCGCGCGACCGGGCCCGCGTGCTGCATTCGGCGGCGCTGCGGCGGCTGGCCGGCAAGACCCAGGTGGTCGGGCCGGGGGAGGGCGCCGAGGTCACCGGCGTCCCGCGCACGCGGCTGACCCACTCGCTGGAGGTCGCGCAGATCGGCCGCGGGATCGCCGACGAGCTGGGCGCGGACCCGGACCTGGCCGACACGGCCGGGCTGGCGCACGACATCGGGCACCCGCCGTTCGGGCACAACGGCGAACGCGCGCTCGACGAGGTGGCGGCCGCGTGCGGCGGCTTCGAGGGCAACGCGCAGACGCTGCGGATCCTCACGCGGCTGGAGCCGAAGCTGCTGTCGGCCGAGGGCGACCCGGTGGGGCTCAACCTGACCCGCGCGTGCCTGGACGCGACCACGAAGTACCCGTGGCCGCGCAAGCCGGGGCAGGCGAAGTACGGCGTGTACGAGGACGACGTGCCGGTGTTCTCGTGGTTCCGGTCCGGGGCGCCGGCGGAGCGGACCTGCCTGGAGGCCCAGATCATGGACTGGGCGGACGACGTCGCGTATTCGGTGCACGACGTCGAGGACGGCGTGCTGGCCGGCCGGATCAAGCTGCGCGTGCTGGCCCACCCGGACGAGCGCGCGGCCGTCGCCGAGGCGGCGGCCAAGCACTTCTCGGCGCAGTCGGTGTCCACTTTGGAGGATGCGGCGGCGGAGCTGCTGGCGCTGCCGGTGGTGGCGGCGCTGGCGTCGGCGGAACCGGACGGCTCACCGGGCGCGCAGGTGGCGTTGAAGAGGCTGACGAGCGAGCTGGTCGGCCGCTTCACGACGGCGGCGGTCAGCAGCACGCGCGCGGAGTTCGGCGAGGGGCCGCTGGGGCGGTACCGGGCGAGGCTGTGCGTCCCGGACCAGGTGGCGGCGGAGGTGGCCCTGCTGAAGGCGCTGGCGTTGCGGTACGTGATGAGCGACCGCCGCCGGCTGGCGATGCAGGAGGGGCAACGGGAGCTGCTGGTGGAGCTGGTCCACGCGCTGGCGCGGCGGGCGCCGGAGTCGCTGGACCCGCTGTTCGTACCGGCCTGGGAGTCGGCGCGTGACGACGCCGGGTTGCTGCGGGTGGTGATCGACCAGGTCGCTTCGTTGACGGACGCGCAGGCCCACGCGTGGCATTCGTGGCACGTGACCCGCCACCACCGCTGACGGGCGTGGAGCGAGGCTGCCACCGGTCGGGCCGGGCCGGGTGGCGGCCGCGCCGACAGCGGCCGGCAGCCGCGCTCACCGCGACCGGCCGCGGCGGCCAACCGGTGGCGGGCCGGTGCTTGGGGTGGTTGGGCTTCGGACGGCCACCCGCGTGGCGAGCCGGTTGGGGTGGCTGGGCTTGGGTCGGTGCTGGGTGGTGGGCCGGTGCTGGGTGGTGGGCCGGTGCTGGGGGTGGCCGGGCTTCGGGCGGCCACCCGGGTGGCGGGCCGGTGCTTGGGTGGCTGGGTTCGGGTCGGTGCTGGGTGGTGGGCCGGTGGTTGGGGTGGCTGGGCCCGGGTCGGTGCTGGGTAGCGGACCGGCGCTCGCCCCGGTGCGGCCCGTCCCGGACCTCGGCGCGCGGTGGTTCTGGCACCCGGCTGTGCGATCACCCGTGGGGGATTTGTCACCCGTGGGCGGAGTTCCGCGTGGTCGCCCGGCGGGGGTGCCCGGTCCGGTAGTCTCGCCCGCATGGCCACGGACAGCCACCTCCGGTTCGCCCTCGCCGTCCACCGGGCCCTCGGTGCCGAGGGCGGGAACTCCTGTTTCTCCCCCTACTCGGTGGCCAGTGCGCTGACCCTCGCCTCGCGCGCCGCCCGGGGGAAAACCCGGGACGAGCTCGTCGCCCTGCTCGGGGATCCCGGGGAACAGACCTCACTCCTGCGCGAGGCCGCCGTACTCGTCGAGGAGAGCCGCGGCGAACAGGCCGAGCTCGCCGTCGCCAACACCCTGTGGGCCGACGACCGGCTCCCGCTCGAAGACTCCTTCAAGACCGAGCTGGCCGAGTGGCCCGGCGCCGCCGTCTCGAGCGTGCCCTTCGAGAAGGACCCCGAAGCCGCGCGCGCGCTGGTCAACGCCGATGTCGAGCGCACCACCCGCGGCCTCATCCCGCAGCTGCTGCCGCCCGGCTCGATCGACCGGGACGTCGCCGCCGTGCTCGTCAACGCGCTCTACCTGAAAGCCGCGTGGAAGCTGCCGTTCCGCGAGGCGAACACCTCCGACGCGCCCTTCCACGCGCCGTCCGGCACGCGGGACGTCCCGACCATGTGGCTCGGTGAGCGCGTCGGCTACGCGCACGCCGACGGCTGGCAGGCTGTCCAGCTGGTCGCCGCGGGCGGGCTGCAAGCCGTCGTGCTGCTGCCCGACGGCGACCTCGCCGACGCCGAAGCGGCCTTCGACCAGGCCGCTCTCACCAGCCTGCTCGACCGCGTCAAGGTCAAGCCCGTCGAGCTCGCGCTCCCCAAGATCTCGCTCGACGTCGCCAGCTCGCTCACCGGCGTGCTGCGCGGGCTCGGCGTCCGCACGATGTTCACCGACGAGGCCGACCTGAGCGGGCTCTCCCCGGACCCCCGGCTGACGGTGTCCGAGGTGCTGCACCAGGCCGTGCTGCGGGTGGACGAACAAGGCTTCGAGGGGGCCGCGGCGACCGCGCTCACCATGCGCCTCACCTCGATGATCATCGACGAACCGGTCACCGTGACGGTGGACCGGCCGTTCCTGCTGCTGGTCCGGCACGCCGGCACCGGGGCCCTCCACTTCTTCGCCAGGGTGGTCGAACCGTGAGCTTGAAGTCCGAAGCCGTCCCCGAACTCGTTCCGCCCGCCCCCGAACCACCCGAAGGCCCGAAGCGCTGGGCGTGGCAGGACTCCGCGATCACCGGCGGGTTCCTGCTCTTCACGATCCTGCTCTACAACGGGCTCTGGTTCGACCTCAAGCGCGGCTACCTGTGGAACGGCGCCTCCGACCAGAGCCAGTGGGAGTGGTACTCGACGGTCGTCGCGAAGTCCGTCCTGCACTTCCAGAACCCGTTCACCACGGACCTGCAGAACTACCCGCACGGCGTCAACATGGCGGCGAACGCGGCGATGTTCGGCCTCAACATCCCGCTCGCCCCGATCACCCTGACCTTCGGTGCCACGCTGACGTGGGCGATCGTGCTCACCGCCGGCCTCGCCGGCACCGCGACCGGCTGGTACTGGGTCTTCTCCCGGCACCTGGTGCCGAACCGGACGGCGGCCGCGATCGGCGGCGCGTTCTGCGGCTTCGCGCCGCCGATGATCTCGCACGGCAACGCGCACCCGAACTTCGTCGTGCTGTTCGTGCTGCCGTTCATCGCGCTCAAGACCATCCAGATCGCGCACGGCGAACGGCCCGTCCGCAACGGCATCTGGCTCGGGTTGCTCGTCGCGTGGCAGATCCTGCTCGGCGAAGAGCCGCTGGCCATCTTCGCGCTCACGTTCATCGTGTTCGCGATCGCCTACCTCGTCCCGCACCGCGCGGAGGTCCGCGGCATGCTGGCGCCGCTGGCGAAGGGGATCGGCGTGGGCGCGGTCGTCGCGGTGCTGATCGCCGGGTTCCCGCTGTACTGGCAGTTCTTCGGCCCCCAGAGCTTCCACTCGCTGCTGCACGGGTCCGCGGGCAACGACACGGCGGCCTTCACGCGCTTCGCGACGCAGTCGATCGCGGGCGCGCCGGAGGCGGCCGCGGACGTGTCGATGAACCGCACCGAGGAGAACGCGTTCTTCGGCTGGCCGCTGATCGTGCTCATGGTGATGCTGACGATCTGGCTCTGGCGCGACGTCGTTTCGCGCGCGCTCGCGATCACGATGTACGTGATGGCCCTCCTTTCGCTGGGCATCGAAATCACGGTGGCGCACGACGACACCGGCATCCCCGGCCCGTGGAAGTGGCTGGGTCAGCTGCCGCTGCTGGACTCGCTGCTGGAGTCCCGGCTCGCGATGGGCTGCATCCCGGTGGCCGGCGGGCTCCTGGCGATCGCGACGCACCGCGTGTGGACGGCGGCGGCCGAGCAGCCGGAACCCCTCGAAGGCAAGCAACGGTTCCCCCTGAAGATGGTCTGGATCGGCGCGGTGGTGGCGGTGCTGCTGCCGATCGCGCCGACGGAACTGGTGACGCACGAACGCCCGCTCTCGCCGCCCTTCTTCGCCGACGGGATCTGGCGCCAGTACGTCGCCCCGGGCGGCTCGCTGGTGCCGGTCCCGCTGCCGAGCACGGGCGAGGCCGAGCCGTTGCACTGGCAGGTCGACGCCGGCCTCGGCTACCCGATGCCCGAGGGCTACTTCGTCGGCCCGACCTCGCCCACCGACCGCCGCGGCCGCTACGGCGCGGTGCCGCTGCCGACGTCGGACCTGTTCGCCGAGGTCGAGAAGACCGGGCAGGCCGCGGACGTCACCGAAGCCGACCGCACCCAGGCCCTGGCCGACCTGCGCGCCTGGAACGCCGACGTGCTGGTGGTCGGGCCGCGGCAGAACCAGGAAGCGTTGAAGTCCACTGTGGAGCTCCTCCTTCGCAAGCCGGCGGAGTTCGTCGGCGGGGTGTGGATCTGGGACGTGCGCGCGCTGACGCCGTGATCACGCCTCCGCGGCGTCGAGCAGGATCGTGGTCAGCTCCTTCGGCTGCGAGAACATCGGCCAGTGCCCGGTGTTCAGCTCGACCAGCTCCCAGCGGTCGCTTTCCAGCAGCTTCACGACGTCCGGACTCGGTGTCTCCCCGTCGAGCAGGCATTTGACGTAGGTCGCCGGAAGCTCGCCCAGCGGCCGCGCGAGTTCGGCCGGCTCGGTCAGCGCCGCGGCCGGGTGCGGGGTCGAACCCTCGAGGAACCGGGCGATCTCGGCGTCCGAGAGCCCTTGGCCGGCACAGTCTTCCGCGGTCAGCGGCGGCCAGAAGCCGCGCTCGGTGAGCGCCGCGACCTGCGCCTCGGACCAGACGGAGGTGAACGACTCGCCGTCGGTGGGCACGTTCGAGTCGACGAACACCACGCGCCGCAGCCGGTCGCCGATCCGCTCGGCCGCCTGCCCGGCGGGGATGCCGGAGTAGCTGTGCCCGACCACGACGACGTCCCGCAAGCCGCCTTGCGAGACGACGTCGACGATGTCCTGCACGTGCCTTTGCTGCCCCGCGGGCAGGTCGTGTTTTTCGGCGACCCCGGACAACGTCACCGCGTGCGCGCCGTGACCCGCTTCGCGCAGCCCCGGGACGACGTCGTCCCACGCCCACGAACCGAGCCAAGCCCCTGCTACCAAGACGAATTCAGCCATGCCGGAAAACCTAGCGGAGGGGTCCGACAATTTCGGTAGAGTCGGCGCCCGTGACCTCAGTGGACGACCAGGGGCGGACCGAGCCGCCCGTCGACGGCGACGAAGCCGCCGTGCTGCTCGGTTTCCTCGACTTCCACCGCGAAACCCTGGCGTGGAAGTGCGCCGGCCTGACCGAGGCGGGCTTGCGCGCGACGCACCCGCCGGCCACGCTGACGCTGGGCGGGCTGCTCAAGCACCTCGCGTACGTGGAGGACTACTGGTTTTCCTGCGTCCTGTTCGACCGCGAGCCCGCGGCGCCGTGGAACGCGGTCGACTGGCGCGAAAACCCGGACTGGGACTGGGATTCCGCGGCCGAAGACACCCCGGAGCAGCTCCGCGCGCTTTGGTCGGACGCGGTCGCGCGGTCTCGCGAGCGCTACGCGGAGGCGCTGGCGAACGGCGATCTCTCGCAGCCCTCGAAGCACACGCGGCGGGACGGGACCGCGCCGAGCCTGCGCTGGATCCTGGTCCACATGATCGAGGAGTACTGCCGCCACAACGGCCACGCCGACCTCATCCGCGAGTCGATCGACGGCAGCACGGGCGAATAGCTCACCGGCTCTTCGCGAGGGTGTCGGAGTCGATGCACAGCTCGCCGTCCCGCAGGGCGAGCCCGAGGACGTGCGTTTCGGTGGTGTCCGGGCGGCCGTCGCGGTAGTGCAGCCGGATCCGCGCGGTGACCGTGCTGCCTTCGACCGCGGGCGTCCCGAGGACCTCGGCCCCGCTGAACCTGCTCCAGAACTTGTCGTAGCTGTCCCGGGTCCGCAGCCGCAGGTTCGGCCCGATCAGCTCCCAGCCGGCGGCGGTGTCCGGCAGCAGCCCGTAGTAGTGGACGACGAACCCGGCGAGATCGCCGGGAGCCGGACGGCTCGCACCGGCCGTGGGCACCGCGGTCGTCTCCGCCACCGGGGTGGTCGTGCGGACCGGCACCGGAACCGGTGCGGCGACCGGTGCCGAGGCCGGCGTCCCGGGCGGGGTCCGCGCCAGGAACGACGGCAGGGCGAGCACCGCGCCCACCCCGCCGAGCAGGAGAACCGTGACGATCGTGACCGCGACCAGCAGCCCGGTCCGGTGCCGCGGCGGGGCTTCGGGGCCGACCCTGGTGAAGGCCTGGGTCGCGGCGGGCGGAGCGGCGGAGCCGAGGGCGGCCTTCGCGCCGGCCGCGAGCGCCGCGGCGGTCGGGTACCGGTCGTCCGGGCTCTTCGCCATGCCCCGGGCCACGACGCCGTCGAGTGCCGCGGGAAGGCCCGGGTGCAGCAGGCTCGCGCGCGGCGGAGCCTGGTTGAGGTGGGCGTGGAGGATCGACGCGGCCGTCGTCGCCGCGAACGGTTTGGTGGCGGTCAGGCACTGGTGCAGCACGCACGCGAGGGCGTAGACGTCGACGCGCTGGTCGGGCCGGGCCCCGGTGAACCGCTCGGGCGCCATGTAGTCGAGCGTGCCGATCGCCGCGCCGGCACCGGTCAGCCCGGTCGCCGACTCCTGCGACCGCGCGATCCCGAAGTCCACCAGGTAGGCGAACCCGCTGCCGGTCAGCAGGATGTTCGACGGCTTGACGTCCCGGTGGACCAGGCCTTCGGCGTGCGCGGCCGTGAGGGCCTGGGCGATCTGGCCGACGACGTCGACGGCTTCGGCCGCGTCCATCGGCCCGCGTGTGCTCAGCCGCGTCGCGAGGTCTACGCCGTCGACGAGCTGCATGTCCAGGTAGAGGCGGCCGTCGATTTCCCCGAACGCGTGAATCGGCACGATGTGCGGCTCGCGCAGCCGCGCCACCGCGTGCGCCTCGCGGCGGAAACGCTCGCGGAACTCCTCGTCGGCGGCGAGGTGGGGCGGCAGCACCTTCAGCGCCACGACCCGGTCGAGCCGGGTGTCGCGGGCGCGCAGGACTTCGCCCATGCCACCGCGCGCGATCGGCCGTTCGATGCGGTACGGCCCGAATTCCGGGTTCACGAGGCTCCTTCTCAGGGTGGATTACCCCGGAAGTCGCGGCGCCGCGGGCGGCGCGTTACGGGTCCGGCGAAATCCGGGTGCCGGCGCCCGGTCGCGGTCACCAACGGCGGTGCGCGATCTGGAAGACGTTCCCGAACGGGTCGCGGACCATCGCGCGGCGGTCGCCGTAGGGCAGGTTCGCGGGTGGCTCGAGGCTCGTCGCGCCGCAGTCGAGCGCCCGGCGGTACGTCGCGTCCGCGTCGGGGACGTACACGTACAGGAACGCGGGGAACAGCTCGCGCTCGCCGACGGCCGACACCATGACGAGCGAGTCCCCGATGCGGATCTCGGCGGGCCGCCCGCTCTCGATCTCGCCGGTGGCGCCGAACACCGAGCGCAGGAACGCGACGGTGGCGACGACGTCGCGCACCACCATCCGGGGGACCACCGTCTGGAGGCTCATACCCGCCCACCCAAGCCGGTTGCCCGGCTGATCACAAGTGCAGGCCGACCAGCTTCACCAGGAACCGGTCGATCTGCTCGACGGCGGGCGGCCACGGCAGGTCCGGCTCGTTGATCCGCTGGGCGAGCATGCCGTTGACGGCGGTCCGCAGGTCGATCGCGACGGTCGCGGCGTCGTCGGCCGGGGCCAGGCCCGCGTCCATGCACGCCTGGACCGCCTCGGTCGTGCGGGCGACCATGACCTCCTTGAACGGCATGCCGTGGCGCCGGTGGACCGCGCTTTCGTGCAGCACCTTGTAAAGGCCGGAGTGCTCGCGCGCCCACGCCGCCTGCGCCAGGATCCGGGCCCGCAGCGCGGTCGCCGGGTCCGGCGCGTCCGCCGCGGCCGCGTCGCCGGTGCCGACGAGCTCTTCGTGGCAGCGCTGCATCGCGGCCAGGACCAGCGCGTCGCGGTCCGGAAAGTGCAGGTAGACCGACGTCGCCGCGATCGACACCTCGCGCGCGACGGCTCGCAGCGAGAGCGCTTCGTCGTCGCCCAGCTCTTCGAGCATCCGTACGGCGGCCGTGACGATCTCGTCGCGCAGGATTTCGCCTTGGCCGCGCGCGTTCGGACGGCGGCGGGTCGTCTCTTCCATCGAGGTCAGTGTAGCTGGACACCCATCGCGCTACAGGTGTAGCTTCAATTGCACTACAGCTGTAGCGCTACGTACGTTCAGCACACTGAGGGAGCACGATCTTGACCACCACCGAAACGAACCTCGACCGGCTCGCCGCGCTCGATCCGGCGTTCGCGCAGCTGGTCGGCGCCACCGCGCGGCACGTCCGGGCGATTCCCGAGCTGACCGAGCGGGAGAAGACGTTCCTCTGCGTCGCGGCCGACGTCTGCCAGGCGAGCCTGGGCCTGGCGTTCCGGGCTCACGTGCGGACCGGGCTGGCCGCCGGAGTGTCCACTTCGGACGTTCGTGAGCTGCTTCGCTTCGTCTCGTACGACTGCGGCTACCACGCCGCGACGGCGGGCATCGAGCGGATCACCGAGCTGGAAGCGGAGCTGGGCATCGACCCGGAGCTGACGGCGCCCGAACCGGTGCCGGACGGACCCAGCCCGCTGCCGGAGGAAGTACGGGCCCGGCTGAACGAGCTGGACCCGCACTTCACCGGGTTCTTCGACCTCCAGTCGCGGATGCGCGCCGGCCATGGCCCGGGCACGCTGAGCGAACGCGAGCGCGGCGTGGTCAGCCTCAGCGTCGACGTCCACTACCAGACCCTGGAAGACACGTTCCGCATCCACGTCGGACGTGCGCTGCGCGGCGGCGCGTCGCCGGAAGACGTGCGCGCGGCCCTGCGGTTCAACGCCCAGTTCGGCGTCACGCGGGCCTGGCGCGCTTGGGAAGCGCTGAACGCGATCCTGGCTCAGTCGAGGACTTCGCCGGCGAGCCGCGTCAGGTAGCCCGCGAAACGTTCCCGATCCGCCGGGTCCCAGTGGCCCACCAGCGCCTCGAACGCCTGGCGCTGGTGGGCCTGCGAAGCCGCGAGGAACTCCTTCGCGGCTTCGGTGAGCGTCAGCACCGCGCGGCGGGCGTCGCGGGACGACGTCGAGCGCACCACGAACCCGTCGCGGCCCGCTTCGGCGACCATCCGGCTGGCCACCGAGCGGTCGATGCCCAGCTGGCGGGCCACGTCGGCGACCGTCACCTCGTCGCCCGACGCGCCGTCGACCGCCTGGATGACGAAGAGGTTCGGCACCGTCCACGCCGGCGGGGCGTCCGCGGCGAAGCGTTCGACGACGTCCGGGGCCCACTGACGGGCCCAGTGCCGGACCAGGCGGAACAGGGCCGGTCCGCCGCCGGAGCTTGATGCGTGCATAAGGCACGTTATAACGTGTGCTTTATGCACGCATCTCGGAACCTCGCTTTCGCGGGCTTGCTGCTCGGCATGGCCATGGCCCAGCTCGACGGCCTGATCGTCACCGCGGCCCTGCCCTCGATCGGCGCCGACCTGCACGCCCGCACCGGGCTCGTGGCGGTGACCGCCGCCGGCTTGCTCACCCTCACCGTCGCGACGCCGCTGCACGGACGGCTCGGCGACCTCCACGGCCGCCGGATCTCCTTCGCGGGCTCGGTCCTCGTGTTCGCGGCGGCCTCGGCGTGGTGCGCCGCCGCCTCCGGCCTCGGCTCGCTCGTCGCCGCGCGCGCCCTGCAGGGCCTGGGTGGCAGCGGCCTCGTCGTCACGGCGATGAGCGCGCTCGGCGAGCTGTTCGACCGCGACGAGCTGCTGCGGCGCCAAGGCTGGCAGACGGCCGTGTTCGCGGCCGCCACGCTCGGGGGACCGCCGCTCGGCGGCCTGCTCGCGGCGGGGCCGGGCTGGCGCTGGATCTTCCTGGTCAACCTGCCGCTGTGCGTACCGGCGCTCTTCCTCGGTCTACGCGGGTTGCCCGCGAAATCCCTTCGCAGCAGCGAAAAGTTCGACGTCGGGAGCAGCCTCCTGCTCGTGGCCGCGGGGTCGGCGGTCGTCGCGCTGGGCACGGTCGACGCCCTCGCGCACAGTCCACTATGGACTCCGGTGCTGGCCGGAACCGCCGTGGTGGCGGGCTTCCTGTTCGTGCGAAGGCAGCGTCGCACGACGAGCCCGCTGATCTCGCCGAAGGTGTTCGCGGACGGCGTTCTCGCACGCGCGGTGGTGGTCAACGGCCTGGCGGGTGCCGCGCTCTACGGCACCTTCACCTACGTCGCGCTCGTCGCGGCCTTGGGAGCCGACCCGGCCGTGACCGGGTTGCTGCTGATCGCGATGACCGCCGGGCAGCTCGCGTTGTCCGCCTCCTTCGCCGCGCTGGCCCGCCGGCACCCGGAAATGCCGGTGTGGGGCCGGTTCGGCTGCTTCCTCGGGACGGCCGGGCTCGCCACGGTCGCCGTCGCGGCGGCGCTGGGCGGCAGCCCGTGGCTCCTCGCGCCGGGGCTGTTCGCGATCGGCGCGGCCTTCGCGGTCTGCACGTCGGCCTACACCGTCCTGGGCCAGACGCGAGCCCGGCGCGACCTGCTGGGCGTCACACTCGGCTCGCTGACCTTCGCCCGCCAGGCAGGCGGGCTGGCGGGGGCGGCGGCCTTCGGCTGGCTCGCGCTGGCGACGACCGGCGGGCTCGGGGCCGCCGGCCTCACCGTCGTGTTCGGCGCGGCGGCCGCGCTCATGCTGGTGGCCTGCGTCACCTCGCCCGCTGTCACGTCTTCCGAGGCGGTCTCGTCCTCCTCGTGACCGCGAACGAAGGAGAAAGCGATGCCTCGCATCCCCGCGAAGAAGACGTCCGAAGCCGGTTTCGTGCTCAAACTGATGTACCGGTTCGCGGGCCGCCGCTACGGCGCCGTGCCCGAGCCGATGGCCGTCGCCGCCCACCACCCGGCCCTGCTGCGCACCTACGCGGTGCACGAAACGCTGGCCGAGCGGGCGTCGAAGAAGGTGCCGGCGAACGTGCGCGAGCTCGCCGTCTACCGGGTCGCGACCCGGATCGGCTGCTCGTGGTGCGTCGACTTCGGGACCATGCTGCAGAAGCACGACGGCCTGGACATCGAGCGGCTGAAGAAGATCGACGACTACGCGACCTCGCCCGCCTTCAGCCGCCGGGAACGGCTCGCCATCGCCTACGCCGACGCGATGTCCGGCGAGCACGTCACCGTGACCGACGAGCAGGTCGCCGAGCTCGAGCGCGAGTTCGGCCGCGCCGGTGTCGTCGAGCTGACCTACCAGATCGCGCTGGAGAACTCCCGGGCCCGGATGAACAGCGCGCTCGGCATCGTCGACCAGGGCTTCACCTCGGGTGACGCCTGCCGCGTCCCGCTCCCGTAGGACACCGGGGATCGGACCCCGGGTGGACGCGCCACCGGGGTCCGCCGCGGGACCGTTTCGCGCATGCACCTCGTCGCCAGTGAACGGATCAAGCTCTTCAGCATCGCCACGCCCTGGGTGTGCGGCGTCTTCACCCTGGTCGCGCTGGCCTTCCCGGCCGCGCTCACGGCGCTCACCGCCACCGAGTCCCGGCTGCCGCCCACCGTCGCGAGCACCCAGTTCGGCTACCAGCTCGCCCTGGTCGCCGTGCTGGTGCTGGGCGCGCTCGCGGTGACCGGCGAGTACCACTCCGGCACGATCCACGGCACCTTCCAGGCCGTGCCGAGCCGGACGCCGGTGCTGCTGGCCAAGGCCGCGCTCGTCGCCGGGTACGCCTTCCTGCTCGGCGAAGCCGCCGCGTTCGCGGCCTGGCTGGTGGCCCGGGTCCTCGCCCCGGACGCCGACCTGGCCCTGGACAGCGCCGCCGACTGGCGGATCGTCGCCGGGACCGGACCGGTGTTCGCCCTGGCCGCCGTCTGCGGGGTCGGGGTCGGTCTGCTCCTGCGGTACACCGCCGGCGCGGTCGCGGTGCTCGTCGCCTACCCGCTGATGGCGGAGAACGTCGTCCAGCTGATCCCGCGGGCCGGGCAGGCGATCCACCGGTGGCTGCCGCTGAACGCCGTCACGAAGTTCCTCAGCGGGAACGGTGAGGCCAACGCGGGCCGGGACGGCGGCAACGCCACCGTCCTGTCGGACTCACCGCTGAGCCCGGGCTGGGCGCTGGCCTACTTCGGGGCTTTCGCCGTGCTCCTGCTGGCGGCCGGGATCACGAAGGCGCGCCGCCGGGACGCGTGATCCGGGCCAGCTTGTCCGGGTTGACGACGTCGTAGATCGCCACGATCTTCCCGTCGCGGACGGTCATCGCCTGCACGTGCTCGTCGAGGTCGAAGAAGCCCTCCTGACCCGGTTGCGGCGCGAGGTGCACGCCTAGGTCGCCGTTGACGAGCACCGGCGTGCCGGCGGTGAGGATCCCGGGCGCGTACTTCCTCGTGAGGCCGACGAAGAACCGGGCGATCTTGTCCGCGCCGACGATGAGCTGGCGCGTGGTCCGGCCCTTGCCGTTCGAGTCGCCGATGAGCACGACCTCCGGGGCGAGCAGCTCGGTCATCGCCCGGATGTCGCCCTGCTGCAGGGCGGTGACGAACTTCTCGAGGATCTTCGCCTGGTCCTCCAGCGGGACGCGCGGCGCCGGGTCGGCGTCGGCGAGGGCCTTGCGGCCGCGGGAGGCGTGCTGGCGCGCGGCGTCGACCGAGACGCCGAGCGCGTCGGCGATTTCCGCGAACGGCAC
Organism: Amycolatopsis sp. NPDC003865; assembly: GCF_053605345.1. Taxonomy (NCBI): domain Bacteria; kingdom Bacillati; phylum Actinomycetota; class Actinomycetes; order Pseudonocardiales; family Pseudonocardiaceae; genus Amycolatopsis; species Amycolatopsis sp. NPDC003865. The sequence continues at coordinate 51,646 of NZ_JBSGJA010000005.1, read as the reverse complement.
CGAAAAGGCGTCGTGCAGCACGAACGCGACGCGCTGCTCGGGGGTCAGCTTGTCGAGCACGACCAGCGCGGCCATCCGCAGCCCGTCGTCGCGCACGGCGACTTCCAGGGGGTCCTCGCTCACCGGCCGCCCGAACGGCGTGACGACCGGCTCGGGCAGCCAGTTGCCGACGTACTTCTCCCGCTGGGCCGCGGCCGACTTGAGCCGGTCGAGGCAGATCCGGCCGACGACGGTGGTGAGCCAGCCCCGCAGGTCCCGGATCGCCGCGCGGCCGGCGTCGTCCAGCCCGGCCAGCCGCAGCCAGGACTCCTGGACGGCGTCCTCGGCGTCGGCGCGGGTACCGGTCAGCCGGTAGGCGACCCCGATCAGGTGGCCGCGGTGCTCGGCGAACTCCGCGGCTAGCGTGTCCTGGGCGGTGGGCGTGGAGACCATGCCCCGAGTGTGCCGCAAACGGCGAGACTAGAGTGGGTGACGTGGCAGGACGGATTCGGGAGAGCGACATCGCGGAGGTGCGCGAGCGGAACCGGATCGACGAGGTCGTCGGGGAGTACGTGGCGCTGCGCCGCGCCGGCGGGGGCAGCCTGAAGGGCCTCTGCCCGTTCCACAACGAGAAGACCCCGTCGTTCAACGTCCGCCCGACGCACGGCACCTTCCACTGCTTCGGCTGTGGCGAGGGTGGCGACGTGATCAAGTTCATCCAGAAGATCGACCTGATCTCGTTCGTGGAGGCCGTCGAGCGGCTGGCCGACCGGGTCGGCATCCGGCTCACCTACGAAGGCGGCGGCGCGACGATCCAGCGCGACCGCGGCAGCCGCACTCGGCTCGTCGAGGCCCACCGCCTCGCGCAGGAGTTCTACGCCGAGCAGCTGGTCACCGACGAGGCGCGCGCCGCGCGGGACTTCCTGTCCGAGCGCGGGTTCGACGCCGCCGCGGCGAAGACGTTCGGCTGCGGGTACGCGCCCGGCGGCTGGGACAAGCTGACGAAGTTCCTGCTCAACCGCGGCTTCGAGGTCAAGGAGCTGCTCACGGCTGGGCTGTCCAAGGAGGGCCAGCGCGGCCCGATGGACCGCTTCCACCGGCGGCTGGTGTGGCCGATCCGCGACGTCGGCAACGACGTCGTCGGCTTCGGCGCGCGACGGCTGTTCGACGACGACCGGATCTCGGCGAAGTACCTCAACACCGCCGAGTCGCCGATCTACAAGAAGTCCCAGGTCATGTTCGGCCTCGACCTCGCCAAGCGCGAGATCGCGAAGCGGCACCAGGTCGTGGTGGTCGAGGGCTACACCGACGTGATGGCGATGCACGCGGCGGGCGTGCCGACGGCGGTCGCGTCGTCGGGCACGGCGTTCGGCGAAGACCACATGAAGGTGCTTCGTCGGCTGATGATGGACGACGACGCCTTCCGCGGCGAAGTGATCTTCACGTTCGACGGCGACGAAGCGGGCCAGAAGGCCGCGTTGAAGGCGTTCGAGGGCGACCAGACGTTCGCCGGCCAGACGTACATCGCGGTGGCGCCGGACGGGATGGACCCGTGCGAGCTGCGGCTGGCCAAGGGCGACAGCGCGGTGAAGGACCTGGTCGCGCGGCGGACCCCGCTGTTCGAGTTCGTCATCCGCAGCACGCTCAAGAACTACGACCTCGACTCGGTCGACGGCCAGGTCGCGGCGCTGCAGAAGACCGTGCCGATGGTGGCGTCGATCAAGGACCGCGCGGCCCGCGACGGCTACGCGTCGAAGCTCGCCTGGTGGGTGGGCTGGCAGGACGTCGCGCAGGTGGTCAACCGGGTCCGCGGCAGTGCGGGCGCGACCGACAAGCGCGGCGGGGCGCCGCTGCGTCAGCCCGCGCGCGGCCAGCAGGCGGCCCCGGCGGCGCCTGCCCAGGACGTGGCCCGCCCGGCGCCGAAGGACCCGCGGTTCGCCGTCCAGCGAGAGGCGCTGAAGGCCGCGCTGCAGCAACCCGCGATCGCCGGGCCGGAGTACGACGCGCTGCCGCTGGAGGCGTTCACGCACCCGGTGTACGTGGCGGTCCACGAGGCCGTGCTGAAGGCCGGGGGCGCGGGTTCGGGCCTGACCGGCCCGGCACTGCTGGACGCGGCGGCGCCGCACTGTCCGGAAGGGACGGTCCGGCGCGTGCTGTCCGAGCTGGCCGTGGAACCGTTGCAGGCCAAGGACGAAGTCGACTCGCGGTACATCTCCTCGATCCTCGCGCGCCTGCAGGAGGGGCTCGTCGGGCGGCAGATCGCGGAGATCAAGGGGAAGCTGCAGCGGCTTTCGCCGGTCGAAGCGCCGGACGACTACCGCGCGCTGTTCGGCGACCTCGTCGCGCTGGAGCAGTACAAGAAGTCGCTGGGCGAGCAGGCGGCCGCCAGCACGTGGAGCTGAGATGAGCTGGTTGCGCCGGTTGCTGGGCGACCGCACACCGCCGGACTTCGCGGGCTCGCTGGACCCCGGCGAGGACGTCGTCGACAGCGCCCCGGTCGAGGGCGGTGGCTACCTGGTCGTGACGGCGCTGGGCCTGTGGGTCCCGGACGGCGGCGGGGCGCGCCGCGTCGGCTGGCACCTCGTAGGCAAGGCGGCCTGGGCGGACGGCGTCTTCACGCTGACGGAGTCGTCCGAGGTGGGCACGGCGGGCTCCGCGGTCGTGCTGGCCGACCTGCCGCCGGTGCGCTTCCGGCTGCCGGCGCCGGGCAAGGTGCCGCGCGAGACCTACCAGCGCGTCGAGGGCTCGATCCGCTCGCGGCACCGGCAGGAGATCGGCGCCGGGGGAGCGTGGTTCGTGCAGCGCAAGATCCCCGGCCGCGACGGGAGTGTCCTGCAGGTCCGGCCCGACCCGGGAACCGACCCCGGGCTGGTGGCGGCCATCGCCGAGCAGGTGGCCGCGAAGCTGGTCAACCCCGCCGAATAGCAGTACGCTCGTACTCAGTACAGGCGTACTGTTTACTGGGAGGCTGCCGTGTGGGATCCGGACAAGTACCTCGACTACGCCGACCTGCGGGCCCGGCCGTTTTACGACCTCGTCTCCCGCATCGGCGCGGCGGCTCCGCGACGCGTCGTGGACCTGGGGTGCGGCCCCGGCAACCTGACCGCGTCGCTCCGGGAGCGCTGGCCTTCGGCGGCGCTGGAGTGCGGCGACAGTTCACCCGAAATGGTGAAGGCCGCCCGCGCCCGCGGACTCGACGCGTCGCTGCTCGACGTCCGCGACTGGACGCCGGCGCCGGACACCGACGTCGTCGTGTCGAACGCCGTCCTGCAGTGGGTGCCGGACCACGGTCCGCTGCTTCGCCGCTGGGTCTCGTCGCTGCCCTCGGGTGCCTGGCTGGCGGTGCAGGTGCCGGGCAATTTCACCGCGCCGTCGCACGCGCTGACGCGGCAGCTGGCGGCGTCCCCGGCGTGGTCCTCCCGGCTGGCCGAGGTGGTCCTGCGCGAGGACGACGCGGTGTCGAGCCCTCTGGAGTACGCGAACCTCCTGGCCGACGCGGGCTGCGGCGTCGACGCCTGGGAGACGACGTACGTGCAGCCGTTGCGCGGGCCGTCACCGGTGCTGGAGTGGATAACGGGGACGGCGCTGCGCCCCATCCGCGCTGCCCTGCCGGACGCGGAGTGGGAGCAGTTCCGCGCCGAGCTGGCGCCGCTGCTGTCGTCGGCGTACCCGGCGCGCGCCGACGGAACGACGTGGTTCGAGTTCCGCCGGGTGTTCTTCGTGGCCCAGGTCTAGCGGCGCACCTTCTCGCCGATCTTGGCGCGGGCCACGCCGGCGGCCCCCTGAACCATGGGGTGGTCGACGGCCCGGCGGTAGGTGCGCACGAGCTGTTCGTACCGCCCCCGGCCTGCCTTGGCGCCCAGCACGTACCCCAGGCCTGCCCCCAGCAGGAACTTCTTCATCCGCGTCCACGCCTTCCGTCCGTAGGTCGTCCGACTGTCCATTGTCCAGGAAAACGGCCCGGAGGGTGCGGTTGCGCCAAGTGGGGGGTGGGTGCGGAGGGTGTGAAGGCATGGGCTAAAGTTCTTCTCGTCGGACGGAGACGGACGACACCGGAAGTGAGCGACATTCCCCTGTAGCTCAACTGGCAGAGCATTCGGCTGTTAACCGGAGGGTTCTTGGTTCGAGTCCAAGCGGGGGAGCAGAGGCCCAGGTCATCGACCTGGGCCTTCTTCGCGTCCGAGGTCTCGCCAAGGCATCACGGCCGGCGGTCCAGGAGGAACTTCGCGCGCGCTTCGGGCACTCCCAACATCAGCAGGCTCGTCATCGACGCTGCGCGGACGCCGAGGGCCCCGTGCGACAAATCTTTGTCCGCGATGGTGAACACCGTGGCGAAAGCGATCTCGCTCAGAACGTCCGCGGGCAGGTGCCGTCCGAACGCTTTGCCGTCCTGGCCTCGTTCGACCAGCTCGGCAAGCGTCTTCTCGACCGGTCCGAGGAGGGCGTGGATCTCCTCTCCGTACTCACCGCGGCGGAGCGCCACCAGCACGCGGTAACGGTGCGCCAACGGCCAGAGGTGGGCGATGAAGCCGACCCAGGCCTCGTCGGCCGCTTCGCCGGCGGCGGTGATCTCCGCCAGTACGGCCGCTATCTCGCTCACGGCCCGGTGCGTGAGAGCCAGCACCAGGTCGGTTCGAGAGGGGAAGTGACCGTAGACGGTACGTCGGACCACGCCGGCGGCGGAGGCGATCGCACCCATGCCGGCATCCGGGTTCCTCCCCAGGACTTCGAGTGCGACGTCGAGAATCCGCTCCCGCGTGTCCCTCATGCCGCACACCCCCAGGTCTCGATCCGCGTCGCTTCGATGATTGCACACTGGTGTGCAATTGCGTAATCTGCACACGGGTGTGCAACACCGTGACAGGACAGGAGAACCGGACGATGACCGCATCGACCACCGCACCGCCGGACCTCGTCCGCCCGTTCCGCTTCGTGCTCCAGGATTCCGAGATCGCTGACCTCAAGCAGCGGCTGGCCAGGACGCGCTGGCCGGATCCGGAGACCGTCCCCGACTGGTCGCAAGGTGTCCGCGTGGAGAACGCCAAGTCGCTCGTCGCCTACTGGGAGCGGGACTACGACTGGCGACGATTCGAGTCGGCGGTCAACAGCTTCCCCCAGTTCCTGACCACGATCGACGGCCTGGACATCCACTTCATCCACGTCAGGTCCCGGAACCCGGGTGCGATGCCCCTGATCCTGACCCACGGGTGGCCGGGATCGATCGTCGAATTCCTGAAACTGATCGGCCCGCTCACGGACCCGGTCGCGTTCGGCGGCGACGTCGGAGATTCCTTCGACGTCGTCGTTCCGTCCCTGCCCGGATTCGGGTTCTCCGGAAAGCCGGCCGAGGCGGGCTGGACGGTGCCGCGCATCGCCGCCGCATGGGTGGAGCTGATGAAGCGTCTCGGCTACCGCGACTGGGCGGCTCAGGGCGGTGACTGGGGTTCGGTCGTGACCACCGCTCTCGGAGCCATGCGACCCGAAGGGCTGCTCGGGATTCACTTGAACACCCCCTACGCTTTTCCCGCTCGGATACCCGGCACGCTTTCTGCCGAAGAGCGCCACGCCGTGGACGGCCTCGCCCGCTACACCGGCGCCCTCGGTGGTTCGAACCACCTCCAGGGCACGAAGCCGGAGACCGTCGGGTTCGCGCTGGCGGACTCCCCGGCGGGCCAGGCGGCCTGGATCTACGAGAAGTTCCAGTCCAAAACGGACAACCACGGGCTCGCCGAGGACGTTCTGAGCACCGATGACATGCTGGACGCGATATCGCTCTACTGGTTCACCAACAGTGCCGCCTCGTCCGCCCGCATCTACTGGGAGAACCGATCGGCCAGTATGGCCGGCCCGAAGCTGACACTCCCGGTCGCGGTGACCGTGTTCCCGCGAGACGTCCCACGCCTGCCGCGAAGCTGGATCGAAGACACCTACCGCGACCTGATCCACTACGGCGAGGCCGACAGGGGCGGCCACTTCGCGGCTCTCGAGCAGCCCGAGATCCTGATCAGCGAAATCCGCGCCGGCCTGAGGAGTCTGCGCCGGTAGCCGACGCAGAAGCACGGCAGCCACTCACTGTTCAGGGCCGGCCAGGCCGTGGAGGACGAGGTTCGTGACCGCATCGGGGACGCGGTCGTCGCCGGCGGGCAGGGCTTGGTTGAGGCCGGCGAGCATGAGGCCCACCGCGGCGGCCACCAGTTCGGGGTCGCCGGCGAGCGGCCGGCCGCGGTCACGCCGGTTCTCCAGGTGCTTGCGCAGCGGGGCCGTCCAGGCCGTCAGCTCGTCCCGGAACCGTCCGGAGGCCGGGGCGGCCGCGGTCGCCGACTGCAGCAGGGCGATGGCGGTGGGGCGGTGGGTGCGCAGTGCGGTCCAGCAGGCCGTGACGTGCGCGCGGAGGGTGTCGTCGTCGGGGGCCGGTGTCCCGGCGAGTTCGCCGCGCAGCACCGAGAGGAGCTGTTCCTTGTCACGGAAGTGGCGGTAGAACGATCCCACGGCGCGGCCGGCCGCGGCCGCGATGTCGCTGACCTTGGTGTCGGGGTAACCGCGTTCACCGAACAGTCGCTTCGCCGCGGCCAGCAGCTCCGTCCGGGTCCGGCTCGCGAGTTCGCTCCGGGTGCTCATCAGCCGGCGAGGTGGGGGACGAGCCGAGCCGAGGAGTCCCGCAACTGTTCCCGGACGGCGTCGATGTCGACGTCGAGGAGGGTGTGGTCGCGTTTGCGCCAGCGCCCGGCGATCATGACCGCTTCGATGTCGCCGGTGGTGGCGTGCAGGGCGGCGGCGACCGGGTTCGGCGCCGGGGCGTCGAGGACGACGAGGTCGGCCTGCAGGCCCGGTTCGAGCCGGCCGACGCGGTCGGCGAGGCCGAGTGCCCGGGCACCTTCGACGGTGGCCCAGGCCAGTGCCTGCTTCGCGGTGATCGTCGCGGTGGGGGAGGAGGAGCCGGTGACCCGCCGGTGGTGCTCGTGGTCGTGGCCGCGCTGGTGTGCCAGGGCGATGCGGGCGGCGGAGAGCACGTCGGCGGGCGTGACGGCGTCGGTGTCGGTGCCCAGCGACGGCGCGGCACCCAGCCGGAGCAGGCTCCCCGTGACGGGGAAGCCATGGCCTTGGCCGAGCTCGTTCTCGGGCGTGCTGGTGAGGCCGGCGCCCGCGTCGATGAGGGTCTTGAGCCAGTCGTCGGTGAGCCCGGCGCCGTGCACGACGTTCGTGCGGGGGCTCAGCAGCCCGGCGTCCCGCACCGCGGTCCACCCGGGCCCGGGTTCGCCGCCGCTCTGGTGCATCGACACCACGAGGCCGCGTTCGGCGGCGGCCCGGAAATCGGCGACCGCGGTGTCCGGAGTGGACAGTTGCGGGCCCCGGACGGCCATGCCGAGGGTGAGCAGCGGGCCGGCGGGCAGCCGGTCGACCTCTTCGACGGGGTGGGTCGCGTCGGGGGCGGAGTAGGGGGTGCCGTGCAGGAACACCCCGCGGATGCCGGACGCCACGAGTCCGTCGATCGCGGCGTCGGTGTGGTCCGGGGTGGGGGTGTTGTGGCACCAGTCGCCGAGGGTGGTGGTGCCGCGGTCGAGCTGGCTCAGCGCGCCGGCGAGAGTGCCGATCCGCATGTCCTCCGGACGGTAGTGCCGGGCCACGGTGCCGTGCACGCGGCCGAGGTAGTCCGCGAGCGTCCAGTCGGCGCCGGCGCCCCGCAGCGCGGTCTGCCAGGTGTGCAGGTGGGCGTTGACCAGGCCGGGCATGATGATCCGGCCGGTGACGTCGATGATCTCCGCGCCGGTTTCGCCGAGTCCGTCGCCGACGGCGGCGATGGTGCCGTCGTCGATCAGGATGTCGGCGCGTTCGGCGTCGGGCCGGTCCGGCGCCATGGTGATGACCTGCGCGCCGCGCAGCAGGACGCGGTTCACCCGGCCACCTCCGGGGTCATGGCGCGCACGGCGGCGCGGGTCGAGGCGAGGAAGTCGCGGGTCGCGATGTGCCCGAGGTAGCCGTCGGGCCGGACGAGCAGCAGCGTGTCGCCTTCGACCCCGTAGCCGCGGCGGAAGCCGTCCCGTCCGTCGACGGTGATCCGTCGCAGCGGTGCTCCCGCGGCCGGCCAGGCGAGTTCGTCGCTCGCCGCCGCGGCCCGCGGGCCGTGCGCGACCAGGGTGAAGTGCGGCCCCCGGTAGGCGTCGAACAGACGCGAGCCGGGCAGTTCGGCGTCCGGCGCGCGGTCGCCGACCTGCAGCGTCTTCGTGCGGTCGGCGCCGCCGGGCGCGAGCGGGCCGCCCTGGTAGGTGAGGGACAGCTGCTGTTCGTCCTGGCCGCGGCGCAGGCTCGACGGGTCGAGCTTGGCGAGGCCTTCGTACTTCTTCGTGGACAGGCCGAGCACGCCCGCGGCGATCGGCAGGCGTTCGGCTTCGTAGCTGTCCAGCAGCCGCGGGTCGGCTCCGGCGAGGACCTGGCCGAGCTTCCAACCGAGGTTGTAGGCGTCCTGGATGCCGGTGTTGAGGCCCTGCGCGCCGGCCGGGGTGTGCACGTGCGCGGCGTCGCCGACGAGGAACACGCGCCCGCGGCGGTAGGCCTCGGCCAGGCGGATGTTGGGCCGGAAGACCGACCGCCACCGGATGTCGCGCACGGCGATGGCGCGGTTGCGGGTGTGCGCCCGGATCCGGCGGGTGATCGCGTCTTCGCCTTCGGGCGCTTCTTCGCCGGGGGACAGCCGGATCATCCACTGGAACAGGTCGGTGTGCGGCAGCGGGCACGCGCCGGCGAACCGGCCCCGCGCACCCGGCCAGACGTGCCAGCGGTTCCCGGACAGGCCGGTCGTGACGGCGTCGACGATCAGCATCCGGTCTGCCTCGCGGGTCTCGCCGAGGAACCCCAGCCCGAGGTGCTTACGGACGGCGCTGGAACCGCCGTCGGCGCCGACGAGGTAGCGGGCGGTGATCCGTTCCGGGCCGTCGTCGCCGAGCACGGTGGCGGTGACCGACGTGGCGTCCTGCTCGAACCCGATGAGCTCCCGGCCGTACTCGACCCGGCCGCCGAGCCGGTCGTGCAGCACGGCGTCGGTGCGGTACTGGGGCATCAGCCGCGTGTTCGGGTACGGGACGTCGGCGGTGCGGTCGCGGTTGCGGAACATCCGCCACGGGACGGTCACCGGGCCGAGGTGGAGGCCGAGGCGGGGGTAGTCGCTGCTGCCGGCGAGGACGTCGTCGAGCACGCCGAGGTCGTCGAACACCTCGAGCGTTCGGGGCTGGAGGCCCTTGGCGCGGGAGCCTTCGAAGGAGTGCCGGGCCTTGTCGATGATCCGGACCGCGAGACCGCGGCGGACCAGGTCGATGGCCAGGGTGGTGCCGGCCGGGCCGGCGCCGGCGATCAGGACGTCGAGGGGTTCGTTCATGGTTCGAGCCGATCCGGGTGGGGAACGGCGAACGACGCGAGCAGGTCGCCGACGTCGTCCGGCCGTTCGTAGGGGGCCATGTGGCCGCATTCGGTGATGACGTGCGTCCGCCGCGGGCGCAGCAGTTCGTGGACGGTGCCGAGGTGGGTGATCGGGGTGACCCGGTCGTCGTCGCCCCACACCAGCAGGACGGGCAGGCCCAGCTCGCCGGTGCTGCGGAACAGGTCCTGCCGGTCGTACAGCGGAAAGTCCTGCAGGGTCTGGAAGAAGGCGTGGAGGGAGCCTTCGAACCGGTAGGCGTCCCGCACCATCGCGACCAGCCGAGCGGACAGATCGCGGTCGCGGACGTTGTGCCCGAGGTGGTCTTCCAGGAGCTTGCGGCCGAAGCGCCGGGCGACGAACCCGGCGAGGAAATCGTTGCGCAGCAACCGGTGGGCGCGGGGACGTTCGCCCAGCCCGGCCGGTCCTACGACGGTGAGCGTGGCCACGGTCTCGGGGCGGAGGTTCGCGTAGGCCATCGCGACCAGCGCGCCCATCGACGTGCCGACGACGTGGCGGGGTGGCGCGAGGTTCAGCGCCGAGGTCAGTTCGGCGAGCTGCCGGACGAACAACGCTTCGTCGTAGCGGCCCCGGACGCGGTCGGAGTAACCGCGTCCGTAGGCACTGTGGGCGAGCGTGCGCAGACCTCGCTCGCGCAGGCGGGCCGCGAGACCGTCCCAATAGGACAGCGGAATCGTGATGCCGCCGACGAGGACGACGAGTTCCCCGCCGTCGGGGCCGGTCAGCTCGTAGTGCGTAACGCCGTCGGACAACTCGACGAAGCTGCCGCGCAGCGTCCGACGCGTGGCGGTGTCGAGCCGGCGGTCCTCGTCGGAGGCGACGAAGTACCTCATCGCAGGAACTCCGTGATCGCCGCGGCCACCCAGTCCGGATCCTCTTCCGGCAGCAGATGCCCGCCGTCGGCGTGCACGCGCTCGACGGCGCCGGGGACGTCGCGGGCGAAGTGCTGCCCGTCGACGCCGGCGCTGCGCAGGACCAGCGTCGGGACCGCGAGCTTCGGGATTTCGGCGCTGCGGTCGGGCTGGTCGGTGGTGGCGAAGTCGACGAACGCCGACCGGTTCCCGGGGCGGCTCGTCAGGGCGTGCACCCGGTCGACCATGGCGTCGTCCACGATCGCGGAATTCGCGCCGACGGCCTCCCGCAACCCGCGTTCGGTCGCGCCGCGCGGCAGCCACCGCCGCAGCAGCGGGCGCAGCAGCGGGTTCCGGGCCAGCCGCAACCCGGCGGGCAGCGTCTTCTCCGGGTAGCCGGTGGCGTTGACCAGCACCAGCGCGTCGACCCGGTCCGGGGCGTCGAGGGCCAGGTTCCACGCGATGTTGCCGCCCAGGGAATTGCCCACCACCGTGAAGTGCGGCAGCCCGAGCGCGGTCGTGAAGCGGGCGATCGTGCCCGCGTAGGTCCGGACGCGGTAGTCGCGGTCGGGCCGCGGGCCGGTCCGCCCGAAACCCGGGAGGTCCGGGCGGATGACGTCGTGCGACGCCGACAACAGTGCCGCGACCCGCTCGAAGCCCTCCAACGACGACCCGCTGCCGTGCAGCAACACCACAGCAGGTCCTTGACCTGCGCGTTCGTAGTGCACGCGAAGTCCGTCGACCGGGATTGACTGGATGTCCTTCATAATGGCAACAGTGTTGCCGTTATTGCGGGAGGTGTCAACCGCGGCCATACTGGGCGGGTGACCAGTCCGTCTCAGGCCGCTCGGCGGTCACGTGGCCGTCCCGCCGTCCCGCTGGACCGGATCCTCGCCGCGGCACTGCAGCTCGTCGACGAGGAAGGCGCCGAGGCGCTGTCGATGCGGACGCTCGCCCAACGCCTCGAATCCGGCACGGCCACGCTCTACCGCCACTTCGGCAACCGGGCGACCTTGGTCACCCACGTCGTCGATCGCGTCTTCGGCGAGGTGGAACTCGACCCCGGCAGGCTGGCGGAGCTGCCGTGGGACCAGGCCTGCCAGGCCGTCGCGCAGGCGATGTTCGACGCACTGGGCCGGCACCGGGCGGTGGCGCCGCTGCTGATCGAGCAGACACCGACCGGGCCGAACGCGATGGTGCTGCGGGAACGCTGCCTGGCCGTCCTGCTCGACGGTGGACTGCCGCCGGAACTCGCGGCGCGCGCCTACGCGACCCTCTCGCGCTACGTCCTCGGGTTCGCCATCCAGCTCACCGGTTCCGGGAACGACGCCGAGCGGGCGCGCGCGTCGGCGCACTTCCACGACCTGTCGCCCGCGGACTTCCCGGCCACGCGCGCGGTCGCGGACTCCTTGCCGGTGCCGCTGGAAGACGAGTTCGCCTTCGGCCTGGACCTGATCGTCAACGGCCTGCGCGCGGCAGGACCAGCAGGGTGAGGGAGTTCGCCGGGTACGTCGTGGTGACACTGCCGCGGTTCACCGGCAGGTCCGCGCCTCGCACGATCGAGGAGAGATCGGCCGGGCTGTAGGTGAATCGCTGCGCGGTGCGGTCGGCGCCGGTGACCGCCAGCGGGGCGGCCAGGTCGCCGCCCGTCTTGTTGAGCACCATGAGGGTCAGGGCGCCGTCGCAACGGCGTTGTGCGCCGTAGATCGCGAGCTGTCCTTGGTCGGTGCTGGCCGCGGAGACGCTGACGTCGCCGAACTTGCTTCCGGCGCCGTCATAGTTGCGGTACATCCGGAACGCGTACGCGGCCGGGTCCGTCGGCTTGGGTTCGCCCCAGATGGTGGCCAGGTCGAGGCCTTCGCGGCCGAAGATGCCGAGGACGTCGGCTTCGGCGAGGGCGCCGTTGATGTCGTCGAGGGCGCCCCAGTTGTATTCGGTGATGGCGGTCTTGGTGCCGGGGTTGTACTGGGCGATCCACTGCTTCATCGTGCGGATGAACTGCAGCGGCGGGGCGTTGACGCCGCTCGGGCCGATCCAGGATTCCTCGACGTAGGACGGGTCCCACAGCGAGCGGGTCGACCGCAGCCGCCACGCGTTGGCTTCGGGCGTCTTGTCCCCGCTGATCTGGGGGTAGTAGTGCTGGTCGAAGTAGTCGAGCAGCCGCTTGCCCGCGGTGGTGCTCGCGTCCTTCATGTTCTTCAGGAACCACTGGGACAGGTTGAGCCCGCCGTGGGCGGCGGCGTCCGCGCCCGGCGCGCAACCGTCCACACCGGACGCGACCCATTCGCAGTAGCCCCACCCGGACGGGCCCAGGACCGCCGCGCGCGGATCGGCGGACTTGACGGCCGCCGCGGTCGCGGTGCTCTTGGCACCCAGTTCGTCATCGGACACGGGCTGGGGGTGGACGTCGCGGTGGGTGGAGCTCCACAGCACCGGTTCGTTGTCCAGTTCGTAGATCGGTACGCCGCCGCGGGCCGCCGTACCGAACTGGCCGACCAGGTGTGACACCTCGGCGCCCGCGAAGGACGCGTCGGCCGGGATCGAGGTGTCGGTGGGTTCCGCGCCGGTGAGGTCCGTGTTGTTCAGCCGGCCGTTGCCGCAGTTGGCGTCCCATTGGTCGAAGGAGTCCTGCGCCGGGAACCGCGTCGCCGGGAACCCGCAGGCGTGCGGCGACGACGGCGAGTCCTTCGCCACCCAGCCGGACATCGGGAGGGTGACCACCTGCTTGATTCCGCGGTCCCGGTTGCGCCGGACGTAGGCCTCGAGGGTGTTGTCCGGGCCGGCCACGATGTTCTCGAAGTACCAGTCGCTGCCGGTGTTGTAGGTGTGGTTGGTGAAGTTGTAGCGGCTGCTCGCGTTGCCACCCCAGCGCGAGACCGGCGTGCCGAGTTCGGCGACGAGCGCGGGATCGCCGCCGTTCATCCCGTAGATGTCGGGACTGATCGCGTGCCGCGCCGCGGACAGGTCCACCGACAGGCTGAGCCCGGCGGCGGAAGCCGGGGGTGCTCCGGTGGTCAGCAGTGCCGTCACCAGGCAACCGCCCGCGGCGAGGGGTTTGCCGGACGGTAAGCGATTCCGTCGCCGAGCAGCCACCGGGAGACTCCTGACGTCGATGTGTGGGAGCGCTCCCACACGATACCGGCCAGGTGCCGGCCGTCAATCCTCCGAGTGGAAGCCGGTGTCGTTCACGGTGGTGGAACAGAACAATCGCGCCGGCGGCGGTGGTAACTTTCCTCGTTCAGGCGGCGGTGTCCGGCCCGATCGCGATCGCGTCGAGGTCGGGCAGCGGGCGACCGCAGATCTCCTCGGCTTCGGCCGCGGTGAGGCCGAGCATGCGCAGCAGGTCCTCGGTCACCCGGTCGGTCGTGGCGGCGTCGTCGCGCTCGGGCCGGCGGTGCAGCAGGTGGCCGAGGCCGAGCGCGGTCCCGGCGACCGTGACCATGGCGAGTTCGGTGTCGGTGACGGTGAAGCGGCCGGCTCGCACGGCGGCCTCGATGTCGCGGCGGGCGCGAGGAGCGAGCCCGCTCTCCGAGGTGGCGATTTCGAGACCGTGGTGCAGGAGGACCTTGCTGAGTTCGGGATGCCGCCGGTGCAGGCGTCCGGTCAGCCGGAAGCTCTGCGCGAAGACCTGCGCCGGGTCATCCAGGCCGGCGGTCAGCTCGTCCAGCAGGGCGCCGTGGACGTCGAGGGCGTCCTCGACCGCCGCCTGGTACAGCTGCTCCTTCGTCTCGAAGTGGTTGTAGAACGACCCCATTCCGACGTCCGCGGCCTGGGTGATCTCCAGGATCGGGACCGCGGTCTTCCCCTCGGCGATCAGTGCCTGGGCCGCTCGGACCAGAGCTGCGCGGGTGCGCGCCTTGCGCCGTTCCAGTCGGCTCGGAGCGTGCTCCGGCATCCGTGCTCCCGTCTTCGCTGGTCGTCGCCGCATCGTAGCGCACGCGTCACTGCTGAGGAATTCGTCAGAAACCCTTGACTGATGACATGCTCGTAACTGACGATGTCGTCATCAACGTGGATGGAGGGAGCAGCCGTGGGAGATCCGCACAGCGGGCTGCACAGCGAGCACGGCGCGCTCGCGGGCGAGCACCCCGGGCGCGCGGCGAACCCGGTGATCAAGGTGCACGACCTGGCGTGGCTCGAGTTCGAGAAGCCGGACCTGGAGCGGGCGGAGGTGTTCGCCCGGGCCTTCGGGTTCACTCCGACGCTCAGCACCCGGCACGAGCTGCACCTGCGGGGCACCGATGCCGGCGCGCCGTGCGTGCTCATCCGCAAGGGCGCTCGGTCGAAGTTCCTCGGGCCGGCGTTTGTGGCCGCGGCTCCGGGCGACGTCCCGCGGCTGGCCGAAGCCGCCGGACGACCGGTCGCCCGGCTGCCGGAGACGCTGGGCGGCGTCGCCGTGGACCTGCCCGACCCGAGCGGACTGCGGGTCCGGGTCGTCTCGGACACCCACGAGCTGCCCGCGCTGCCGCCGCAGGAGCCGCACGTGCTCAACGTCGGCCACGAGGTCCGGCGGGTCAACGCCACGCAACGGCCGCCCCGGGCCCCGGCGCTGACGCAGCGGCTCGGGCACGTGGTGCTGCAGACGACCCGCTACCGCGAGGCGCTGGACTGGTACCTGGACCACCTCGGCTTGATCGTCAGCGACTTCCTGTACCACCCCGGACAGCGCGAGCGCGGGCCGGTGATGAGCTTCATCCGGTGCGACCGGGGTGCCACCCCGGCCGACCACCACACGCTGGCCATGGTGCTCGGCCCGGCCGACCGCTACGTGCACTCGGCCTACCAGGTCGCCGACCTCGACGCGCTGGCCGCGGGCGGCGAGTACCTGCGCGAGCACGGCTACCACCATTCGTGGGGCATCGGCAGGCACATCGAGGGCAGCCAGCTCTTCGACTACTGGCGTGACCCGGACGGGTTCATGGTCGAACACTTCAGCGACGGCGACCTCTTCGACAACACCCTCGAGCCCGGCTGGGGCCCGCTGACCGCCTCCGGGCTGGCCCAGTGGGGACCGCCCGCCACCGCCGACTTCCTCGGCGTCAAGCCGGGCAGGGAATCCCTGCGCGAGCTGCGTGCGGTGTTCTCCGCGCTGCGCGAAGACAACGAATTCGACGCCCGGCGCTTGCTGGGCCTGCTGAAGGTGGCCCGCTCATGAGCTTGACCGTCCTGCGCACCGCCGACGCCTGGTACGTCGTCACTCCCTCGGGGGCAGCGAAGCTTCCCACGACCGCGAAGACGACCGCCGAACTGCTCGCCGACCGAGCGGCGATCACGGCCGCGGCCACGGACACCGTGCCGGTGGCCTCGCTCGACCTGGTCTCCCCGGTCACCGCGCCTTGCCGCGTGGTCGCTCAGATGACGAACTTCGTTTCGCACGTCACGGACGCCGGGATGGACCTGAAAACCGTGCCGTTGACGTTCTTCCGCAAGGCGTCCGGGTCGATCAGCGGCCCGTTCGACGACGTCGTCAAGCCGCCGCACGTGCGCCTGCTCGACTACGAGGTGGAGATCGGGCTGGTCATCGGCCGGGTGATCCCCGTCGGCAGCGAGATCACCGAGGTGGCTGAGTGCGTCGCGGGCCTGGTCGTGACCAACGACGTGTCCGCCCGGGACATCCAGCTGCCGCAGACCCAGTTCTACGAGGCCAAGTCGTACCCGACGTTCACCCCGGCCGGGCCCGCCCTCGTGCTCCTGGAGGGCCACGAGCTGAAGCGGTTCGCCGACCTGCGGCTGCGGCTGTCGGTCAACGGCACGGTCCGCCAGGACGCGGTGGTCGGTGGCGACATGATCCACCGCCCGCTCGAGGCCCTGCGGGCGTTGGCCCGGTTCCAGCGGCTGGATCCCGGCGACCTGGTGTTGACCGGGACTCCGGCCGGCACGGCGCTGTCGGCGCCACCGAAGGCGGTCGAGAAGATCGCCGCCCTGCTGCCGTCGGCACTCAAGTGGAAGCTGTTCTTCAAGGGACAGGCGAAAAACCCGAAGTACCTGGCCGACGGTGACGTCGTCGAGGCGACGGTCGCGACCGACGACGGTGCCCTCGATCTGGGCACCCAGCGCACGGTCGTGAGGTACCGGCGATGACCGGTGCTTCCCTGTGGCCGCGCTACGCCGAACCCGCCGACCTGGCCGCGATCGAGGCCGTCCCGCTCGCCGAACGAGGCCTGCCCGAGTCGACCTACGCCCTGCTGCGACGGGCCGCCGCGAGGTGGCCGGAGCACCCGGCCACCACCGTGTTGCCCGAGGCCGCGCGATGGCGCGAGCCCGTCCGCCGCACGTTCGCCGAGCTGCTCGCCGACGTCCACCGCTACGCGAACCTGTTGCGCGACCTCGGGGTCCGGCGGGGCGATGCGGTCGCGTTGCTGTCGCCCAACTGCGCCGACCTGGTTCCGGCGACCCTGGCCGCGCAGCTCGCCGGGATCGCGGCTCCGCTGAACGGCGGCCTGTCCCGCGACCACCTGGGCGAACTGCTCCGCCGGTCCGGCGCCCGGGTGCTGATCACCGCCGGGCCGGACCTCGCGCCGGAGGTCTGGGACACCGCCCGGGCGCTGGCCACCGAGCTGGACGTCGTCCTCGTGCTGCGCCCGACCGGCGCATCGGCTGCGGTGCCCGCCATCGCGGGAGTGCGCGTCGGCGACCTCGCCGAGCTTGCCTCCACAATGGACTCTTCCGGTTTCGCCGGGGAACCCCCGGTGGCGTCGGATCTGGCCGCGTTGTTCCACACCGGAGGCACCACCGGGGCCCCGAAGCTGGCCGCGCACACGCACGCCAATGAGGTCGCCGACGCGTGGATGATCGCGGCCAACTCGCTGCTCGACGTCGGCTCGGTCATCTTCGCGGCGCTGCCGCTGTTCCACGTCAACGCGCTCGTCGTCACGCTGCTCGCCCCGCTGTTCAAGGGCCAGCACGCGGTGTGGGCCGGTCCGCTCGGTTACCGGGAACCGGCGCTGTACGGGGAGTTCTGGAAGATCGTCGAACACCACCGGATCGCCGCGATGAGCGCGGTCCCGACCGTGTACGCGGTGCTCGCGCAGTGCCCGGTCGACGCCGACGTCTCCAGCCTGCGGTTCGCCATGGTCGGCGCTTCACCGCTGCCCGCCGCCGTCCGAGACGGTTTCCAGGCACACACCGGAGTCACGCTGGTCGAGGGCTACGGACTGACCGAAGCCACCTGTGCCAGCGCGCGCAGCTTCCCCGACGTCCCGCGCCCCGGCACCGTCGGCCAGCGCCTGCCCTACCAGCGGATGAAGGTCCTCCACCCGGAAACGGGCGAGGAGCTGCCCCGCGGCGGGACCGGGGTGCTGGCCATCAACGGCCCCACGGTGTTCCCCGGCTATGTCGTCGGGCGTGCCGGGACCGGGTACGTCCTGGACGGCCTCGGCAAACTCCGCGACGGCTGGCTGAACACCGGTGACCTGGCCCGGCTGGACGCCGACGGATTCGTGCACCTGGCGGGCCGGGCCAAGGACCTCATCATCCGCGGCGGGCACAACATCGACCCGGCGCTGATCGAGGACGCCCTGCTCGCCCACCCCGAGGTGACCGCGGCCGGTGCGGTCGGCCGTCCGGACGAGCATTCCGGGGAGGTGCCCGTCGCCTACGTGACCCGCACACCCGGGGCCACGGCGAGCGAGGCCGACCTGCTCGCCTGGGCCGCCGACCGGGTGCCCGAGCGCGCCGCCGCGCCGAAAGCCGTCACCGTGCTCGACGCGCTGCCCGTGACCGACGTCGGCAAGCCCTACAAGCTCGCGTTGCGCGCCGACGCCACCCGCCGCGCGATCGCCGAGGCCCTCGCCGCGTTCGACGGGGTGACCGTCGGCGCGGTGATCGAGGACGGCACCGTGACCGCCACGATCACCCTCGCGTCCGATGTGGACGAACCGAAGGTGAAGGCCGTTCTCGGTCGCTACGCCGTCCCTGCCCGCCTGACCCTCGGAGAAACCTCGTGATCGCGTTGTCGGTTCTCGTGGCGGCCGTCTTCCTCCTCTTCGGCGCGGCCAAGCTGTTCGCGCTCGCGCCCATGCGGGAACGCGCCGCGCACGCCGGATTTTCCGTCGGTGCCTACCGCGGCATCGGTGCCCTGGAGATCGCCGGAGCCGCCGGTCTCCTGCTCGGCTTGACCCTGCCGGTGCTCGGCGCCCTGGCCGGCGCCGGCCTGCTCCTGCTGCTCGCGGGCGCACTCGCCACGCACGTGCGCGCCCACGACCGAGGCCGTGACCTCGTCCCGGCGCTGGTCTGCGCGGCGCTCGTCGCCGGTTACCTCGTGGCCCTCGGGGTGTCGCCGTGAGGGTGCCCGTCGTCATCGTCGGGGCCGGCCCGGCCGGACTGACCGCCGCGGCGCTGCTCGGCCGCTACGGCGTCGAGTGCCTGGTGCTCGAACGCTGGGAGTCGGTCTACCCGCAACCCCGGGCGGTGCACCTGGACGACGAGGTGCACCGCATCCTCGGGCGGCTCGGGCTGGCCGGGGAGTTCGCGGCCATCTCCTGGCCCTGCCACGGGCTGCGGCTGCTCGATCCGGACCTGCGGGTGCTGGCGGAGTTCCGCCGCTCTCCGGGCGGCGGCCGGCACGGCTACCCGGAGGCGAACATGTTCGACCAGCCCGCCCTGGAGCACCTGCTCCGCACCCACCTGGCGACGATCGGCGCGGTCACCCTGCGCGGCAACACCGAGGTCACCGGGATCCGGCAGGACGGGACGGGCGTGCGGGTCGAGGTGACCGACCGCGGCACCGGCGCGCGGGAGATGATCCACGCGGACTACGTCCTGGGCTGCGACGGCGCCAACAGCCTCACCAGAACCGCGATCGGCGCGAAGATGGCGGACCTGAAGTTCGACCAGCGGTGGCTCGTGGTCGACATCGCCACCACCGCCGACCTCGGCCAGTGGGAAGGCGTGCACCAGGTCTGCGACCCGGGCCGCGCCGCGACCTACATGCGCATCGGGAAGACCCGCCACCGCTGGGAGTTCCGGCTGCTGCCGGGGGAGACCGCCGACGACTTCGGTCACCTCGACCGGCTGCGTCCGCTGATCGCGCCGTGGACCGGGGAGATCGACCTGGAGATCCTCCGCGTCGCCGAGTACACCTTCCGCGCGCGGATCGCGGACCGGTGGCGTGACCGCCGCGTGTTCCTGCTCGGCGACGCCGCCCACCTGACCCCACCGTTCATCGGCCAGGGGATGGGCGCGGGGCTGCGCGACGCGGCCAACCTCGCCTGGAAACTCGCCGGTGTCCTCGCGGGAACTCTGCCGTCGAGCGCACTCGACACCTACGAAGCGGAACGCAAGCCGCACGCTCGTGCGATGATCCGGCGGGCGGTGCTGATCGGCAAGGCGATGACCGAAGGCGGCCGGTTCGGCGACCTCGTCCGCCGGGTGGTCGCGCCGCGCCTGAACGGCCGCGTCCTCGACAGCGCGACGCCCGCCCTGCGCCGGTCAGTCCTGGTGGCGCGGC
Organism: Amycolatopsis sp. NPDC003865; assembly: GCF_053605345.1. NCBI lineage: Bacteria > Bacillati > Actinomycetota > Actinomycetes > Pseudonocardiales > Pseudonocardiaceae > Amycolatopsis > Amycolatopsis sp. NPDC003865. The sequence continues at coordinate 31,938 of NZ_JBSGJA010000005.1, read as the reverse complement.
CCCGCTTCGGGCGGTCGCTGGCGGGACGGTTGTGCCCCAACGCCCTTCTCGACGACGGAACCCGTTTCGACGACGTGGCCGGTGGCCGCTTCGCCGTCGTCACCACGAGTACGCCGTCGGAGGCCGAGCGAGCCGCCATCCGGGAGTCCGGCGCGGTGCTCGTCACCACCCGGCGTTCCGGTGAGCTGCGCCGCTGGCTGCGCACCGGCGCGGCCGTCGTCCGTCCGGACGGCACGGTGCTGAGCGCCGGCAACAGCATCTCCCGGTGCCGGTACCCCTGACGCGCGGGCGGCCGTCACGTCGTGCCCGGTCGTCCCGCTGCGGGAGATCCCGTGACACCACTGCGCTCGTTCGCCGTCGACGCCGGAGGGGGGCCAGAACTGTTCGGTACCGCGAAGGCCTTCGCGGACTGAGCTGCCGGTCACGCGCTGCTGCCGCCGGATGTCGTGTCGGCCGAGCGGGCGGCCGTGAGTGAGCGGCGACGCCCGGATGTGACCCGGGGCCGGTCGGGCGGCCCCGGTGGGTGATTCCCGGGGCCGCCCCGCCTCAGGCGGCGGTCTCGGCGGTGGCGACCAGGACGGCGCGGCCGAGGATGTGGCTGGCCATCTGGAAGCCGAGGTAGGCGGGCGTGCCTTGGGGGTCGACGTCGATGTGATCGACGTCGAGGGCGTGCACGACGATGAAGTAGCGGTGTTCGCCGTGTCCGGCGGGCGGGGCCGCGCCGATGAAGCGGGGCGCCCTCGCGTCGTTGGGCAGCTGGAACGCGCCGTCGGGCAGGCCTGATCCGGTGTCGTCGCCGGCGCCTTCGTCGAGGCTGGTGACGTCGGCGGGGATGTCGGCGACGGCCCAGTGGGTGAAGCCGCAGCCGGTGGGGGCGTCCGGGTCGTAGACGGTGATCGCGTAGCTGCGGGTGCCGGCTGGGGCGCCGTGCCAGGACAGCTGGGGTGAGCGGTCCTGGCCGCCCGGGATTCCGCTGATGCCGGACAGGTGCGCGGCGGGCAGTGGCTTGCCGTCGGTGACGGTCGTGCTGGTCACGGTGAACGTCGCCGCCTCGGGGAGGCGGGCGAAGGGGTCGTTGAGGGTCATGTGGTCTTCCTGTCGCTGGAGTGTGATCGACGATGTGCTTGATAATCGATTATCTGAATCATAGTCTACGATCAAGGCGGGGCGGGAAGTCAAGTGAGTGAGGGGAAGCGGATGCTGTCGGAGCAGGTCCACGCGCGGCTGCGGGAGGCGATCATGCGCGGGGAGCACGCGCCGGGTGCGCCGCTGAAGCCGCAGGAGCTGGCGAAGGCGCACGGCGTGAGCTTGGTCGTCGTCCGCGAGGCGCTGGTGCGCTTGGTCGGGGAGGGGCTGGCGGATCGGCTGCCCAACCGGGGGTTCGCGGTGCCGGAGTTTTCCGACCGCCGGTGGCAGGAGCTGGCGCAGGCCCGCTGCGTGGTGGAGCCGGCGATGCTGCGCCTGGCGGTGGCGAACGGTGACCTGGACTGGGAGGCCCGCGTCCGCGCCGCGCACCACCGTCTCGAGCGGACTCCGGTGCTGGATCCCGCCGAGGGCGACTACATGAGCAGCGCCTGGTCCGAAGCGCACCGGCGGTTCCACCGCACCCTGCTGGACGGCTGTGGCAACGCGCCGCTGCTGGACACCTTCGACCGGATGTGGGCCGCGACCGAGCTGGCGCGGCGGTGGTCCGGCCGGGCCACCCCGGGCCGCGACCACGTCGCCGAACACCTCGAACTGGAGGAAGCGGCACTGGCTCGCGACGCCGAGCGGGCCGCGACCTGCCTGTACCGCCACCTGTCGAGCACGGCCGAAGCACTCGAGCCGGAGGACGTCACAGCAGGAGATAGGGAAGCCGGGCTCGCACCGCGGGCCGGGTCGCCGAGTCCGATGCGGCCGGGGTGATCGCCGAGTTCGCTCGCCGCGCGAAAGCAGCCAGGCTCGCCCACCTCGGCGCCGCCGGATGGCTGCTGACCATCAGCGTCGACGTCCGCGACGAAAACGCGGTGCAGCAAGCGGTCGAGCGGGCCGTCGCCCGGCTCGGCCGGATCGACGGGCCGAGGGGTGATCCGACGAGCTCCGGCTGCTCAGTCGTAGTGCCGCAGTGACGGCCACATCTGCTGCCACGTGCCGTGCGGTTGGCGGCACTCGTAGATCGCCGCGTGGTGGTCGGTCTCCTCGTTCTCGATGCCGTCCGGCATTGTGATCGGCCCGATTTCGCTTACTTCCGACCAGAACCGCCGCAGGTAGGACATCCGGAACTCGCCGACGCACAGCACGGTTTCCGGGCGGCCGGCCGGTGGTTCCCAGAAGCTGTACGCGTTCTGCCCGCTGATGACCGGCTCCCTCGGCTCGCCGACGATCGTGAGTGCGCCGGCCTCGCCGTAGTTGCTCGTGAAGATCGGGGTGCCCGGTGGCAGCCGGTCTTCCGCCGCCCTGACCTGGCTGACGAATTCGGGCCAGCCGTACGTTTCCATGACCGTGGGGTTCAGCGCGCGCAACGCGTTTTGGTCGCGGGCCGGCAGGACCGGATACCCGATCACGATCGCGATCAGTCCTGACAGGACGATCACCACCGGCCAGCGGCGACGGCCCCGGCTCGTTGCCTCGGCGTGCACCGCGCCGGCCGCGAACAGCGCGATCAGCGCCGGCGCCGGGTAGTACGGCTTGCCGCCGCCGAGGGTGAACACGACGACCGCCGTCACCACAAGTGCCAGCGCCCACCGGTGGTCGCGGCCCAGCCGGCGGATCCCGAGCACGCACAGCACGATCAGCGGCGGACCCGCCAGCAGCACCAGCAGCGGCAGCTGCGCCAGCGAGCCGAGCGCTCCGCCGGTCCGGTCGCTCAGCACCCGTGCCATCGCCAGGTTCGGCCAGCCGTTCCGCGCGTCCCACAGCACGTTCGGGACCGCCATGAGCACGGCCACCGCGCCGGCGAGCCACGGGCCGGGCGTGCGCAGCGCGTCCCGGTGCGACACCAGCAGGCCGATCGCGACGCCGAGCAGCAGGACCGCCACGGTGTCCTTGTTCTCCAGGCCGATGCCCCCGACCACCCCGGCGAGCAGCCACGCCGCCGTCGTGCGCAGCCGCAGCGCCCGCGCGACGGCGACGAACATCGCCGCCCAGACCAGCTGGTCGGTCACGGTCGTGCCGAACAACACCGACGCCGCGACGAACGCGACACTGGCCGCGGTCGCGCCGGCGGCGATGGCCTGAGCCCGCGCGCCGCCGCCGAACTCGGCCGCCAGCTTGGCGCCGAGCACGACGCAGCCGGCCTGGCACGCGACCGCGAGGACCCGCAGCGGCAGCACGCCGCCGGGCAACTCGGCCGCCCACCGCGCCAGCAACGGCGTCAGGGGCGGCTGGTCGACGTAGCCCCAGGCCGGGTGCCGGCCGGTGATCACGTAGTAGAACTCGTCGCGGTGCCAGCCGTACCGCGCGGCGACCACGAGGTGCACGACGGCCGCCACGGCCGCGATGGCCAGCACCGGCCGCCAGGCGAGCTTCGGCTGTTCCGCCAGGGTCAGGTTCTCGGTCGCGCTCACGATTCCCCCAGGAACGCGCTGGTCAACAGGTGGCGGACGGTGGTCCGGCACTGGTCGTCGGTCAGCATCGCGGAGTCGGGATCACCCAGCCGGTGCCAGGCGAACCAGGCCACGGTTTCGGCGATGAACCGGGCCGCCGTGGGCACGTCGGGCACCGCCCGCAGGTGGCCGGACCGGATGCGCTTGCGCAGGTAGCCGCTCAACGCGTCGAAGTGGCCCCGGCGGCGCTGCACGAACCAGAACTGGAACATCTCCGGGAGTTCGCGGGCGCACTGCGCGACGAGCGCGAGGACGTCCCGGTTGTTCTCGATGAAGCTGTAGAGCTCGTCGACGATCTCGCCGAACTCCTCACGGGCCGACTCGACCCGCCGCCGCCCCGACGCGGCGGCCAGCCGCGGAAACCCATCGGCGCCGGTCCACCGCCGCGCCAGGGCGACGATCTCTTCTTCGGACGACAGCCGCACGGGCGTCTCGAGCCCGTCCAGCAGTTCCGGCCCGATCGACCACGCCAGGGCGACGTAGAGCAGCGCTTCCTTGCTCTGGACGTAGGTGTAGAGGGCGCCGTGGCTGAGGCCGAGCGCCTTCGCCACGTCGGAAATGCCGGTTTCCCGATAGCCGTGGTGGGTGAAGACCCGTGCGGCCGCCTCGGCGATGTCCGCCAGCGACCGCGTGGCTGTTCGTCCTGCCATGGGACGCAGTCTTTCTTGACTGACTCAGTCAGTCACAAGAATTACGCTCTGGCCGACCTGGAGGACGACCTTGCCCCCGGGACGCTGCGACTGGCTCAGCTCGATGGCTTCCCGCCAGTCGGCGAGGGGGACGACGCGGGCGACCGGGATGCCGAACCGGCCTTCCGCGGCGAGCTGGGCGCACTTCTCGACGACGTCGTAGCGGTGGCCGAGCGGTCCCTCGGTGAACGCGTCGCGGGCACCGAGTTCGCGGGCGGCCGCGAGGTTGCTGATGGTCAGGACGTGCCGGGGGTCGGTGACCGTGCGGAGGAGTCCGGGAATCGTCGCGTCGTCGGGCGGTGACACGTCGAGGACGACATCGACCGGCCCGCCCGCCAGTTCGCGTACCCGCTCGGCCATGCCCTCGCCGTAGGGCGTGACCTCCGCCCCGGTCGCGCGCAGCGCCTCGGTGTGGGTGGGGCCCGCCGTCGTGAGCACGCGGGCGCCGCTCAGGCGGGCGAGGTGCACGGCGGCGAAGCCCGTCGTGGTGCCGCCCCCGCTCACGAGGAGGGTCGTGGCCGGGGTGATGCCGAGCAGGTCCAGGCCGAGCTGGGCGGTGTCCACGGCCATGGGCAGCGCGGCGGCGGCCGCCGGGGCCAGCTCGGGCGGCCGGGGAAACCAGGTGTCGAGCACCGCGTGGCCGGACGCGCCCGCGGTCGGGCCGGTGAACGGGGCCGGACCGAACACCGCGTCGCCGAGGCGGACGCCCGTAACGCCCTCGCCGACGGCGTCGACCGTGCCGGCGACCTCGAGCCCGACCCCGCGGGGCAGGTCACCGGGGTAGAGGCCCCGGCACAGCGCCAGGTCGGCGGGGTTGATGGTGCAGACCTCGACGGCGACGCGGAGCTGCCCCGGGGCCGGGTGGGGCGGCTCGGCGTCTTCGAGCCGCAGGACGTCGAGGGGCTCGCCGTTCCGGTGGAAACGCAGGGTGCGCATGACGATCTCCTGACCGTGACCGAGTGACAGCAGATGCTGTCGTCACGCGACGGTAGCACAGTGATGACAGCATCTGCTGTCGCTATGCTGACGGCATGGCTCGTTGGGAAGGCAACACCCGGGAGCGGCTCGAGCGCGCGGCGCTGGAACTGTTCCGCGATCAGGGCTACGACCGCACCACGGTCGCGCAGATCGCCAAGCACGCCGGCTTGACCGAGCGCTCGTTCTACCGCTGGTTCACCGACAAGCGGGAGGTGCTGTTCGCCGGCGACGAGCTGCAGGCCTGCCTGGAAGCGGGCATCGACGAGGTGCCGGCCGGCACCGGCGCGCTCGCGACGCTGATGGCCGCGTTCACCGCCGTGCCCGACGTACTGCGCCCGCCCGAGGTGCTGATCGAGCTGCGCGCCGTCATCGCGGCCAACCCGCCGCTGCGGGAACGCAGCCTGATCAAGGAAGCGGTGCTGGCCGAGGCGACCGCCGCGGCCCTGTGCCGCCGCGGCCACGACGAGCACACCGCGCGGCTGGCCACCGCACTCGGCATGGCGATCCTGGCGTCGGCCACCCGGCGCTGGGTGCTCGGCGAGCAGGGCGACTTCCCCGCCCTGCTCGCCGACAGCGCCGCCGACCTGCTCGCCGTCGCCGCCGACCTGCCGGGCGAACCGCGGTAGCCGATCAGGGCTCGGTGCCCCAGGCGAGAGCACCGGCCTGGTAGGCCGTCGTGGTGGCGAGGTCGCTGAACGCCGCCGCCGCGCGGTAGCTGTAGTCGTCGGCCTGGTCGAACGCCGCCCAGTCGGCCTTGGCGACCCGGATCTGGACTTCGCCGGTGTTCGCGCCGGCGGCGAGGGTGCCACCGCCGAAACCGACCTCTACGTAGGCGTCGGCGCCCGGTCGCGGCGTCGCGAGCTTCACCACCCGCAGCGAGACGTTGGCGCAGCCGACCACCGCGTAGTCGCACCAGATCTGGTAGTTCGGGTTGGTGGCGTCGCCGGTGAACCAGTACCGCGCGGTGACGCCGGTCAGGGCGACGGACGTGCTGCCCCGGTTGACGATCTGGAGACCGGCGCGGATCTGGTTGTCGGTGGTCCCGCTGCTGGACCGCTGCTGGACGGCGAGCGTTCCGGTGCCGCCGCCGGTCGTCGTGGTCGTGACCGACACCGAGCTGGCCGGGGACCCGTTGCCGGCGGCGTCCCGCGCGCGCACCGAGAACGTGTACGCGGTGCCGGGGGTGAGGCCGGTGACCTGGTAGCCGGTGCTCGTGGTGCTGCCGATCGTCGCGCCCGCCGAGTTCAGCACGTCGTACCCGGCGACGCCGACGTCGTCGGTGGCCGCGGTCCACGTGAGACTGACGCTCGTGCTGCCCGCGACGGCGGTGACCCCGGTCGGCGCCGACGGCGGAGTGGTGTCCCCTGTGGACGGTCCGGGCGGGCTGCCCCACAGCACCGTGGCGCCCTGGGCGAGCACCAGCCGCGAGGCGTTCGCGGGCGCGGAACCGCTCGGCGCGAGGCCGGTGTGCGACCAGTCGTTGCCCGGGTCCCAGGTGCCGGCGCTGCTGATCCGGAACTGCACTTCCTTGCGGTAGCGCGATTGCCCGCCCGGCGCGACCCCGCCGGAGCACTGCACGTCGACGTAGTAGACGGAGCCGGAGAACTGGCGCACGGCCGGCGCGTCACATTGGTTGTACGCGGAGGAAACCGAGATCTGGCCGGGCGTCGTGGCGCCGTCGAGCGTGAAGTAGTAGCGCAGCGAGCCGGTGAAGGTGCGTGCCGGCCACGCCGACTTGTTGATCACGTACGCCTTGATCTCGGTGAACGTGCCGCCGTCGGGCTGGTTGAGGGCGCCCTGCGCCAGGATTTCCGGGCCGTCGGGGGTTTCCGCCGTCGGGAACGACGCCAGTGGCGTGCCACCGTACTCGCCGTAGAGGCGGGCCAGCGCGCTGGTGAAGCCGGCGTTGTAGTCGAGGGCGACCTCGTTCATCGTGTAGTTGGTCCGGTCGTCGGTGTAGGCGTCATTGGGCGAGGAAGGGCCGCCGACGAGCGCGCCGTACAGGACGTGCCGGCTCAACGTCGGCTCGTTGATGTTGTCGGCCCAGGAGCCGTGCGCGGTGCGGTGGTGCGGGTTGCGGGGCGGGTTGACGCCGAACCCGACCTCGAAGCTCGCGCCGCGGGGGTTGTCGCCCAGCGCGTAGTCGATCTGCCGGACGCCGAACGCGTGGTACGTCGCCGCGCGCGTGGGATCGGTGGCGCGCAACCAGTCCGAGTACGTCAGCGCCACGAACGCGGTGTTCGCCGCGTACCGCAGCGAGCCCCACTGGTCGAGCACGGCCTGGCCGCCGGGGGAGTAGGGCACGCGCTGGCCGTTCACGCCGGTGGTCCACCAGTCCAGCCAGCGGTTGGCGTCGGCGACGTACTCGGGGTCGCCGGTGAGCTGGGCGAGCAGGACGTAGGCGCCGTAGGACTTGTCGTCCCAGGCCAGCGTCCAGCGGTAGGACCGGGTGGTGGTCTGCGGTTCGGTGGCCAGCTTCTCGTACTCGGCGCGCGCCTTGGCCAGGTAGGCGCTGTCGCCGGTGGCCTTGTAGAGCCAGATCGCGCCCCACACCAGCTCGTCCTGGTAACCGCTCCAGGACTTGTAGAAGTTCTGGGCGTCGGTGATGCAGTTCGAGTAGGCGCCGCGGTGGTTGTCGGCGAACGAGTACAGCTGCTTGGCGTGCGTGAGCAGGGTGGCCGCGTAGGTGGGATCGTCGGCCTGGAACACCAGTGAGCCGGAGGCCAGCTGCGCGGCGGCTTCGCCCGCGAGGTCCGAGCCGGGGCAGGAGTCGTCGACGCGGTAGGCGGGGCGGGCCATGGTCATCGTCTCGGCCGGGCCCCACCACTTGTGGTCGTCGTCGCCCTTGCCGACCTGGCCGTACAGCACGTCGGGGTGCGGGTGCGCCTTGATCAGCCAGTCGGCACCCCAGCGCAGGTTCGCGAGCAGGTACGGCCACTGGCCGGAATCCCGGTAGGCGGCGCGGTTTTCCAGTCCGCCCCAGGCGAGCATGGTCATGCTGGACTCGAACGGCAGCCCGAACTTGACGTGGTCACCGGCGTCGTAGAACCCGCCGGTGAGGTCGAGGCCGGCGTCCTTGCCGTCGTCGAGGGCGGACGGGCCGCGCCACGAGACCCGGTTGCCGCTGGGCAGCACGCCGGAGCGCTGGGCGTCGTAGAACCAGACGGCCTTCTGCAGTGCTTCGCCGTAGTTGAACTTCCCGGCGGCGGTGGTGCCCGCGGACACGCCGGGGACCACCAGGCTCAGGCCGAGCACGAGCAGCGCGACGACCACCCGGGAAATCGCCTTCGTCATCGAAGTGCGCACGCCGCCTCCTGGCCTCTGGGAGCGCTTCCAGGTTGGAGGGTAAAGGGTCGTGCCCGCCTCGTCGTGGTCCACTCGGATGAATATTGGGAGCGCTCTCAGCAGCCCGCAGGTGTGCTATCGCATGGCCGCGCGGTAGCGGCCGGGGGTGCGGCCGACCAGCGCGGTGAACGCCTCGATGAAGCTGCCCGGGTTCGCCCAGCCCAGCCGGATCGCCGTGTCCGTCACCGACCGGCCTTCGCCGAGTTCGAGCACCGCGCGCTGGACGCGCAGCAGCGTGCGCCACTGGTGGAAGCTCATCGACAGCTCGCTGCCGAACAGCCGGCTGAGCGTCCGTTCGCTCGAGCCGGTCCGGCGCCCCAGCTCCGCCAGCGTCGCCGGGCTGGCCGGGTCGGCGTGCAGCAGGTCCGTCACCGCCTTGAGGCGGGCGTCGCGCGGCTCCGGAAGACGCAATGGCTCACGTGGGGCGCGCGCGAGTTCCGAAAGGACGACGTCGAGCAGCAGCCGGGAGCGGGGACCGTCGGCCGGGTCTTCGAGCTTCGCCAGGTAGGCCTCGCGCAGCAGCGCGCTCGCCTCGAACACCGACGGTTCCGCCGGCAGCTGCCCGGCCCGCGCCGCCGGCACCTCGAGCAGCCGGATGTCGGTCCGGCCGTGCGATCGGCCGCTGTGGACGTGGAACGGCGGCACCCACGTGACGCGGTTCGCCGGCGCCACCCAGGTACCGGCCCGGTCGAGGTGACCAGTGCCCCGGACGCGGCGTACCGGAGCTGGCCGAAGTCGTGGAAGTGGGCGGGGACGACGTCGCCGTGCGCCAACGGCTCGCACACCGCCGGTTCGCCGGCCCGGACGAGTTCGATCATCATCGACGTCCAGCCTAGCTTGGCGGGTTGCCGGAAAATCCTGGCGCGGCACCGGTGGCCCGCCCGCGCGGTGGCGGGCCACCGTCGGGGTATGCGAGTCATCACCCAGCACAGCTTCGGGGGCCCGGAGGTCCTCACCGTCGAAACCGCGCCGGAACCCCGGCCCCTGCCGAGCGAGGTCCTCGTCCGCGTGCGGGCGATCGGGCTGAACCCCCTGGAACCGCGCCTGCGGGCCGGGGAATTCCCGTTGCTCGGCCCGCCGCCGTTCGTCCTCGGCTGGGACGTCAGCGGCGTGGTCGAGGCGTCGCCCGGGACGTGGCGGTTCAGGCCGGGCGACGAGGTGTTCGGGATGCCGCTGTTCCCGCGGGCGGCCGGCGCCTACGCCGAGTTCGTGGCGGCGCCGGCCCTGCACCTGGCGCGCAAGCCGGCGTCGCTCTCCCACGTCGAGGCGGCGGCGCTGCCGGTCGCCGGGCTGACGGCGTGGCAGGGCCTCGTCGACCTCGGCGGCGTGAGCGCGGGCGACCGCGTGCTGGTCCACGGCGGGGGCGGCGGGGTCGGCCACGTCGCCGTCCAGCTCGCGAAGTCCCTCGGCGCGCACGTGATCGCCACCGCGGGTCCGGCCAAGCGGGAGTTCGTCGCGGGGCTCGGCGCCGACGAGGTGATCGACTACACCGCGGCCGACTTCACCGAGGTGGCCGGCGACATCGACGTGGTGCTCGACACGCTCGGCGGCGACGCCGCCGAACGCTCGCTCGAGGTGCTCCGCCCCGGCGGCCACCTCGTGACGGCGGTCGCCGAGGAGGACACGGAGCTCATCGCGAAGTTCGAGGCGGCGGGCATGCGCTTCAGCGGCATCGCGGTCGACCCCGATCCGGTCGCCCTGCGCGGCCTCGCCGCCCTCGTCGACCGGGGCGAGCTCCGGGTCCACGTGCAGGAGACCTTCCCGTTCGACCGGATCGCCGACGCGCACCGGCTGATCGAGCGGGGTCACCTGCGGGGCAAGGTGGTCCTCACCGTCTGACGCCCGGTGGGCGCGGCGGGGGCGGCAGCGGCCGGTGCGGGTCGAGTTCGACGCCGCCGGCGCGCAGGGAGTCGTCGATGATGCGCCAGATCCAGTGGGTGAGGAGCTCGGTCAGCCGGTGCCGCGTGACGCCGCGGGGGCTTTCGAGCCATTGCGCGGTGCAGGAGTCGACGAGACCGACGACGCCGAAGGAAATGACCTCGGCGATGCGCGCGTCCAGTTCGAACGCGGTCAGGTAGAACTCGAACACCTGGGTGAGCTGGCGCGCGATGACGGTCTTGACGTCTGAGATCGCGTCCCGCCCGCCGATCTGGGCGTGCCGGGTCAGGTAGCGGTAGAGGTTGCCGTTGCCGGCGAGCCAGCCGGTGTGCGCGTCGACCGCGACGGTGATCATCTGCAGCGGACTGCCCTGCGGCTCCCACACGGGCTGCAGCGCGGTGGTGATGAGCCCGGTCGCCCGGTCGGCGATCGCGCGCTTGAGGTCGGTCGCGTCGTCGAAGTGCTTGTACAGCTGGGGACGCGCCACGCCGGCGACGTCGGCGATGCGCTCGGTCGACACGTCGGGGCCGTGCTCGGCGATCGCCCGCAGGGCGGCGTCCACGAACTCGCGACGCCGTCGCTCGCGCTGTCCCGCCCAGCGGGCCGCGCGTCCGTCGCCGGGACCGGAGGAGGACGTCACTTCGAAGACCCTACCGGGGTCCAGAGTAGGGGCTACGCTTCTGTATCTGTTACTTTGAGGCCCGGATTATCACGGAGCGTGGTTGCGGCGAGGATCGGAGTGCGCGATGTGGGGAGCGGTCGACGACGGCGGCCCGCCGGACGCCCGGCTGATCGCCGAGTTCCGCCGGGGCGACGCCGGCGCGGGTGACCGGCTCTTCCGCCGGCACGCCGGGGCCCTGCGCCGGCTCGCCGCGGAGTGGGCCGGCCGGCCCGCCGACGGCGACGAGCTGGTGGCGGCGGCGTTCACCCGCGTCCTCGCCGTCCTCCGCGCCGGTGGCGGGCCGCGGGAAAACCTCCGGCCGTACCTCGTGACGACGATGCGCGAGCTGGCCGCCCGCCGGTCCGGCCCGGGGGCCGACGACCTGGCCGGGGCGGCTTTCCACGCCCTGCCGGCCCGCTGGCGGACGGTGCTGTGGAGCACCGTCGCCGACGGGCGCACGGCGGCCGAGCTGGCTCCCGTGCTGGGGGTGCCGCCGACCGGAGTCGCGGCGGTGGCCGCGCGTGCCCGCGAGGCGCTGCGGCATGCCTACCTACAGGCCCGGCAGCCCGCGCCGGGCGGGGTGGCCGGTCCCGGGCGGTGGCGATGAACCCCGCCGCCACCCCCATCTTCGACGCGGTGGTCGCCGAGGCCGGCCTGCAGTGGCCGGGCCCCGACGACGACGAACCGGGCCCTCCCGAACCACCGGTGTCGACCGTCGGTCCGTAAGCGGATCCATCACCCGTCCGGGCCGGACTAACTCTTCCGGGTTAACTCAGGCGGCGGGTTCGGTGCCTTCGTGGCGTCACGGGCCGCGACGAGCGCCCTCGCACTCCCGAGACCGACGGGGAGGACGGGCCAGTGGGCGATCGAGAGCACGGCGGCGGCGCCGTGCGGACGCTGCGCGGCCGGTGGCGGCGGGCGAGCAGCACCAGCGGGTGGCGGTTCCCGAGCGACTGGGCGGTGCCCGAAGTGGACGACGTCTGCGCCTGCGCGCTGGTCCGCGGCGACCTGATCGCGGCGCTGACCGCCCTCGGCGCGGCACGGGCGCGGACCGGCGCCGGGCTGGACGAGACGCTGTACGACGTCGCGGCGCTGCACGCGGTGCTGGACAGCAGCACGGACGCGACGCAGCCGGCGATGTTGCGCGCGGCCGCGCTCGGCTGGGCCGACGCGACGACCGAGCCGGAGACCGGCCCGCGGTGGGCGGTGGTGGACCGGCCGGCGGCGGGAGGTTCCGCGCCCGGAAGTGCGGTGGGGTGGTAGGTGCTGGACCGGGCGGCGGTGGGTGGTTCCGCGCCCGAAAGTGCCGCGGGGCCAGCGTGGTAGGCGCTGCCGGTCCGGCGGCCCCTTTCCGCGCAAGGAACCGCCCGCGCACGGAAAAGCCCAGGCCGCCGGCCTGGGCTTCCCCGCTCTGCGGACCTACCGCGTGAACGTGAACCAGTTGATGTTGACGAAGTCCGCCGAGCCGCCCGAGAACGTCAAATACAGATCGTGCACGCCGGTCGCCGAGCTCACGATGTTCGCCGGGACCGTCTGCCACGACTGCCAGCCGCCGTTGTTGGCGAAGTCGATCTCCGCGAGCACCGGGCCCGACACGCTGTCCACCCGCGCGCGGATCGCGCCGCTCACGCCCGCCGCCGCGCCCGACGCCAGCCGGGCGACGAACTGGCGGGGTGCGCTCGATCCGAAGTCGACGCCCGAATACTTCAGCCAGTCGCCGTTGGCGATCCAGCCGACGTCCGTGCCGCCGCCGGAATCGCTGCACGCCTCGTTCTGCGTGCCGCTCTGGGCGCTGTAGGACTCCGCCTGGATCGTCGAGTACGCGCTCGTGCCGCCGCCGGTCGGTGGGGTCGTGGTGCCGCCGCCCGCGCCCAGCGCCACGGTCCAGGACGTCGGGGCCGGGTCCTGGAGGTGGCCGTCCACCGGCTGGCTGCCGGTCGGGCCGACGTCGTCGTACGGGAACGCGTAGCCGATCGACGCGTGCTGGTGGACCAGACGCGCGTAGTGGTTCGTCGTGGCGTCCTTGTAGTACTGCGAAGGGGCGACGCCGTCGGGCTGGTTGTTGCCGCCCGCGACCAGCAGGCTGCTGCGGTTGAGCGCGGCCGCGAGCCGGGCCGCGATCGCGCCGCGCGCGTCGCCGCCGGAGTTGTAGAGCGGCCCGCTCGCGCAGCCGAAGATGTCGATCGCGCTGGGCTTGGTGAACGGCACGCCGTTGGTGTTCAGGCCGGCGAACACGATCGTGTCGCCGCTGACCGTGCCGGTGTAGGAGCCGATGCCGCCCTGGCCGTTGATCGTCAGCGGCGTCGAGCGGTAGTGGTCCCAGACGGCGTTGAGGTACCCGCTCCAGTAGCCGCCGAAGTCGGTCGGGGAGTGGCCCGGCGCGAGCACGCGCACCACCTTGCCGGAGCTGTCGGTGACGACCAGCTGGTCCCACGGCGCCCCGTCCGCGGCGTGCTGGGCGCGCAGCCCGTCGGCGATGGCGCCGAGCGCGCCGTCCGGCAGCGGGCTGACCGACTGCGACCCCGCCGCGCCCGTCGTGGCCATCGAGACCGGCAGCGCCACCATGTCGACGTAGCTGATGTTCGCGTACAGGTTCGCGCTGTTGTAGGTGAACTCGGCGAAGGTCCAGTTGGTCCGCCAGTTCGGGTCGGAGCTGGTGAAGCCGGGCTGCACCAGGCCCGGGCCCGGGTTGACGAAGAACTGGATCTTCTGGTCCGTCGAGAACCACACGCGGCCGCCGATGATGTAGTCGCGCAGCGTCACCGTGACCTGGGCGCCCGAGCCGGTGAGCGGAATGGCGTAGTCCGGGATCGGCGTCACGGGCGAGGACGGGTTGGGCAGCCGCTGGAACTGGCCGCTCGCCGTGACGAACCCGGGCCAGCCCGACGTGTCCGCGCCGCTGATGTAGGCGTAGACGGTGCCGTTGCCCGAATTGTTCTTCAGGGTCACCGGCAGCGACGCCGCGGCCCGCGCTTTCGGCGCGGTGGCGGTGGACCACAGCGACGCGCCGGCCACGGCGGTCAGACCGGCGGTGACGAAGGTACGCCTGGACAGCATGGCGCCTCCTCGGGGAGAGCGGTACGTGCGTGGCGGGGGCACGCGTCCGCGACGGTGGGGACGGCCGAACGCTAAGGACGCCTCGACGCAATGGTCAAGACCACTGGACGCGGTCGGGTACGGGCGGCCGGAGAGCCTGCCCGCGAGTACATCCACCCGCGGCTACTCCATTCGAGGGCCGGATGCCTCCTCCTCGATCAACTTAGGTTGTCCGCGTCAGCGACCTTTTCCGCTAGCCCCACCACGTCCCGGCCCGGGAAGCTCAATACCGCAGGCGCGCGCCCGGCGGAGGGGGAATCGATGACGGGGGGACAGCGCGGCGCCGCGCCGCCGTGAGCGGCCGCAGACCCGGCGGGAGCACTCCCCCCTCCCGCCTGCGAGGTACGACGTCCGGCGCACCCAGCCCCCAGTACGGTGTGCCGGACGTCGTGCCGCTCCGGTAGCGGAGCACTCCACAGTGGACGATCAGACGGCGGCCGCGGCCTTCAGGTGCCGGCGGGCGTTGCCGGCCAGCTCGTCGATGTTGCGGTCCAGCAGCGACTTCAGGTAGCCGGGGCCGATGCCGAAGTCGTCGAAGCCGGTGACCAGCCCGCGCAGCTTGTCGATCCGCACCTCGCCGCGCTTGGCGGGCATGTCGATCAGCTTGCGCTCGGCGCGGGTGCCGAGGCGCTCCTCCAGCCCGTCGACGATGTCCTCGATCGCCTCCGACCGCCCGGACGCCACGTTGACGACCTCGTCGCGGACGCCCTGGGCGAGCAGCGAGTCGATCATCCGCATCATGTCGCCGACGTCGAGCAGGTCGCGCGAGACCCCGGAGTGCAGCGTCACCGAGCCCGAGAGCAGCTGCCGGGTCAGGGACGGCAGCAGCTGGTGCGGTGACTGCCCGCGCCCCACGATGTGCGACAGCCGCAGCACGAGCCAGCGCGCGCCCGAGAGCGCGCAGACGTGTTCGAGGCACAGCTTGTGGCGCCCGTACGGGGTGAGCGGGAAGACCGCGCCGCCCTCGCTGCCGATCGACTGGTCGGCGCCGTACATCCCGGTCGACGCGGTGGACAGGAAGATCACCGTGCGGCCGGCGGCCCGGCAGCGGTGGATCACGTCGTAGACCAAAGTGGACTCGCGCTGGAACGCGGACACGTCGTTGACCAGCACGGTCGAGACGCCCGCGGCGATGAGGGTGACGTCCGGGTGCCGGTCGCCGAAGTAGCGCCGGGTGTGGTGGGCGATGAAGCCGTTCCCGATGATCTCCATCAGCCGATCACCGCCGCGGCGTGCGTGAACACTTCGCCGGCGAGCCGCGCGGTGGCCACCGACGAGGTGAGCCAGGCGGCTTCGGAGTCGTCGCGCCCGGCGAGCGCGGCGACGGCGAACGAGCGCAGCGACAGCTCGAACTGGTGTGCCGGGGGCAGCCAGAGCTCTTCGACGTGGTCCTGTTCTTCGATGCGCAGCACGGGTTGCCGCCCCGGTGGCGGGGTGAAGGCGCGGTCGAGCGAGAGCGCGGCGCCGCTGCCCCAGAGCTCGTACCGCGAGCGGTAGCTGTGCTGGAACCCGAAGTCGAGCGACGCCGTGACCCCGCTCGCCGAGGTGAGCAGCGCGTGCCCGGCGACGTCGACGCCGGTGCCGTCGAACTTCAGCGTGGCCCCGGTCACCCGGAGCTCGGGGCCCAGCAGGAAGAGCGCGGCGCGCAAGGGGTACACGCCGACGTCGAGCAGGGCCCCGCCGCCCAGCGACGGCTCGTAGCGGATGTCGCCGGCGGCCAGCGGCGGGATGCCGAACGACGCGGTGAACGTCCGGAGCTCGCCCAGCCGGCCGCCGTCGAGCAGCTCCCGCACCTTCGCGTGCTGCGGGTGGTGCACGAAAGTGAAGTTCTCGCGCAGCACCAGCTCCTGCTTCTCCGCCAGCTCGGCGAGGTCCTCGGCCTGGTCGAGGGTCAGGGTGAGCGGCTTCTCGCACAGCACGTGCTTCCCGGCCAGCAACGCCTTCCGCGCCCACTCGTGGTGCAGCGCGGTCGGCAGCGAGACGTACACGGCGTCGACGTCGGGGCTGTCGAGCAGCTCCGCGTAGGTCGAGGCGGTGACGCCGAAGCGCCGGGCGAACTCCGCGGCCTTCTCCGGTGAACGGGCCGCGACCTCGGTCAGCTCCAGCTCGGCGACGCCGGCCAGCGCGGGCAGCGTGCGCCGCGCGGCGATCGACGAGCAGCCCAGCGCGCCCAGGCGCAGCGGCCGGTTCACCGCAGCCCCCGCAGGCACGCGATCAGGCTGCGGGCCTGCACGTTGACGTAGTGGCTGTGCCGCAGCAGCTCGTTGAGCTGGTTGAGGGTGAGCCACCGGAAGTCGGCCAGCCCGGCGTCCGGGAAGTCCGCGGGCACCTCGATGATCTGGTAGTCGCTGTAGGCGTGGTGGAACCGGCCGCCCTCTTCCGACAGCTGGGCGGCGAAGAGCACTTGGTCGTCGCGTCTGCCCAGCACGGTGTCGAGGAACGGCGGGCGGTGCGCGGGCGGGGTGAGCACGTAGTTGTCCGGGGTGCACTGCACGGTCGGCGCCAGCTCCACCACGTCCAGGTAACCGGGCTCGACGCGAGCGTTGAGCAGCGCGTGCAGCACCCCGTCGACGCGCTTGACCAGCAGCGCCACCACCCCCGCGCCGTGCGGGCGGACCAGCGGCTGCGTCCACCGCGCGACCTCGCGGCCGTTGGTGGTGATGTCGACGGCGATGATGCTGAAGAACAGGCCGAGCTCGTGGGAGATCTCGGCCGGGGTCCGGACCCAGTTCGCGACCTCGCTCAGCGGCAGGGAGCTGGTGCGCACGACGTGCTGGGCCTGGCGCGAGGTGATCCAGCTGAGCACTTCGGTGCGCGTGTGCAGGCTGCCGGTGTGCTGGGCCGACGAGCGCGCCACCGCCGCGGCGAGGTCGCTCACGGCGTCGCCTTCGCGGCCTTCGAGCCCGGCCGGCATGCACGAGAGCACCGTGCGGGCGTCCATGTTGACCAGGTTGTCCTGCTTGAGCAGCTCGTGCAGCTGGCCGAGGGTGAGCCAGCGGAAGTCCTCGGGCAGCTCGCCGCCGGCCTCGAACTCCGCCGCTTCGACGATCATGTTCCGGTTGCGCTTGCGGTAGAACCACGAACCCTGCTCCGACTGCAGGACGTCGGCGAGCACGGTTTCCGGGTCCGGGTCGCGGAAGTGGTCCAGGTAGGGGACCGGCCGCCCGCCGTGCACGCGCGTGTAGTTGCTCTTGGTCGCCTGGACCGTCGGCGAGATCTGGACGCCGTTGACGTTGCCCGGCTCGGACTTCGCCTGCATCAGGCAGTGCAGGACGCCGTCGATCTCCTTGACGAGGATGCCGAGGATGCCGATCTCCGGCTGGTTGATGATCGGCTGCGACCAGTGCGTGACGGGCCCGTGGTCGGTGTCGACCTCCAGGCCCTCGACGCCGAAGAAGCGGCCGCTCTCGTGGCGCAGGTTCCCGCTGCCGGCTTCGAAGCCCCAGTGGCGAAGGTCGCCGAACTCGATGCGCCGGACTTCGTGGCGGTGGGCGCGGTTGCGGTCGGCGATCCAGCCGGCCACGAGCGCGTTCGGGGTCGCGACGCCGTCGGTGGCGGCGGCCGATCTGGCCAGCCGGTGCGGCAGCGTCACGTCCGGTTTGCGGAGCAGTCCGGTTCCGGTGTGGCGCTCCATGGGTTTCACCTCGCGTGGCCGGCGGACGGGATGTCCTAGTTCTAGCCGGGGAAATCTAGGAGGAATGCTGGTCTTCGGGCGGCTGGCGCGGGGACACTAGGCGATTCACCGGTTTTCCTGTGCAGCCGCCGGGGGCGGGCCGCGCGCCGACCTAGGGTGGCCGCCGTGGACGTCTCCGGCGGGCATGTCGCCTTCTTCGGTTTCCCTGGCTTCGGTCACCTCCGGCCGACGCTGCCGGTCGTGCGCGAGCTGCTCGCGCGCGGGCACGAAGTGTCTTATGTGGTCGCCGAGCGGTTCGCCGGTGTGGTGGCCGAAACCGGCGCGACGGTGCTGACCTACCCGTCGGCGTTCCCGGAGTCGATGCCGGACGTGCACACCGCCGACGACCTCGCCACCGTGCTCGCGCACTACCTCGACGAGGCCTACGCCCCGCTCGCCACCGCGTGGCCGGCGTTCGCGGACCGCCCGGTGGACCTGGTGGTCGAGGACGTGCTGAGCACCGACGTCGGCGGTCTCGTCGCGCGGCGCGCCGGCTGCGGTGTCGTCCGGCTGTTCGCCGGGTTCGGCGGCAACGACGAGGTCCCGCTCAACGGCAGCGAAGCCGACCTCGATGGCCCGCCGCTCGACCCCGGGCACCCGGCGCTGGCAGCGTGCGGCGAGCGCATCACCGCGCTGCTCGCGCAGTTCGGCCTCGACACCCCGCCGAGCTTCCCGCCCGGTGGCGGGGAAGTCGTGGCGAACCTGGTGTTCGTGCCCCGGGCGTTCCAGCCACGCGCGGAGTGCTTCGGCGACGAATTCGTGTTCGTCGGCCCGACCGGTGACGACGGCCCCGCGCACGACGGCTGGGCCCCGCCCGGCGAGGACGTCCCCGTCGTGCTCGTGTCGCTGGGCACCTCGTCCAACAGCAACCCCGGGTTCTTCACCGCCTGCGGGCGGGCCTTCGCGGGCACCGGCTGGCGGGTCGTGATGACGACCGCGGGCCACGTCGGCGACGACGTCGCGGCGGCCATGCCGGACAACGTCGAGCTGCACTCCTGGCTCGACCACCGCGCGGTCCTCCCGCACACCGACGTCGTCGTCTGCCAGGCCGGGACGGGGTCCCTGATGGACGCCTTCGGCCACGGCGTCCCGGTGGTCGCCGTGCCGCAGCGCCCGGAGGCGCGGGTGACGGCGGCGCAGGTCGAGCGGCTGGGACTGGGCCGCGCGCTGCTCGAAGACGTGACCGGCGCCGCCGTGCGCGACGCCGTGCTGGCCGTCGCCGCCGACGCGGCCATGGCCAGGGAAGTCGCGCGGATGCGGGACGCGATCAAGGCTGCCGGCGGCGCGAAACGGGCGGCGGACGTGCTCGAACGCGCCGTGCGGGCCGGCGATGGGGAAAAGGCATGAGCGACGACGACAAGCTGCGCGGGTACCTCAAGAAGGTCACCGCGGACCTGTACCGGACGCGCGAGCGGCTGCGCGACGCCGAGGACCGCGAACACGAGCCGATCGCGATCGTGGCGATGAGCTGCCGCTACCCCGGCGGCGTCCGCTCGCCGGAAGACCTCTGGGACCTGGTGGCTTCGGGCCGCGACGCCATCTCGGGGTTCCCCGTCAACCGCGGCTGGGACCTCGACGCGCTCTACGACCCGGACCCCGATCGCGCCGGGACGTGCTACACCCGCCACGGCGGGTTCCTGCACGACGCGGACCGGTTCGATCCGGAGTTCTTCGGCATCTCCCCGCGTGAGGCGCAGACGATCGACCCGCAGCAGCGGCTCCTGCTCGAAACGGCGTGGGAGGCGTTCGAGCGGGGCGGGATCGACCCGGTGTCGCTGCGCGGCAGCAGCACGGGCGTGTTCGCCGGGGTCATGTACAACGACTACGCGACGCGGCTGACCGGCCTGCCCGCGAGCCTCGAAGGCTATGTGGGCAACGGAAGCGCCGCCAGCATCGCGTCCGGCCGCGTGGCCTACACCTTCGGCCTGGAAGGCCCGGCGGTCACGGTGGACACGGCGTGCTCGTCGTCGCTGGTCGCGGTGCACTGGGCCGCGCAGGCCCTGCGGCGCGGGGACTGCTCGCTGGCGCTGGCCGGCGGCGTCGCGGTGATGTCGACGCCGGTGACGTTCATCGGGTTCAGCCGCCAGCGCGGGCTCTCGCCGGACGGCCGGTGCCGCTCCTACGCCGACGCCGCCGACGGCACCGGCTGGGGCGAGGGCGCGGGTTTCCTGTTGCTGGAACGGCTTTCCGACGCGCGCCGCAACGGCCACCCGGTGCTCGCGGTGGTGCGCGGCTCGGCGGTCAACTCCGACGGCGCGAGCAGCGGGCTGACCGCGCCGAACGGGCCGTCGCAGCAGCGGGTCATCCGTGCCGCGCTCGCCGACGCCGGACTGTCCGCCGCGGACGTCGACGTCGTCGAGGGCCACGGCACCGGGACCACACTGGGCGACCCGATCGAAGCGCAGGCGCTGCTGGCGACCTACGGCCGCGAACGCGCGGGCGCCGAGCCGCTGTGGCTGGGTTCGGCGAAGTCGAACATCGGGCACACGCAGGCCGCGGCCGGCGTCGGCGGGATCATCAAGATGGTCATGGCCCTGCGCAACGAGGTCCTGCCGCGCACGCTGCACGCGGAGACGCCGACGTCCAAAGTGGACTGGGACGCGGGCGGGGTCCGGTTGCTGCAGGAGGCCGTCGCGTGGCCGGCGGGGGAGCGGCCGCGGCGCGCCGGGGTTTCGTCCTTCGGCGTGAGCGGGACCAACGCGCACACGATCCTCGAGCAGGCGCCCGAGCTTTCGGTTGCTGCCGCCGAACCGGGCGTGCCGGGGCTGGTCCCGGTGGTTCTCTCGGGCAAGAGCCCCGAGGCGGTGCGCGCGCAGGCGGAGCGGCTGCTGTCGCGTGTGGACGGTCTGCGGCCGGTCGACGTCGGCTACTCGCTGGCCACCACGCGGACCGCGTTCGAGCACCGCGCGGTCGTCGTCGCTTCGACCGCCGAGGAACTGCGGGACGGCTTGGCCGAGCCCGCGATCGGCGAAACCGTTCCGGGGAAGACGGCTTACGTGTTCCCGGGCCAGGGGGCGCAGCAGCCGGGCATGGGCCGCGAGCTGTACGCCGCGTTCCCCGCGTTCGCGCAAGCCTTCGACGAGGTCTGCGCGGGGTTCACCGGGCTGCGGGACCTGGTCTTCGGCGGCGGCGAGCTGGACCGCACCGAAGTGGCGCAGCCCGCGCTGTTCGCCGTGGAGGTCGCGCTGTACCGGCTCCTGGAGTCGTGGGGCCTGACCCCGGACTTCGTCATGGGCCACTCCATCGGCGAGCTGGCCGCCGCGCACGTCGCCGGGGTGTTCGACCTGCCGGACGCGTGCCGGCTGGTCGCCGCGCGGGCGCGGCTCATGCAGTCGGTTCCGGTGGCCGGGGCGATGGCGTCGGTGCGGGCCACGGAGGACGAGGTGCGGCCGCTGCTGCGCGACGGCGTGGCCGTCGCGGCGGTCAACGGGCCCGGAGCCGTGGTCGTCTCCGGCGACGTCGACGCCGTCGAGGAGATCGCCGCGCGGTTCCCCGGTTCGAAGCGGCTGCGCGTCAGCCACGCGTTCCACTCACCGCACATGGACGCCGTCCTGGGCGAGTTCCGCGCGGTCGCTTCGACGATCTCCTACGCGCCGCCGAAGATCCCGGTGGTGTCCAATGTGACCGGTGAACCCGCCGACGTCGCCTCGGCGGAGTACTGGACCGGGCACATCCGCGCCACCGTCCGGTTCCACGAGGGGATGCGCTGGCTCGCGGCCAACCGCGTGACGCGGTTCGTGACCCCCGGCCCCGGCGGCACCGTCGCCGCGATGGCCGGCGACTGCGTGGACGCCCTGGTGGTGCCGGTCCTGCGCCGCGACCGCGACGAGGTGCGCACGTTCACCGAAGCCGTCGGGAAGCTGCACATGGCCGGGTTCAGCCCGGACTGGAACGCCGTGTTCGCCGGCCGCGGGGCGCGGGTGGTGGACCTGCCGACGTACCCCTTCCAACGGGAACGCTACTGGCTGGACGGGCAGCGCGCGGTCAAGCCGGGCGGCGCGCTGTACCGGGTGGCACGGGTCCCCGCGACCGGTGGCGATCCGGCGGTCGACTGGCACGAGCTGGGCGCCGAGGTGCCGCCGGTGGTCTGCTTCCGGTGCGAGGCCGAGGACGACGTCGTCCCGGCCGCGCACCGGCTGGCGCGGGAAGCCTTGGAAGTGCTGCAGGCGTGGCTGTCCGATGATCGGTACACCCGGTCGAAGCTGGTCTTCGTCACGCGGGGCGTGACCGGGGCCGCGGTGCGGGGCCTGGTCCGGTCCGCGCAGGCCGAGCACCCCGGCCGGTTCGTCCTGGCGGACGTCGACGGCGAGCTGCCGGAATCGTTCGTCACGGAGGAACCGGAAGCCACCTATGCCGGTGGTGCGGTCACCGTGCCGCGGCTGGTGGAGTCCACTTCGGACGGGTCGGTCCGGCTCGGCGGGACGGTGCTCGTCACCGGCGGCGCCGGGTCGCTCGGGAGTGAGCTGGCCCGGCACCTGGTCCGCGCGCACGACGTGCGGCGGCTCGTCCTGGTGAGCCGCCGGGGGCCGGCCGCGCCGGGCGCGGCGGAACTCCGAGCCGAGCTGACGGCCGAAGGCGCCGACGTCGTGCTCGCCGCCTGCGATGTCGCCGACCGGGAAGCCTTGGCCGAGTTGCTCGGCGAGGTCGGCCCGCTCGACGCCGTGGTGCACGCGGCCGGGGTGCTCGACGACGGGGTCGTCTCCTCGCTCACGCCGGAGCGGCTGGCGGCGGTGCTGCGCCCCAAGCTCGACGCGGCCTGGAACCTGCACGAACTCACCGAAGGCCTGTCGGCCTTCGTGCTGTTCTCGTCGGCCGCCGGGGTCCTCGGCGGGGCCGGGCAGGGCAACTACGCGGCGGCCAACGCGTTCCTCGACGCGCTCGCCGAGCACCGGCGAGAGCTGGGGTTGCCGGCGGTGTCGCTGGCGTGGGGCCCCTGGGTACCCGAGGGTGGGATGACCGGGCGGCTCGCGGAGGCGGAGGTGGCCCGCATGCGCCAGGGCGGCGTGCGGCCGCTGGCGGTGCGCGACGCGTTGGCCCTGTTCGACCGCGCCCTCGCCGGGCCGGAGGCGCTGGTCCTGCCGATCGACCTCGACCCCGGGCGGCTGGCCCCCCGGCCGCTGCTCGCCGGGCTCGCCGGTGATTCCGCCCTCGTGCGGTCCGGCTCGCGCGGCGAGCTCGCCAGTGGTTCCGCCACCGCGGGCGCCGGCTTCCCGGACCTGCTCGCGGGCCTCCCGGAAGCCGACCGGCCCGCCGCCGCGCTGGACTTGGTCCGCGCTCAGGTCGCCGCGGTGCTCGGCCACGCCGCCGCCGCCGTGCGCGCGGACCGGCCGTTCGCCGACCTGGGGTTCGACTCGCTGACCGCGGTCGAGCTGCGCAACGCCCTCGGCCGCGAGACCGGCCTGACCCTGCCGTCCACCCTCGTCTTCGACCACCCGACGCCGCGTGCCCTCGCCGACCACCTGCTCGGCGAGGTCGATCCCGGGGCCGCGGGGCCGACCGGCGGCCGACCGCGTGCGCTCGGCGCGGCCGACCGGAAGCCGACCGGGCTCACCGGCCCGAGCACCGGTGAGCCGATCGGCGTCGTCGCCATGAGCTGCCGGTTCCCCGGCGGCGTCAGCACGCCCGAGCAGCTCTGGGAGCTCCTCGAGGCCGGCCGGGACGTCATCTCGCCGTTCCCCGGCGACCGCGGCTGGGACCTCGACCGCCTCTACCACCCGGACCCCGACCACCCCGGCACCTGCTACACCCGCGAAGGCGGTTTCCTCGCCGACGCGGCCGGGTTCGACCCGGAGTTCTTCGAAGTCTCACCGCGCGAGGCCGTCGCCATGGACCCGCAGCAACGGTTGCTGCTGGAGACCGCCTGGGAGGCCTTCGAACGCGCCGGGATCGACCCGGTGGCCCTGCGCGGCAGCCGCACGGGCGTCTTCGCCGGGACGAACGGCCAGGACTACCCGGCCCTGCTGCGCGACTCGGCCGACGACGTCGCCGGGCACCTCGGCACCGGCAACGCGGCGAGCGTCCTGTCCGGCCGCGTCTCCTACACCTTCGGGCTCGAAGGCCCGGCCGTCACCGTCGACACGGCGTGCTCGTCGTCGCTGGTCGCGCTGCACCTCGCCGCGCAGTCGCTGCGGGCCGGCGAATGCTCGCTGGCGCTGGCCGGCGGCGTCACCGTGATGGCCACCCCCGCCGGGTTCGTCGAGTTCAGCAGGCAGCGCGGGCTGGCCGAAGACGGCCGCTGCAAGGCCTTCTCCGCCGCCGCCGACGGCACCGGCTGGTCGGAGGGCGCCGGAATCCTGCTGCTGGAACGGCTTTCCGACGCGGAGCGCAACGGCCGCCGGATCCTGGCCGTGCTGCGCGGCTCGGCCGTGAACCAGGACGGGTCGAGCAACGGCCTCACCGCCCCGAACGGCCCGTCGCAGCAGCGGGTCATCCGCGCCGCGCTCGCCGACGCCGGGCTCGAACCGTCCGATGTGGACGCCGTGGAAGCGCACGGCACCGGCACCCGGCTCGGCGACCCGATCGAAGCCCAGGCACTGCTCGCCACCTACGGGCAGGACCGCGAGCGTCCGCTGTGGCTCGGCGCGGTCAAGTCGAACCTCGGTCACACCCAGGCCGCCGCCGGTGTCGCCGGGGTGATCAAGACGGTCCTGGCGCTGAACCACGAGGTGCTGCCGCGCACCCTGCACGCCGACGTCCCTTCGGAGCGCGTCGACTGGACCGCCGGGCACGTCCGGCTGCTGACCGAACCGGTCGCCTGGCCCGCCGCCGGGCGCCCGCGCCGGGCCGCGGTGTCCGCGTTCGGCTTCAGCGGTACCAACGCCCACGCCGTGCTGGAAGAAGCGCCGGCCGCGGAAAGGTCCATCGCGGACAAGTCGGTCGTGAAGCTCTGGCCGCTGTCCGGCCACACCGAAGCGGCGTTGTCCGCGCAGGCCGCCGCCCTGCTTCCGGTGGCCGAACAAGGAACCGCCGGCATCGGCGCCGCGCTGGCCGCCCGGACGGCGTTCGACCACCGGGCCGTCGTGGCGGCCCCCGACCAGGCCACCGCCGTGCGGAACCTCCGCCTGCTGGCCGAGGGCGGCGAGGGCGTCGTGCGCGGCCGCGTCACCGGCGAAGGCCGCTCGGCGTTCCTGTTCACCGGCCAGGGCGCCCAGCGCGCGGGCATGGGACTCGCGCTGCGCGAGGAGTTCCCGGTGTTCGCCGACGCCTTCGACGCGGCCTGCGCACGGTTCGACCTCCCGCTGCACGAGGTGATCGCCGAGGGCGGCGAGCGGCTCGGCCAGACGCGCTTCGCCCAGCCCGCGCTGTTCGCGGTCGAGGTCGCGCTGTTCCGCCTGCTGGAGTCGTGGGGCCTGACCCCGGACTTCGTCATGGGCCACTCGATCGGCGAACTCGCGGCCGCCCACGTGGCCGGGGTGCTGAGCCTCGACGACGCCTGCACGCTGGTCGCCGCGCGCGGCCGGCTCATGCAGGAACTCCCCGCGACGGGTGCGATGGTGGCCGTGCGAGCGACGGAGGACGAGGTCCGGCCGCTGCTCACGGCGTTGGTGGACATCGCCGCCGTCAACGGGCCGGCGTCGGTCGTCGTGTCCGGTGTGGAGGAAGACGTCCTCGGCATCGCGGCGCACTTCACGCGGCTGGGCCGGGAGACCAAGCGGCTGCGCACCAGCCACGCGTTCCACTCCCCGCTGATGGACCCGATGCTCGCGCGGTTCCGCGAGGTCGCCCACGGACTGTCCTACCGGGACCCGCGGATCGGGCTGGTGCCGGCCGCCACCGATCCCGAGCACTGGGTCCGCCACGTGCGGGAGACCGTCCGGTTCGCCGACGGTGTCGCCTCGCTGGCGGCCCGGGGGGTCACCCGGTTCGTCGAGCTGGGGCCGGACGCGGTGCTTTCGGCCATGGTCGGCGACTGCGTCGAAGACGAAGTGTTCGTCACCGCGACCCAGCGGCGGAACCGGCCGGACGTCGAGACCCTCCTGACCGCGGTGGCCGAGGCCCACGTGCACGGCTTCTCCCCGGACTGGACCGCGCTGCACGCGGGCGGCGCCCGGGCCGACCTGCCCACCTACCCGTTCCAGCGCCGCCGTTTCTGGCCCGCCGGGGGGCGGCCCGGTGACGTCGCGACCGCCGGGCTGGCCGCCAGCCAGCACCCGTTCCTCGGCGCGACGGCCGAGCTGGCCGGGTCCGCGGGCGTGCTCGGCACCGGCCGGCTTTCGCTGCGCACCCACCCCTGGCTGGCCGGCCACGGCATCGGCGGTTCGGTGCTCTTCCCCGGGACGGCGTTCGTCGACCTCGCCGTCGACGCCGGCGACCGCGCCGGCTGCCCGCAGGTCGAGGAGCTGACCCTCGGGGCGCCGCTGGCGCTGCCCGCGACCGGCGGCGTGCGGCTGCAGGTCCTGACCGGCGCCCCGGACGAGTCCGGGGCGTGCTCGCTGACCATCCACTCACGCCCCGAGGACGCGGCGCCCGACAGCCCGTGGACGCTGCACGCGAGCGGCGTGCTGACGCCGGCGGTCCCGGCGCGCGGCGACGACCTCACGACGTGGCCACCCGCCGGCGCGGAACTCCTCGAAACCGAAGGGCTCTACGACCGGCTCGCGGACAGCGGCTTCGCCTACGGTCCGGTCTTCCGGGGGCTGCGGCGGGCCTGGCGGCACGGCGAGGACGTCTACGCCGAAGCCGAACTGCCCGAAGACGTGGACGTGTCGGCGTTCGGGCTGCACCCGGCGCTGCTCGACGCGGTCCTGCACGCGGCGGCGTTCCTGCCGTTCGCGCCCGCCCCGCACGGCAGGCTGCCGTTCTCCTGGCGCGGGGTGTCGCTGCACGCCGAAGGGGCGCGCGGCCTGCGCGTGCGGCTCACCAAGACCGGCGCCGAGTCACTCGCGATCACCGTCGCCGACTTCGCCGGCCGGGCCGTGGCCACTGTGGACTCCTTGACACTGCGGGAGTTCTCCCCGGATCAGCCGGCAGCCCGCCCGGACGCGCTCTACCGGCTGACCTGGCCCGCGCACGAGGGCGACCTCGCGGATCCGACGTGGACAGTCGCCGCCTCGCTCGCCGACGTCACCGAGGTCCCGGACGTCGTCGTGCTGCCGTTCGCGGCGCGGCCGGTGCACGACGCGCTGGCCCTCGTCCAGGCGTGGCTCGCCGGAGACCGGTTCGCCGAGGCGAAACTGGCGCTGCTCACCTCGGGCGCGGTCGTCGCCGAAGACGGCGACGGGCCGCCCGATCCCGCGCTCGCCGCGGTCTGGGGCCTGGTGCGCTCGGCGCAGTCGGAGCACCCCGGCCGGTTCGTGCTGGTCGACTCCGACGGCTCGGCCGATCCCGCGGCCGCGCTGGCGACGGGGGAGAACCAGGTCGCCCTGCGCGCCGGCACGGCCAGGGTGGCGCGGCTGGCCAAGGAAACCGACGCGCTCACCGTCCCCGCCGGGCCGTGGCGGCTCGACATCGCCGAGCGCGGCACCCTCGACGGGCTGACCGTCGTGCCCTGCCCCGAGTTCGCCGGACCGGTGGCGCCGGGCGCGGTGCGGATCGCCGTGCGTGCCGCCGGCGTGAACTTCCGCGACGTTCTCAACACCCTCGGCATGTACCCGGGCCCGGCGACTTCGCCGGGGCTGGAGGCCGCCGGGGTCGTCACGGCGGTCGGCGCCGGCGTCACCCGCTTCGCGCCCGGCGACCGGGTGATGGGCCTGTTCGGCGGCGCGTTCGGGCCGGTGGCCGAGGTCGACGAGCGCATGGTCTGCCCGCTGCCCGCCGGGCTCTCGTTCGCGCAGGGCGCGTCGGTGCCGGTGGTGTTCCTGACCGCGCTCTACGCCCTGACCGACCTGGGCGACCTGCGGCCCGGCGAGAGCGTCCTGGTGCACGCGGCGGCGGGCGGCGTCGGCATGGCCGCGGTGCAGCTCGCACGGCTGCTCGGCGCGGACGTCTACGGCACCGCGAGCACCGGCAAGCAGGACACGCTGCGGGCGGGCGGCCTGGCGGACGACCACATCGCCTCCTCGCGGACCCTGGACTTCGAGGCCGCGTTCCGCGCGGCGACCGGCGGACGCGGCGTCGACGTCGTGCTCGACTCCCTGTCCGGGGATTTCGTGGACGCGTCGCTGCGGCTGCTGCCGCGCGGCGGCCGGTTCCTCGAGATGGGCAAGACCGACGTCCGCGACCCGGCGACGGTCGCGGCCGCGCACCCCGGCGTCCGGTACCAGGCGTTCGACCTGGTCGAGGCCGGGTACGACCGGATCCGCGAGCTGTTCGACCGGCTGCTGGCCTGGTTCGCCGACGGCGCGCTGACGCCGGTGCCGGTCACCGCGTGGGACGTCCGGCGCGCGCCCGCCGCGTTCCGGCACGTGAGCCAGGCCAAGCACGTCGGCAAGGTCGTGCTGACCGTGCCCGCGCCACTCGATCCCGACGGCACCGTGCTGATCACCGGCGGCACCGGCGGGCTCGGGCGGCTGCTGGCCCGGCACCTCGCGGCGTCCGGCGTCCGGCACCTGCTGCTGACGAGCCGTCGCGGCCCGGGGGCCGATGGCGTCCCCGAGCTGTGCGCCGAGCTGGCCGCGCTCGGGACCGAGGCAGCCGTGGTCGCGTGTGACGCGGCGGACCGGGAGGCGCTGGCGAAGCTCCTGGCCGGGGTGCGGCTGACCGCGGTGGTGCACGCGGCGGGGGTGCTCGACGACGGGCTCGTCGAAGCGCTTTCGGAGGACCGGCTGGACACCGTCCTGCGGCCGAAGGCGGTGGCCGCGGCCAACCTGGACGAGCTGACCCGCGACCACGACCTGTCCGCGTTCGTCCTGTTCTCTTCGGCGGCGGGTGTGCTCGGCGCGCCCGGGCAGGCCAGCTACGCCGCCGCAAACGCTTTCCTGGACGGGCTGGCCCGGCGACGGCGTTCGGCGGGACTGCCCGCGCTGGCGCTGGCGTGGGGCCCGTGGCTCCCGGCCGGCGGCATGACGGCCGGGCTCTCCGACGCCGACGTGCGCCGGATGGCGCGGTCCGGGCTGCCGCCGCTGCCCGCGGACCAGGGACTGGCGCTGTTCGACGCGGCGCTGGACGCCCCCGACGCGGTGCTGGTGCCGATGCTGGTGGACCCGCGCGCGCTGGGCCCCGACGTCCCCGAGCAGCTGCGCGGACTGGTCCGGACCACGATCCGGCGCCGTGCGGCCGAGGGCGACCACGGCCGGCGGGAGCGGCTGGCGGGGATGTCCGCCGAGGACCGGCGGCAGGCGCTGCTGGACCTGGTGTGCGCGCAGGTGGCCGCGGTGCTGGGCCACGGCGGCGTCGTCGACCCGGCCCGGGTGTTCAAGGAGCTGGGCTTCGACTCGCTGACGGCGGTGGAGCTGCGCAACCGGCTGACCGCGGCGACGGGCGTCCGCCTGCCGGCCACGCTGATCTTCGACTACCCGACCCCGGCCGCGCTGGCCGGGTGCCTCGGCGAAGAACTGTTCCCGGAGTCCGAAGTGGACGACGCCGGGGAGAGCGCCGACGACCTGAGCGAGCTGGACGTCGACGACCTGGTGCGGCTGGCTCTCGGCGCCGACGAAGGCTGAAACGCGAAACGGCCGTCCTGGTGACCCCCCGACCGGGACACCAGGACGGCCGCGAAGCCCGTCCGGAAGTGCTTTCAGGAAATGAAGAAACGGCGCCGTCCGGCGGCCGTCGT
The DNA here is from genome assembly GCF_053605345.1 of Amycolatopsis sp. NPDC003865. Taxonomy (NCBI): domain Bacteria; kingdom Bacillati; phylum Actinomycetota; class Actinomycetes; order Pseudonocardiales; family Pseudonocardiaceae; genus Amycolatopsis; species Amycolatopsis sp. NPDC003865. Next base: position 2,381 of record NZ_JBSGJA010000005.1, on the reverse strand, counting down.
CTTGCGGGACGCCGCGCTGCGGACGAAGAACGCCACCCCCGCCAGGATCGTCACCGCGCCGCCGATCACGCCGATGGTGTGCTCGCCCGCGTTGAGGATGATCGCGATCCCGCCCGCGACCAGGATCAGCCCCATGACGAGGGAAACGAACGGGCGGCCGCCTTGTTCTTTGGCCATGGGAAACTCCTCGGTGACACTCGACGGATGATTGCCTGTGATCGATTCAAGCACAGCGAAAACTGCGTTGTGAGTCCTCGAAAGTCGTCATTCGACCATCGAAAGTTGACGTTTCCCCGAGTTGCCGGCCCACCCGCGTGCTGGGAAGATCACGCCGGTACGGGGGTTGCAACTTTGGTTGCGGTGAGAAGCCACCTTGTGCCGTAGCACGACGGCCGTGGCAACCGGTTCACTTGACCCAGGCACACAGGATCGGATACGGAGCGGGCGCTTGATCACAGCACGAGACCTGACGAAACGGTACGGCGACACGACGGCCGTGCACGGGCTGTCGTTCGACATCAAGCCCGGCGTCGTGACCGGCTTCCTCGGCCCCAACGGCGCGGGCAAGTCGACCACCATGCGGATGATCCTCGGCCTGGACGCCCCCAGCGGCGGCTCGGTCACCGTCAACGGCAAGGCCTACCGCGACCTGCCCGCGCCGATGCGCGAGGTCGGCGCGCTGCTGGACGCCAAGGCCGTCCACGGCGCGCGCACCGCCTACCGGCACCTGCAGTGGGTGGCCCAGGCCGGCGGCATCCCCCGCAAGCGCGTCGACGAGGTGCTCGACACCGTCGGCCTCGGCGACGTCGCCGGCAAGAAGGTCGGCAACTTCTCCCTCGGCATGTACCAGCGGCTCGGCATCGCGACGGCGTTGCTCGGCGACCCGCCGACGCTGCTGTTCGACGAGCCGGTCAACGGCCTCGACCCCGAGGGCATCTACTGGATCCGGACGCTGATGCAGGACCTCGCCGCCGAGGGGCGGACGGTCTTCGTGTCCAGCCACCTGATGAACGAGATGGAAGAGACCGCCGAGCACGTCATCGTGATCGGCCGCGGCGAGCTGATCGCCGACATGCCGATCACCGACTTCACCCAGCGCAGCGCGCGCAGCCACGTCCACGTCGTCTCGCCGAGCGCGACCGAGCTCGCCGAAGCCCTCGAACGCGCGGGCGCCAAGGTGACGAAGCTGGACGACGGCTCGCTCAACGTCGTCGGCCTGGACGCGCCGGAGATCGGCGACCTCGCGCTGGAGCGCCGGCTCGGGCTGCACGAGCTCACGCCGGTGCGCGCCAGCCTCGAGGCCGCGTTCATGGACCTCACCAAGGACAGCGTGCAGTACCGGTCGCACAGCGGCGCGGCGCCGGCGGAGGAGAAGGTGCTCGAGACCGTGCGGGCGCTCGCGTCGGAAGGGACGGACTGACATGACGACCGCAACCGCACTGCCCGCCGCGAAGACTTCGCCGGGCATCACCAACACGCTCGCCGCCGAGTGGACCAAGCTCAAGTCGGTCCGCTCGACCTGGGTCGTCGTCATCTTCGCGGCCGTCGTCAGCGTCGGGTTCTCCGTGCTGTTCAGCTTCCTGACCGAGCAGGACTACCAGAACCTGCCCGCCGGCCAGACGGCCGACTTCGACTCGGCGGGCACCGCCATGGTCGGGATGAACCTCGGGCTCATCCTCATCTCGGTGCTGGGCGTGCTGGCGGTGTCCGGCGAGTACTCGACCGGGATGATGCGCCTGACCCTGGCGATCACGCCGCACCGCGGCCGGGTCCTGATTTCGAAGGCCGTGGTCGTCGGGCTGCTGGCGTTCGTGCTCGGGACGGTGTTCGCCGCGGCGGCGTTCTTCATCGGCCAGCTGGTGCTCGGCATCAACCCGAACATCCCGACCCTGGGCCTCGGCGGCCCGGGCGTGGTGCGCAGCCTGCTCGGCTGGGGCGCGGAGTTCGCGGCGTTCGCGCTGCTGGCCCTGTCGTTCGGCGTGATGATGCGCAGCGCGGCGGGCGCGATCGCGACGGCGATCGGCTTCATCTTCGCCCCGGCGATCCTGGGCGCGCTGCTGCCGGCGTGGGTCCAGCGCGACATCCTGGCGTACTTCCCGGCGTCGGCCGCGGAGCAGCTGAGCACGGCCCAGCTCAAGACGGACTCGGCGACCTACCTCGGTCCGCTGACCGGCGGCGGGACGCTGCTGACGTGGGTCGCGGTGGCGCTGGTGGTCGCGTTCTCCCTGATGGGCAAGCGCGACTCCGGCTGAGGCAGGCAGTCTCCCGCACCCCGGTCGTGAGTGAGAAACAGGGTTTTTTAAAGTGTTATAAATAAAGAACGACTTGGGGGTGGGTGGGGGGGGGGTGGGAAGAAGGGGGTGGTGGGGGGGGGGGTTGGT